>JALYRH010000086.1 GCA_030855425.1 Pseudomonadota bacterium
GAGGCCAAGGCATGAACCAAACGCCATCTTCGTCCGTGACCCAGATACCGCCTTCGTCGCGAATGTGCCTGATGGCCTTAGCGACGTCCTCCGTGCCGATCTCATCCACCACCGTCGTGTGAGTAAGCCGTTTTTGTTTGCCGCCTGAGGTTACGAACTCGAAGCCGATGAACGTAACTGCGATGCTTCCGCTCAGCGCTGCCAGCCCGCCTTCGTCCTCCAGTCCCTGCATTCTCTTGACCCCAAATTGGCTAAGCACCGGATAGACCCGAAAGGGCTAATGTCTGCAATGGGTCGTTAGCGGAATGTCAGCTATGGGTGGATAGCGGACATTCGTTCAGTGTCCCCAAACGGTGAACGGAGTGTATCTTGTCTCGTTGTCTTTGGCGCTCTGTTGGGCGGCGAGCGTGACTTCTACATCGTGCTCCCACTCTTCCGGCTCGAAAAGAAGCGCCTTGTCGATATCCACCACTTCGTAGCCGTCTTCGCGCAACGTCTTGTCGCCAATGTCGATGGCAGCGCGTATGTCGTCAGCCGGAACGACAACGGTGACGAATCCGCCCGCATATCCGTCCCGTCTGAACTTCTCGCTGGCACCGGCCAACTCAACAAAAACGAGGAACACTCTTTTCACTTTGGCCACTCACTTTGTCTCAAGAGTGACCTAATCCCATCGAACCCTAATGTCCGCAATGGGTCGAACACGGACGCTACCTCAACCCCAATCCTCGACCGGCCAGCCGCGTTGTTCGGCGAGCCGCTTGAGCTTGTCGTGCGGATTGACCGCGACCGGCTCGTCGGCCCATTCGAATACCGGCGCGTCACTCGCATGGTCCGAGTAAAAGCGCACTCTGGCACGTGTAAGACCCTGTGCGCCAAGCCACTGCTCGACCATCGCCAATTTGGCCGGCCCATAACAATTATGGCCATCGATCTTGGCGTGAACCACGCTGTCGATGCCGAGGATGGAATTGGTCCCGATGCAATCGTCGAACCCAAGCGCATCGGCAATCGCCTTGGCGTAAAAGCGATAGCTTGCGGTCGCCATCACCACGCGCCGCCCCTCGGCCTTGTCACGCGAGATCGCGGCGCGCGCACCGGGGCGGACATTGTTCGTCAGCGTGGCCTGGGCAAAGCCATCGATCAGCGGTTTCAACAAGGCCGGCGAACGCTTGTCGCCAAGCAGCAAGCGGTGGTTGATTTCCTTGAGCCGTCCGCGGTCGATCAATTTGGCAACGTAAGTCAGCATCGACAGCGCAACCACCGGCAGCAGCAGCAGCCGCCACGGCTCGAGCCGCAGCGCGCAATAGATCAGGAACGGGGTGTAGGTCGCGCGCCGCGTGACCGTGCGGTCCATGTCGTAAATCGCGAGGTCGGTCATGCTCGTCCTTCGAGGATTGCGCTCACCAGCGCATGATCGGCGGGCTTGTCGACGTCGACCGCGGCGAGCGGATTGGCGAGTTCGACCTTGCGGATGTCGAGCCCCAACCGCTGGCCGATGCTGGCCAGCGTCTGGTCGAGCGTCCGCACCCGCAGCACCGACCCGAACAGCAGGGCCGGCCCGAGCGCGGCGATCATCCGCCAGCCCTTCTTGCGGTCCTGCTCGACGCTCCGCCACAGCGCCACCGCCTTGGCCGCGTCGCGCGACCCGAAGGCAAACAAATTAGCGCCCGAGTAAGCCCCGCCGCGAAATCTGATCCACGTCCGCCTGGATTGCGGCAATCGCGCATCGAGCGCGCGCTTTTCGACCAGTCCGATCGCCAGGTCCGCTCCTTTGGCCGCCGCGCAAAAGTCGGCGATCATTTCCGGATCGAGCAAGGCGTGGTCGGCCGTGGTGACCAGCAATGGGAAACGCGTCGCGGGATCGGCGAGAATTGCCTCGAGCGTCGCTGCAATCGTCGCCTGCGAGCCTTCGACGCTGAGCCGCGCATCGTCGGTCAGGACCGCCGCGACCCGCTCGGGCTGCTGCGCCAGCACGCGCACCGCGCCAATCTCGCGCGCGGCGAGCAAGGCGCTCACCGGGCGCGCAACCATCGCCACGCCGCCGACCGGGATCAGCGCCTTGAGGTCGGTGCCATGGCTTTGTGCAAACGGATCGCGACCGGGCCGCGACCCCGCGAGCACCAGCGCGGTCCATGTCACGCCCGACTTCTCACGACAGCCAACTGATGATCTGCCGTCCGCGATCGGCCCGGGCGTTGGCCATGGCGAGACGCACCGCATGGAAGATGAGCGACACCAGGGTCCATAAAGCGACGAGCTGGAGCCCGAGGTCGGGCCGCCCCGCGACCAGCGACGCGACCAGAATCACCATGTTGGGATTGCGCCGCGCGGTGATCAGGCGAAACTTGCTGTCGACCGGGCGCCAGACGTGGATGTGCATCTTGTAGCGGCGCATGAAGATGCCCTCGATCACGCGCTGGACGACATAGCCGCCGACGATCGCCGCGAGGATCAGGCCTTCGTAAACCGGCTCGAACCCCGGATACCCTTGCTTGAGCAGCGGGCCGTGGAGGCCCAACCCCTCGGCCCACGCCCACCACCAAAAGGGCGGATGGACGAGGTCGATGCCATGATCGAAGACATTGCCCCATTTCGAGGACTGCCCGGTGCAGCGCGCCAATTTGCCATCGACCGTGTCGAGCACCATGAAGGCGAAACCCGCCGCGCAGCCCGCCCAATAGCGCCCGTCCCAGAACAGGAAGAAGGCGGCGACGCACAGCAGCGCGCCGACCAGCGTGATGATATTGGGGCTCAATCCGGCGCGCGCGGCCCAGCGCGTCAGATAGAATGCCGGCCGCCGCCACAGATACAGCGTCAGTGCGTCGGTCACGCCCTTGTAGGCGGCGTCGTAGGCGGCACGCTCGACCGTTTCCTCCTGCCCCTCGATCAGCGGCAGCACGAAGGGTCGATCGCGCTTGCGTAGTTCATGATTGGACAATTCGGAGCGGTCGGCATCGAGCAGCGTGAGGCCGCCCGCCGCCAACGGTCGCCGCTCGCGCATCGCCGCCGCGACGGGTTCGGCATCGGCGCCGGCCGGCAAATGCACCAGCACCGCGCGGCCATTCTTGACCAGCGCCGTCGCGGGGCGCGCCGCAATCGCCCGCGCCCACACCGGGTCCCAAGCGAAGTCCAGATCCGCCAGCACCGCCGCCCGGCCCGCCTCGGGCGCAGCGGCCGGCTCCATTCCCGCCTTGAACGCCAGCGCGGCGGCGCGGACGTCGGCCGCCATCGCAAACGCGCGCGCCGGATTATCGCCGAGCGCGACAAACAGGGGTTTGGGGTCGGGGGCGTTCGCGCTCATGGCGACCGGCTATACGCAATCGACCATGGCAGGAAAGGGGCAGCGTTGCGCCAGCGCTTGCCGAGCGCGCCGATTTCGCGCATTTCACCCGTCATGGCGGTAGAGACCAGCGACAGCGGCGAACGCGCAGACGATAGCGACGCCAACATCTACCGCATCAGCGGCGCGTTGACGATCACGCGCGCCGCCTCGACCCAGCGTGAGCTCGAAAACATCTCCGACCCGCTGACGATCGATCTCGGCGCGGTCGAGAAGATGGACACGGTCGGTGCGTGGCTCGTCCACCGCGCGATGCGCGACCGCGGTGCCAAGGTGGTCGGCGCCTCGCCCGACGGCCAGCAATTGCTCGAACAGGTCGCCGACGCCGACCATCCCACCCGGGTGTGCCCCGATCAGTCCAATTCGGCGTCGCGCGCGCTGGGTGAGCTTGGCGACTGGACGATCGAGGCCGGTCGCACGCTGGTCGGGATGCTCGGTTTCCTCGGCGCGGTAATGATCAGCATGGGCAAGATCATCCGCCGCCCCAAGCGTTTTCGCCTTAACGCGGTGGTCCAGCGCTTCGACCTCGTCGGGGTGCGCGCGCTCGGGATCATCGGGCTGATGACCTTCCTCATCGGGATCGTCATCGGCCAGCAAGGCGCGGTCCAGCTCGCGGCGTTCGGCGCCGAAGTCTATACCATCAACCTAATTGGCCGCCTCAGCGTGCGCGAACTCGCCACGCTGATGACCGCGATCATGGTCGCCGGGCGCTCGGGATCGGCCTTCGCCGCGCAACTCGGCACGATGAAAATCACCGAGGAAATCGACGCGATGCGCACCATCGGTGTCTCCCCGATCGAGGCGTTGGTCATTCCGCGCATCCTCGCCGCGACGATCATGATGCCCCTGCTGTCCTTCTACGCGATGATGATGGCGCTGCTTGGCGGTGGCATGTACGTGTGGGTCGACCTCGGCATTCCCCCCGCCACCTTCATCCAGCGGATTCAGGAAGTCGTCCCACTGACCGACCTCTACGTCGGGCTGATCAAGGCCCCGGTGTTCGGCTTCATCATCGCGCTGGCGGGCTGCTTTCAGGGCATGCTGGTCGAAGGCAATTCGGAAGAAGTCGGCACCCGCACCACCGCCGCGGTGGTCCAGTCGATCTTCCTCGTGATCGTGCTCGACGCGGTGTTCGCGGTGTTTTTCTCGCAGATTGGCTGGATATGAGCGAACGTCCGATCATCTCGATCCGCGGACTGTCGAACAGCTTCGGCGACGATTGCGTCCATGAAGGTCTCGACCTCGAGGTCCGGCGCGGCGAAATTCTCGGCGTGGTCGGCGGGTCGGGGACCGGCAAGTCGGTGCTGATGCGCTCGATCATCGGGCTCCAGTCCCCTGATTCGGGCGAAATCGATGTGCTCGGGGAGAATATGATCGGACGCGACGACGTCGAGGCGAAGAATATCCGTCGCCGCTGGGGCATCCTGTTCCAGAATGGCGCGCTCTTCTCGACGCTCACCGTGGCGGAAAATGTCCAGGTCCCGATCCGCGAATATTTCCCGTTCATCAAGGCGCCGTTGCTCGACGAGATTGCCGGCTACAAGATCGCCATGTCGGGGCTTCCCGCCGACGCCGGGCCCAAATATCCGTCCGAACTGTCGGGCGGGATGCGCAAGCGCGCCGGGCTTGCCCGCGCGCTGGCGCTCGATCCCGAACTGTTGTTCCTCGATGAGCCGACCGCCGGGCTCGATCCGATCGGCGCCGCGGCGTTCGACGAACTGATCGAAAATCTCAAGCAGCGGCTCGAACTGACCGTGTTCCTGATCACCCACGACCTCGACACGCTCTACGCAATCTGCGACCGGGTTGCGGTGCTGTCTGACAAAAAGGTCGTCGCGGTCGGCACGATTGAGGAATTGCTCGCTTTGGACCATCCTTGGATCCAGGAATATTTCAACGGACCCCGTGGGCGCGCCGCCTCCGCCGGGTTGAAGAAAGGGCATCGGGCTAGCTGATGGAGACGCGTTCGAACCATGTGCTGGTCGGGACCGTGGTCCTGTTGCTGCTCGCCGGATTGTTGTTGTTCACCGTCTGGCTCGCCGGACTGTCGAACAAGGCCGCCAAATGCTTCGACATCTATTTCAGCCAGGGCGTGAGCGGGTTGAACACGGGCACTGCGGTGACCTTCTCCGGCGTTCCGGTCGGCAAGATCACGCAGATCAGCCTGCTTCCCCAGCGTCCCGAATTCGTGTGGGTGAAGATTGAGGTCGATGCCGCCACGCCGGTGCTCCAGGGCACCACCGCCGAAATCAAGGGCGTCGGCTTCACCGGGGTCAGTGAGATCCAGCTCGACGGCGCGGTCAAGGGCGGGCGCCCGATCGAGCAGGTCGGGCCGCAGGGCTGCCCGGTAATCCCGTCGAGCTCGGGCGGGCTCGGTGCCTTGCTCAACTCGGCGCCTGAGCTGATCGACCGCATCCAGCGGCTGACCGAACGGCTTACCGAATTGATGAGCGACAGGAATCAGAACGCAATCTCCGACATTCTCGAAAATGTCGACACCACGACGCGCGTTCTCGCCGAGCGTGCGCCCGACCTCGCCGACGCGATGCAGGACGCGCGGATCGCGGCGCGCGAAGCCGGTATCGCGGCGCGACGGGTTGGCGTGCTCGCCGACAGCACCACGCGGCTCGTCAACGAACAGGGCAAGCCCGCCGCCGAAGACCTGCGCAAGACCATCGCCTCGGCGCAGAGCGCGGCCGATAATCTCGATGCGCTGATCGCCGATGCGCGGCCGGGGATTCAGAATTTGACCAAGTCGACCCTGCCCGAAGCGAACCGGCTTGTCCGCGATCTGCGCGACCTCACCGGGTCACTCAGCCAATTCTCCGATCGCCTCAACAATGACGGCGTGGTGGGCGTGCTCGGCCCCGAGAAACTGCCCGATTACAAGCCCGGAAAGACGAAATGATGCGCAAGTCCCCCCTGATCGTCGCCGCGCTTGCGTTGTCGCTCGCCGCTTGCTTCGGCGGCAAGAAGCTCCCCCCGACCCTGCTCACGCTGACCAGCGCCGCGCCGCTCCCCGCCAGCATCGCGCGCACCGCCGCGGCGGGCGAGGCGCTGACCATCGAGGTGCCGGTGATCTCCAGGGAATTGAGCACCACGCGCGTCCCCGCGCTCGTCGGGCCGACCGCGGTGGCCTACATCGAAGGCCTGCAATGGGTCGAAAGCCCCGACAAATTGTTCCAGGACCTGCTCCAGGAAACCGTCACGCGCAGCACCGGCCGCGTCGTCCTCGACCCGCGCCAGGCGTCGCTCGACCCCGGGGTTTCGCTGAGCGGGACGCTGACTCGCTTTGGCTACGACACCGCCACTCGCTCGGTCGTGGTGCGCTATGACGGCGCGCTGGCGAGCGTCGGCGGCGCCCGCGTCGCCACCCGCCGGTTCGAAGCAAGCATCCCCGCCGACGGCACCGCCGCCAGCATCGGCCCCGCGCTCAACGCCGCCGCCAACCAGGTCGCCGCGCAGGTCGCCAGCTGGGTTGGCGGGTAAATGATCGAACGGTTTCGCGCGGCGTCGCCCGCGGCCAGGATCGCGACTTACGGCTCGCTCGCCGTGCTAATCCCGCTCGCCGGATGGTTCGCCTACGCGCTGGGCTATCAGTTCGGTTTCATGCTCGGCCAGCACTGACCTTCACGACAGGCTCTTCGACGCCTGCTCGAACACATCCTTGCTCAGGCCCGGCGTTGCGACGATCCGTTCGAGTTCGCCGCGCATCAGCTCGGCGTACGGAGCGACGAACCGCCGCCAACGCCCGAATGGCGGGACCAGCCGCGCCGCAACCTGCGGGTTGATCGCGTCGACCTCGATGATCAGGTCGGCGAGCAGGCGATAACCCGCCCCCGACGCCTGATGAAATGCCACCTGATTAGCGGCAAAGCTGCCGATCAGCGCGCGCAGCCGGTTGGGATTCTTGACGCTGAAGTCGGGGTGGCGGCGAAGCCCCTCGACCCGCGCCAGCGTGTCGGGCCGCGGGGCCGCCGCCTGGAGTCCGAACCATTTGTCGATCACCAGCGCGTCGCCTTCGTAGCGGGCATGGAAATCGTCGAATGCCGCTTGCCGCTCGGGCGCCTCGAGTCCGGTCAACACGCCGAGCGCGGCCTGGCGGTCGGTCATATTGTCGGCGGCGTCATATTGCGCCTTGGCCAGCGTCGCGGCGCGCGTCGGGTCGGCCGCGGCGAGC
>JALYRH010000087.1 GCA_030855425.1 Pseudomonadota bacterium
GGCCAGCGCCATCCGCAACGCGCCGGCGCGCATCCCGCGCATCGCCCCGATGGCGGTGGCGGCAATCGTCCGTTCAACCGTGGCCGGTCGGGCCGACCGGCGCGAGCGCAGGGCTAATCCCTCCAGCAAAAAGGCCGGGGAAGCAGCCGCTTCCCCGGCCTTTTTTGCGCCCGCCGCACGGCGACCGATGCTTGCTGAAAAGCTTGGCTTTGCGGAGGCGTTGTCCTATGCTCTGGCGATGATTTTTCGCGCTTTTCGGGTTCCTCCCCGCTTGGTCTCGATCGACTAGACTCGCCGACCCGCGCATCCCTTTTTTCAAGAAGCAGTTTGCATGGCCTCCGATCCCAATCAGAATGATTATGGCGCCGATCAGATCAAGGTCCTCAAGGGCCTCGACGCGGTGCGCAAGCGGCCCGGAATGTACATCGGCGACACCGATGACGGATCGGGGCTTCACCACATGGTGTTCGAAGTCAGCGACAATGCGATCGACGAATCGCTTGCCGGGCACTGCGACCGCATCCTGATCCAGCTCAACCCCGACGGGTCGGTCACGGTCGAGGACAATGGCCGCGGCATCCCGACCGGGATTCACAGCGAAGAAGGCGTCTCGGCCGCCGAAGTCATCATGACCCAGCTCCACGCCGGCGGAAAATTCGAGAACACCTCGGACGACAATGCCTACAAGGTGTCGGGCGGGCTCCATGGGGTCGGCGTGTCGGTCGTCAACGCGCTTTCGGAGTGGCTCGACCTGACGATCTGGCGTGACGGCGAAGAGCATTATATGCGCTTTGCTTACGGCGACGCGGTTGCGCCATTGAAAGTCGTCGGCCCTGCGCCCGAAGGCAAGAAGGGCACCAAGGTGACCTTCCTGCCGAGCCCCGAGACGTTCAAGATCGTCGAGTTCGACTTCGACCACCTTGAGCATCGCTATCGCGAGCTGGCGTTTCTCAATTCGGGCGTTCGCTTGATCCTCGCCGATGCGCGTCACGAGGAGCGCGTCGAGCATGAGCTATATTATGAAGGGGGGATCGCCGCCTTCGTCAAATATCTCGACCGCACCAAGACCCCGCTATTGCCCGAGCCGATCGCGATTTCGGCGGTCCGCGACGGCATCGGGATCGATGTCGCGCTGGAGTGGAACGACTCATATTATGAGAACGTCCTGCCGTTCACCAACAACATCCCGCAGCGCGACGGCGGCACGCACATGGCGGCGTTCCGCGCCGCGCTGACCCGCACGATCAACGGCTATGCCGAGAAATCAGGGGTGCTGAAAAAGGAAAAGATCAGCCTGACCGGCGACGACATGCGCGAAGGGCTGACCGCGATCGTCTCGGTCAAGCTGGCCGATCCCAAATTCTCGTCGCAAACCAAGGACAAGCTGGTCAGTTCCGAAGTGCGCCAGCCGCTCGAGAGCCTGATGAGCGACAAGATGACCGAGTGGCTCGAGGAAAATCCGGCCAATGCGCGGCTTATCATCAGCAAGATCATTGACGCCGCCGCTGCGCGCGAAGCGGCGCGGAAGGCGCGCGAGCTGACCCGGCGCAAGGGGGTGATGGATATCGCGTCGCTCCCCGGCAAGCTCGCCGATTGTCAGGAACGCGATCCGGCCAAGTGCGAACTGTTCCTGGTCGAAGGAGACTCGGCCGGCGGATCGGCCAAGCAGGGCCGCGACCGCAATATCCAGGCGATCCTTCCGCTCAAGGGCAAGATCCTCAACGTCGAGCGCGCGCGCTTCGACCGGATGCTCGGATCGAAGGAAATCGGGACGATGATCCAGGCGCTCGGCACCTCGATCGGGCGCGAGGAATTCAACCTCGAAAAATTGCGCTACCACAAGATCGTGATCATGACCGACGCCGACGTCGACGGCGCGCATATCCGCACCCTGCTGCTGACCTTTTTCTACCGCCAGATGCCCGAACTGATCGCGGGCGGGCACCTCTACATCGCCCAGCCGCCGCTTTACAAAGTCGCGCGCGGGCGCAGCGAAGTCTATCTCAAGGACGACCCCGCGCTTGACGAATATCTGGTCGGCGCGGGGCTCGAGGGACTGGTGCTCGAAACCGCCGAGGGGCCGCGCTCGGGAGCCGATTTGCGCAGCCTGGTCGACCATGCGCGACGCGTCCGCACGTTGATGGCCTATGCACCCAAGAAGTATAATTATGCACTGCTCGAGGCGCTTGCGCTGTCAGGCGCGCTCGCCCCCGACCTGCCCGCCGACAAGCGGCGCGCTGCGATCGAGAAGGTCAGTTCGTGGTTGGGCCGCGGCGATGAGGAAGCGCGCTGGACCGGAGAAATCGCCGCCGAGGGGGGCTATCTGCTCAAGCGCTTGTGGCGCGGGGTGACCGATGCGCACATCATCGAGCCGACCTTCATGGCCTCGGCCGAAGCGCGCAAGCTCCACACGCTCGCCGCCGAGCAGGCGTCGACCTATGCCGCGCCCGCCGTGCTCAAGACGGTGCGCAAGGGGGCCGCCGACGTGGCGGCGCCGGTCGAGACGAGCGACGCTCGCGCGAGTGCCGAGGACGGCGCGGGCGGCGAGGGCGGCGATGCGATCGCCGAGGAGGCCGACACCAAGGGCAAGTCGATCCCCGTCACGCGGCCGTCCGAATTGCTCGACGCGGTGCTCGCCGCGGGGCGCAAGGGGCTGTCGATCCAGCGCTACAAGGGGCTTGGCGAAATGAACGCCGAGCAATTGTGGGAAACCACGCTCGACCCCGCCAACCGCTCCTTGCTCCGCGTCGAAGTCCCGCAAGCCGACATCGCCGACGAAATCTTTACCCGCCTGATGGGCGACGTCGTCGAACCCCGCCGCGAATTCATCCAGGACAATGCGCTGAGCGTCGCGAATCTGGACGTTTGAGGAACTTGCCCAAGCGGGATCGGTTGGCGGAAGCGTGACCTCCCCCACCATCACTGTTGCGTCGTACAACATGCGCAAGGCGGTCGGGACCGATCGGCGGCGCAGGCCCGATCGGGTGCTGCATGTATTGCAGGAGATCGACGCCGATATCGTCGCATTGCAGGAGGCCGACCTGCGCTTCGGGACGCGCGCGTCGGCGGTGCCGCATGGGCTGATCGATAGCCACGGGCTCTACAAGCCGGTCGAGTTCGGGGTCAGCCATTCGCGCCTCGCCCACGCTTTTCCGTTCGGCGAGCGCCTCGAAAGCAAGCTCGGCCTAGCGACCCGAAACCTCGGCTGGCACGGCAATGCGCTGCTGGTGAAGCACGACATCGAAGTTACCGGGGTCGATGCGCTTCACTTGCCGACGCTCGAGCCGCGCGGCGCGGTAATGGCGGAACTGGTCGTACGCGGAGCCGAGCTGCGCATCATCGGCATGCACCTCGATCTGTCCGGACTGTGGCGGCGGCGCCAGGTGCGGAGCATCATCGAGCATATCGAAAAGCGCCACCGCCCGATGCCGACGGTGCTGATGGGGGACACCAACGAGTGGCGCGTCGCGGGAGGTTGCCTGAGCGAGTTCGGCGACGGCTATCGCGTGGCGCCGACCGGCAACAGTTTTCACGCCCGCCGCCCAGTCGCCGCGCTCGACCGCATCCTCGTCGCCAATTGCCTGCGCATCGAGGCGGCGGGGGTTCACGCCAGCGCCGAAGCGAAGAAAGCCAGCGATCATCTGCCGGTGTGGGCGCGGTTGGGACTGTAGTCCCTCCCATGGGGAGAGGGAGGGAGCAGCGCAGCAGCGGAAGGGTGAGGGTGATCACCGACGAATCACCCTCACCGAACCCTCTCCCCATGGGAGAGGGCTTTAGCCGCCGGTCATCTTCCTCTGGCGGCGGCGCTGGATCGAGGAGCCGAGGCCGATTGCCTCGCGATATTTGGCGACGGTGCGGCGCGCGAGGTCAAAGCCCTGGGCCTTGAGCAAATCGACCAGCGTGTCGTCGCTCAAAATGTCGATTTCGGCGGCGATCAACTTGCCGATGGCATTCTTGACCGCTTCGGCCCCAGCGCCCTCTCCGCCCTCGCTGGCGACCCCCGAGCCAAAGAAATATTTCATTTCGAACAGCCCGCGGTCGCACGCGAGATATTTGTTCGAGGTGACCCGGCTGACCGTCGATTCATGCATCTCGATCGCCTCGGCGACTTTCGCCAACGTCAACGGGCGCAGCGCGGCGACGCCCGATTCGAAGAAGCCTTGCTGCTGAGTGACGATTTCGCTCGCGACCTTGACGATCGTCCGCGCGCGCTGGTCGAGCGCCTTGACCAGCCAATGCGCGCTCGCGACGCAATCGCCGAGCCATGCCTTGGCCGCCTTGTCCTTGGCACCGGCCTTGAGTTCGGCGTGATAGCGTCGGTTGAGCAATACGCGGGGCAAAGCGGCATTGTTCAATTCGACCGACCAGCCGTCCTTGATCCGCCGGACGATGACATCGGCGACGATTGCTTCGGGTTCCTTGGTGACGAAGCGGCAGCCGGGCTTGGGGTCATAAGCGCGAAGCTCGCGCACCATGCTGGCGAGATCCTCGTCATCGACCCCGCAGATCCGCTTCAGATCGCCCATTCGCCCCCTGGCAAGCAGGTCAAGATTGGCGATCAGCCGCGCCATCGCCGGATCGTAGCGGTCTGCGGCGCGCGCCTGGAGCGCGATACATTCCTCCAGGCTGCGCGCGGCGATCCCGGCGGGGTCGAGCGACTGGACCAGCGCCAGTGCGGCGGCCGCTTCCTTGACAGTGGCCCCGGTCGTTTCAGCGATCATGCCGAGCTGGGTGTCGAGATAACCGGTTTCCTCAAGTTCGTGGACGATCGCTTCTGCAACGCGACCGATCATTCCGCCGGACCCGTGGAGCTGCGCCATGAGATGCTCGCACAGCCCGGTTTCGCAGGCCTCGAGGCGGTCGAAGTCGAACGCCTCGTCGCTGCCCCCGCCGCTTCCGACATCGGCGAAGCCGTCATTGTCGAGCGCTGCCTCGCGCCAGTCGATATCGAGCGGGCTGTCCTCGGTGCCGCCCATTCGGGCGATCAGTTCGTCCGAACCACTCGGATCACGCGCGTCGTCGCCAACTTCGCGATCTTCGCGCAGATGGACATGTTCGCCGCTCGCCCCGCCGTCGGCCGGATGCGCCTCGAGCAACGGGTTCTTGGCGAGTTCATCGGCGATCACCGCTTCGATTTCGAGGTTCGACAGCGCGAGCAGCTTGATCGCCGCCTGCAATTGCTGGGTCATCACCAGCGATTGCGAAACGCGAACCTCGAGGCGCGGGCCAAGCCCCATCGATCAGCCCCGCCGCGCTACAGCGCGAAACTTTCGCCGAGGTACAATCGGCGGACCTGTTCGTCGGCAACCAGCGCCTGGGGTGTCCCCTCGAACAGCACCTGGCCGTCGTAGATGATGCACGCACGGTCGACGATTTCGAGCGTTTCGCGGACATTATGGTCAGTGATGAGGACGCCGATGTCGCGCTGCTTGAGATCGCGGACGAGGTCACGGATGTCGCTGATCGAGATCGGGTCGATTCCCGCGAACGGCTCATCGAGCAGCATGATCGACGGATCGGCGGCGAGCGCGCGAGCGATTTCGCAGCGCCGTCGCTCGCCCCCCGACAGCGCCATCGCGGGGGCGGTACGCAAGTGGACCAGTCCAAATTCGCCGAGCAATCGTTCGAGCCGCTCGTCGCGCGCCTGGCGGTCGGGCTCGCTCACCTCAAGCACCGCCATGATATTCTGTTCGACCGTCAAACCACGGAAAATGGAGGTTTCCTGTGGCAGATAGCCAAGCCCGAGGATCGCACGCCGATACATGGGCAATCTGGTGATGTCGCGGCCATCAAGGAATATCCGCCCCGCGTCGGGCTTGACCAAACCCATCGCCGAATAAAAGCAGGTCGTCTTTCCCGCGCCATTGGGACCGAGCAGTCCGACCACTTCGCCGCGCGCGACGCTGAGCGAGACGTCGTGGAGTACCGCGCGCTTGTCATAGCTTTTGGCGATCGAGCGCACTTCGAGCCCGCGGACATGACTGATGTCATGCGCGGTCGGACGCGCGATCACCTGCGCCTCGTTCATCAGCGCGATTTCTGGGGGACGGTAAAGTGTCCGGTGACGCGCCCGCCCGACTGGCCGACGCCCGGCGCGCCGCCGTCCATCACCGCGCGTCCGGTATTGAGGTCGATCAACAGCCGCGAACCGTTGATCGTCGATCCTTCGCGCGCCAGGCGCACATCGCCGACGAGGGTGATCAGCTTGCGATCGAGATCGTAGACCGCGAAATTGCCGCGCGCGGTTTCCGACGGGCTCGTCACGACCACCCCACCGCTCGCGTCGAGGCGATTTATCTTGATGCCATTGCCAGAGGTATAAGCGAGCGTCAGGCGCGCAGTATCGAGCGTCAAATTGCCCTGCCGCGCTTTGACGTTGCCGGTGAACACCGCGCGGTCGGCGCGCTCCTGAACCTCGATGCGGTCGGCATCGACATCGACCGGGGCATTGCTGTCATGTCCCTTGAGTGCCGACAGTTGGCCGTTCGACTGCGCCATCGCTCCCGCGCCGAGCGATAGCCCGCCCAGCGACAGGCCGCCCAGCGTCAAGACTGCCAGAAACTTGTTCATCGCCATCATCTGACTGCCCCTTGCCGGATTTTCAAGCTCACCCCGTCGGTCAGGACCACTTCGCGGGTGCCGAGGTTGGCGGTCATCCGACCCGCTTCGAAGTGGCCGAGCCGCATGTCGCCGACGACCCGCCCACGGCTCGCCAGATTGCGGTTCTTGAGATCGATCCCGACGTCGCTGGTTTCAAGGCGATAACCATCGGGCCCCGCAACGCGTACTGGCCCATCGATCGCGACCTTCTGCTGGTCAAGATCATAGCGTCCTTTGCCAGCGACGATCGACAGCGGGCCGCGCTCAAGCTCGAGCTGCGCGCGCATGCCCTCGATGTCGACGATCGGGCGATCGCTGGTCGGCTGGATCGCGCGATCGGCGTCGATCGAGAATTTCTGGCCCTTGTCGTCGGTCCCGGTGTAACGCGCGGCTTCGACGCGCATCCGTTCCTGCGCGGCGTCGACCTTATTCTTGTCAAGAATGAAGCTGACATCGCCGCGCCGATCGAACGGGGCGACGGCGAGCACCACCAGCAGCCCGCCGATCAGGATCGGCAGGACGAATTTAGACACCCGGACGAGCCGGTCGTGGCGGCTGCCCGGCTCGGCCCAGTGCCGCTTGAGCGCGAGATCGCGCCTAGCCGCCTCGGACATTGTTCGGTCCTCTGGAGGGCGATCCCTCAGCCATGCGCGAAGATATCCGTCTCCGCCCAACCGGCGAGATCGAGCAGGGCG
>JALYRH010000088.1 GCA_030855425.1 Pseudomonadota bacterium
CATCCGCGCGCTCGCTGAAAGCGGGCTGCTCGACGGGGTCACCACCAACCCCTCGCTGATCAAGAAATCGGGGCGCGATTTCATCGAAGTGGTGCGCGAGATTGCGGCAATATGTCCCGGTCCGATCTCGGCCGAGGTGGTCGCGCTCGACCATGCCGAAATGATGCGCGAGGCGGCGGTGCTACGCAAAATCGCCGACAATATCGCCATCAAGGTGCCGCTCACGCCCGATGGCCTCAAGACCTGCAAGGCGCTCAGCGACGACGGGACAATGGTCAATGTGACTTTGTGCTTCTCGGCCAACCAGGCGCTGCTCGCGGCCAAGGCGGGGGCAAGCTTCATCTCGCCCTTCGTCGGCCGGCATGACGATACCGGCTATCCGGGAATGGAATTGATCGCCGACATCCGCCTGATCTATGACAATTATGATTTCCGCACCGAAATCCTCGTCGCCAGCGTGCGCAACCCGATCCACGTCCACGATGCGGCCAAGATCGGCGCGGACGTGATGACCGCGCCGCCGGCGATCATCTGGCAGATGTTCAAGCATCCGCTGACCGACAAGGGCATCGAGGGCTTTCTCAAGGATTGGGCGGAGACCGGACAGACGATCGGGTAAGGGCTGTATCGCAATAGGCGGCGGCGGCTTTGCCTCACCAGGACGCCGCCACTGTAAATTAACCCTGTGCTGGCAAGATCAGCCTTATGGGACGAGTGATTCAGTTCGAGGAGCGTGCCGTCGCAACCCTGCGCGAGCGGTTGGGGCAGGCCGAATCGGCGCGTGCCGACCTTGCTGCCTTCGCGCGCGGCCATTCGGGCGCGGTGGCGGCGATCCATTGCGCCGTGATCGCGGCGATGGAGGCCGAGGACTTCGATTCGCTTGTCGCCGTCGTCACGCGCGAGTGGCCGACACTGCTCGGGCTCGACTGCGTGACGATGGCGTTGATGCTCGGCGAGCAGGGCTTCCGGATCGACCTCCACGGTGTCAGCCGCTGCGAACCTGCGCTGATATCACTCGCGGCGGGGCAGGTTGGCGAAGTCGCACTGCGCTCGGTTGAGCGTGGCCATCCGCTGTTCGGCTACGCCGCCGATAGTGTTCGCGCCGAAGCCTTGATCGCGCTCGACGTCGAGGCGCCTTATCCGCGTGGATTGTTGCTCCTCGGCCAGTCGGGGGCGGTTGCCGAACAATCGGATCAGGCAAGCCAATTGTTGCAGTTCCTCGGCGCCGCACTCGGCGCTATGCTGCGCCAGTGGGCGAGGAACAGCTAGACCAGCCAGCGGAGGGCCACGACCCGGCGAGCGCGCTTGCGCATCGCTGGTCGCGCCATCTCGCATTTGATCGCCGCCGCTCGGCGCACACCGTTCGCGCCTACGTCGCGACCGCGCATCGGCTGATCGGCTTCCTTGGCCGTTACCGTGGTGAAGCGATCGGGCGTTACGGACTGATCAACCTCGCCGCGGTCGAACTTCGCGCCTTTCTCGCCGACCGTCGCGGCGATGGACTGGGCGCCTCGTCTGCCGCGCGCGAGATGTCGGCGGTGCGCGCTTTCCTTCGCTTCGCCGCGGAAGAACAAGGCAATTTGCCACAACTTCCGCGCACCCGCAGCCCCAAGCGCCCGCGTACGCTGCCGCGCCCGGCGAGTCCCGCCGATGCGCTGGCGCTGGCCGAAGAAGCGGGAGAAAGCGCGCGTCTGCCATGGGTCGGAGCGCGCGACCTTGCGATCCTGTTATTGCTCTACGGCTCGGGGCTGCGCGTGAGCGAGGCGCTGTCGCTCCGCGCGCGTGTGCTCCCGCTCGGCCAGGCGCTGCGCGTCACCGGCAAGCGCAACAAGACCCGGGTCGTTCCGATCCTGCCGACCGTGCGTGACTCCGTCACGGCCTATGTCGCAGCCTGCCCGTGGCCACTTCGCGGCGACGTGCCATTATTCGTCGGGGTCAAGGGCGGGCCGCTTAATCCCGACCTCGTGCGGCGCGCGGTGCGGGGCGCGCGGGTCACGCTCGGGCTGGCCGACAGCGTCACCCCGCACGCGCTGCGCCACAGCTTCGCGACCCATTTGCTCGCCGGTGGCGCGGATCTTCGATCGCTCCAGGAATTGCTGGGCCACGCCAGCCTGTCATCGACGCAAATCTATACCGAGGTCGACGCCGCGCGACTGCTCGACGTCTATCGCCACGCGCATCCCAGAGCGCAGTAAGTCGCGGCTAGGGCGACTTTGGGTCGGGATCGCCTTCGGTCGGATCGACGTCGCGGTGGGTCCACACGCGGTAGATGTAGCCGGCCACGAGCAGGACGAGGATTGCGTTCGAGGCGGGACCAAGCAGGTCGTTGATGTCCTCATATTGCTCGCCCAGCTTGAAGCCGGCGAAGGCGAGCATCGCGGTCCACCCCGCAGTGCCGACGGTCGAGGCGATCAAGAACGTCTTGAAGCGCATCTTGAGCAGCCCGGCGGGGACCGAGACGAGGCTGCGCACGGTCGGCAGCATACGTCCGAGAAACACGAAAAACGTACCATGGCTCGCAAACCAGCGCTCGGCGCGCTGGACCTCGCCCCAGCTCATCGTGATCCACCGGCCCCAGCGCAGGATGATCGGCTTCAAGCGCATGATCCCGAGCGCGCGCGCGGCGAGATACCACAAGATATTGCCGAGCATCGCGCCGGTCGTGCCCGCCGCGATCACCCAGCCAAGGCTCAATTTACCCTGGCCCGCCGCGACCCCGGCGATCGACATGATCACTTCAGACGGGATCGGCGGAAAAACCGTCTCGAGGAACATCAGGAAAGCGACCCCGAGATAGCCCGATTGCTCGATCAGGCGGACGATCCAGTTGCTCACTGTTGAGTCCCTCGGACAGCCACTTTCGCTTCGATCGCGTCCCAGATCAGCGCCGGCGTGTCGCTGCCGTTGAACGCGTCGATCGCGACGATCCCGGTTGGCGACGTGACGTTGATTTCAGTCAGCATCCCGCCGATCACGTCGATCCCGACGAACAGCAGCCCGCGCGCCCTCAATTCCGGGCCAAGTGCCGCGCAAATCTCGCGCTCGCGGTCGGTAAGCTCGGTCGCATGGGCTTTTCCGCCCGCCGCGAGGTTCGAGCGAATTTCACCCGCGCCGGGCTTGCGGTTGATCGCGCCCGCCACCTCGCCGTCGACCAGCACGATGCGCTTGTCGCCTTGGGCAACGGCGGGGAGGAAGGCCTGCGCGATATACGGCTCGCGCCAAACACTGCCGAACAGTTCGGCGAGCGCGGCAAGGTTGGTGCCGTCGCGCCCGATGCGGAACACCGCCGCCCCGGCATTGCCATGGAGCGGCTTGACCACGATTTCGCCGTGCCGCGCGTGAAATGTTCGCAATTCGGCCAGCGAGCGGGTGATCAGCGTTGGCGGCATGAAGCGCGCGAAATCGAGCACGAACAATTTTTCGGGCGCGTCGCGGACGCTGCGCGGGTCATTGACAACCAAAGTGTCACCCGCGATCCGTTCGAGCAGATAGGTGGCGGTGATGTAGCCGATGTCGAACGGCGGATCCTGCCGCATCAGGATGACGTCGACGTCGCGACCAAGATCGATCGCGGCGGGATCGGCGGCGGTGAAATGGTTGCCCGCGACCTTTTGCACGGTCACCTGGCGCGCCATCGCGCGCACGCGGCCGTCTTCGTAGGTCAACGCGTCGGCGGAATAATGAAACAGGCGGTGCCCGCGCGACTGGGCGCTGAGCATCAACGCGAAGGTCGAATCGGCGGCAATGCCGACCGCTTCGAGAGGATCCATTTGTACGGCGATGGTCAGGCTCATAGGCCAAGCCGCCTAAGCGAGTGCCGGAGCTTTGTCACCCGGTCCAGACGTTGGGCAAATGGCGCGGGAGGTGGCGCGGAACGAGGTAAAGCGCGTCGATGCGGATGATGTCGCCGGGCCGGGCGTAGCGCAGAGCGAGCTGCTCGGCGGCGACCGCCACCCGGCGCAGGCGATAATGGTCAAGCGACCATGCGGCGGCCTCCGCCGTCGCGCGCTGCTTGACCTCGACAAATGCCAACACGTGACCGCGCCGCGCGACGAGGTCGACTTCGCCGCCTTTCACTCGTGCCCGTTTCGCCAGGATCGACCAGCCGTGGAGGCGCAACCACCATGCTGCGATCGTCTCGGCACGGCGGCCGCGCTGCTCTGCGACCCGGTGTTTCACGCACCACCAAGCTCGAGCGCGCGGGCGTAAGCGCGCTTTTTTGGAATGCCGAGCGCGGTCGCGACCTCGGCTGCGGCGCGTGACGGCGACAGGCGGGCGAGCGCGTTGTTCAGCGCCGCGTCGAGTTCGTCGTCGGTGGCGGCGCCGGGCTCGGTCGGCGGGCCGACAACGATCACGATTTCGCCGCGCGGCGGCGCGTCGGCGTAGCGCGCGGCAAGCTCGGCCAGCGAGCCCGTGACGCACTCCTCATGGAGCTTCGTGATTTCGCGGATCACCGCGGCGGGGCGGTCACCCAGCCCTGCGCCAAGCGCGGCAAGGCTGTCGCCGAGCCGCGGGCCACTTTCGTACAGCACGAGGCTGGCGCGCAAGCTCGCGACCTCGGTGATGCTGTCGCTCCGTGCCTTGGCCTTGGCGGGGAGAAAGCCGATGAACAGAAAGCGGTCGGTCGGGAGCCCGGCCAGCGTCAGCGCGGCGATTGCGGCGCACGGGCCGGGAAGCGTGTGAATCGTGACCCCGGCCCCACGTGCGGCGCGAACCAGTTTGTAGCCGGGGTCGGAGATGAGCGGGGTACCGGCGTCGCTGACCAATGCGATCGCCTTGACCGAGGCTTCGGCAATGATCCGCTGGCGAAGGTCGTCATCGCTATGGTCGTGATAAGCCGTCATCGGCGCCTTGGCGCCGAGGTGGGCGAGCAATTTGGCAGTAACGCGCTTGTCTTCGGCGAGGATGCGGTCGACGCGGCACAGCGTATCAGCGGCGCGCGCGGTGACGTCACCGAGATTGCCGATCGGGGTCGCGACGATATACAGTCCGTGGGCAAGAGGCTTATTCATTGGAGACGCATCGCATGGCACCATCGACCCACCATCGGCAAGCGCGGCGGCAATTCCTGCTCGCCACGCTGGGCGCGACGCTGGCGCTTGCCGGGTGTCAGACCAGTCGCCCGGTTCCCGCCGTTCCGGTTCCCGGTCCCGGTCCCGAGCCGGTCCGGCCGGTGGTGCCGATCGAGCGCCAGCGCAACCTCGTCGCGGTGATCGTCCCGACCAGCGGCGGCGACGGCGCGATTGGCCAGTCGATCGCCAATGCCGCCACCCTCGCGCTCGCCGACAGCGGCGACCAGAGCTTGCGCATGACAGTCTACAACAGCGCCGGCGCAGGCGGCGCCGCGGGCGCGACCCAGCGTGCGCTGCGCGACGGCAATCGCCTGATCCTTGGACCACTGCTTGCTCAGGACGTTCGCGCGGCGGCGCCGATCGCGCGCCGGGCGGGGGTGCCGGTGGTGGCCTTTTCCAACGACGAGGGCGTCGCCGGCAACGGCGTTTATATCATGGGCTTCACTCCTGACCAATCGATCGACCGCGTCGTGAGCCATGCCAAATCGACCGGTCGCACCAATTTTGCCGCGCTCGTTCCGAGCGGACTATATGGCCAGCGCGCGACCCAGGCGATGCTTGCTGCGGTTCGCCGCTCGGGGGGGCGGATCACCGTGGTCGAGCCGTTCGACCGGTCTTCGGCCTCGGTCAAGGCGGCGGCGACACGGCTTGGTACAAAGGGCGATTTCGACGCCGTGCTGATTGCCGATGCGGGCCGGATCGCGGCGCTCGCGGCGCCCGCGCTGCCGCGCGCCGCAATATATATGGGAACCGAATTGTGGGCCGGCGACAAGACGCTCGGCAAGACTCCGGCATTGCGCGGCGCATGGTACGCCGCGGCGCCCGACGCGCGCTTTAACCAGCTCAGCACGCGCTACCGGGCGCGTTACGGCAAATCGCCCTATCGGCTGGCCAGCCTGGGCTATGATGCGATGCTGCTCGCGGTGCGTAGCGCCCAGGATTGGCCGATCGGGCGCGCGTTTCCGGCGCGCGGGCTGATCGACAAGGACGGGTTCGCCGGGGTCGACGGTAGCTTCCGCTTCGGTCGCGACGGGATTGCCGAGCGGTTGCTTGAAGTGCGGCAGGTCACCGCGACGGGCACGACCGTGGTCTCGCCAGCGGGCAAAGCCTTCTAGGCCGCGATTTCAGCAAGGATAGAATCGAGCAGCAAGCGCCCCGCAGGTGTGGTCCGAAGGTTGCGACCGTCATGTTCGAGCAGTGAGTGACCGACTAACCGCTCGACTGCCGCATGATCGACCATGCAGTCGACGCCAAGACGCCTCGCAAGCGCTTCCGGGTCGATTCCTTCGACGAGGCGCAGCCCCATGACGAGCGCTTCCTGCGCGGCTTCGTGATGGCTGAGCGCTGCTTCCTCGACAAGGCCATGGCCATTGCGCGCGACGGCGGAGAGGAAATTCTCGGGCTTTTTGTGGCGCACGGTGCGCATTCCTGAGCGGCGGCCATGCGCGCCGGGGCCGACACCGGCATAATCGCGATAGCGCCAGTAAGCGAGGTTGTGGCGGCTCTCGGCGCCGGGGCGGGCGTGATTTGAGATTTCATAGGCCGGAATTCCCGCCGCGGCGGTTCGTTCCTGGGTCAGTTCGAACAGCGACGCCGAGGTTTCTGAATCGAGCGGGTCAAATTCGCGGCGGGCGGCCATGGTGGCGAAGCGCGTGCCCGGCTCGATCGTCAATTGGTAAAGCGAGAGATGCTCGGTGCCGAGGCCGATCGCCCGGTCGAGGTCGGCCGACCAGCGCGCTTCGTCATCGCCGGGGAGTGCGTAGATGAGGTCGAAGCTGACCCGGTCAACCGTGTTCTGCGCCGCGGCCAGCGCGCGCTGACCTTCGATCGCCGTGTGTGCTCGGCCGAGGAAAGCAAGGCTGCCATCGTCGAAGCTTTGCAGGCCGAGGCTGATGCGATTGACCCCAGCGCCGGCAAGGTCGGCGAAGCGCGCCGCCTCGGCGCTGTTGGGGTTGGCCTCGAGCGTGATCTCGACGTCGTGGGCGGTGGGCCAATGGTCGCGCGCGGCGGCGATCACCGCCTCGACCGTCGCCGGGTCCATCAG
>JALYRH010000089.1 GCA_030855425.1 Pseudomonadota bacterium
GTTGTTCGACCAGGCGCTCGCGCGCCGTATCGACCGTGCGCCGCGCCGCGGCGGTGTTCGCGGCGAGCGTGCGGCCTTCGCCGAGCGCGCGCTGGAGCGCTGCGCTGCGCCGCTCGATCACCGGCATGCTGCCATCGATCAGCGCGCGCACCCGCACCAGTTCGGCAATCGAGGTGCCGTCGGCGAGCACCAGGATCGGTGGGCGGCGCCCCATCGTGGCAAGTCCCGCCAGCAACGCGGCAAGTGGCGCGCGTTGCCTTGCAAGGCTTTCTTCGCGGTGGGCGACCGCGATCCGTGCCGCGGTCAGCGCGAGATCGGCCTGCGCCAGCCGCGTCTCGGTCAGGGCGATCTCGGCGGCGGCGCGTTGGCGCGCGAAGCGCAACCGCGATGCCGCGTCGGTCGCCGCCCGCTCCCGAACGTCGAGCGCGGCGACTTGCGCTGCAGCGGCTTTGGCTTCGCCGGCGGTGCGGGCTAGCGCCTGCCCGATCGTCTCGCGCGGCAGGTCGATCTGCACGTCGACCGGCACGCTGGCGGCGGCAAGCGCGGGGGCGAACATCGCGAACAGGATCGCGCAGCGTTTCATCAACCTGCGCGGTGGTAGGGGTGGCCGGCAAGGATCGTCGTGGCGCGGAACAATTGCTCGGCGAGCATCGCGCGCGCCATCATGTGCGGCCAGGTCGCGGGGCCGAATGACAGCAACAGATCGGCGGCGCCGCGCGCTTGGTCGTCATGGCCGTCGGCGGCGCCGATTACGAACCGCGCTTCGCGCTTGCCACCGTCGCGCCACGCCTCGAGTTGCGCGGCAAGTGCGATCGAGGATAGCGCCGTGCCGCGCTCGTCGAGCAAGACGGTGACGCTCGACGACGCGGGCGCCGGCAAGTTGCCACCGCGGTCGGGAAGCTCGCTGACCTTGGTCGGCCAGGCGATTCGCTTGAGATAGCGTTCGACCAGTTCGGCCTCGCTGGTGCGGCCGATCTTGCCGCGCGCGAGGATGTGAAGCAGCACGGTGGCTGGGTCAGGCGCCGGGTGCCGACGCCAGTGGGGCTTTCCTGACATCGTCTTCATCCCCGAACGCCCACATCCGTTCGAGATTGTAGAAGCTGCGCACTTCGGGGCGGAACAGGTGGACGATGACGTCGTCGGCATCGATCAGCACCCAATCGGCGGTGGGCAGTCCTTCGATCCGGACAATCTTGTGATAATCCTGCTTGATCTTGGCGGCGAGCTTGGTCGCCATCGACGCCACCTGGCGAGTCGAACGCCCGCTGGCGATCACCATATGGTCGGCGATCGACGATTTGCCGGCGAGCGGGATCGATACGACTTCGACCGCCTGATCGTCGTCGAGCGACTTCAAGACCAGCTCGTGGAGCGCCTCGACTTCGAGCGAGGTGGCGGCGGCAGGCGCGGAAACGGGATCGGGCAAGGTCACTCCTTAAAGGATTGGCCACGCCCGCTCGCTTGCGCAGCGAAGCGGTGGTGCCAGTCGGGATCAAGCGCGCGCAGGCGGGTGGCAGAGGTCGGATCAGCGGGCAGGCGAAGGAAGATGATCGCCGGTGCACTCCAGCTCGCCCACTGCCTGGCCATAGTCGAGGGACGGACGAAATGCCTCAACCAGCCCATCGCGCGCGCCGCGCGGGCCTCGTCTTCATAGCCCGGGCGCGACAGCACCGCAATCGGAACGATTCGGGCCAGTGTGCGCCACGCCTTCCAGCGGTGAAAATCGGGCAGAGTGTCCTCGCC
Organism: Pseudomonadota bacterium; assembly: GCA_030855425.1. Next base: position 1,744 of record JALYRH010000089.1, read on the forward strand.
CATCAACCAGATGAACCGCGTCTTCGGCCGCCGCTTGATCAGCAACGACAGCGTATCGACCGTGAAACGAGTCCCCGACTGCGCCTCGAAGTCGCTTACCCTGATCCGGCTGCGCCGCGCCAGCGCCTGCGCCGAGGCGAGCCGCGTCTCATAGGGCGCCATCCCCGCGCTCGGCTTGAGCGGATTTCCCGGCGACACCAGCCACCACACTTCGTCCAGCCCGAGCGCGTCGATCGCCGCAAGACTCATCCGGCGGTGCCCGCGATGCGCCGGATTGAAGCTTCCGCCAAGCAGCCCGACGCGCGTCATTCCGGCGCGCGCCAGTCCTGGCGATTGTGGCGAACTCGAAGGATTTCGATCCGGTCTTCACAAAAACGAGCAACGGGAATGTAAGGGGTTCGCCGATTCAAGCGGCTAACACGGATATTTGCGGATCAGCAGCGCGCGCAGCACGTCCTTGGTATCGGTGGTCAGTCGCTTCGCCACCGGCACCGCGCGCAAGGCGGCGAGATATTCATTCTTGCTGACCCGTGGCTTGCCCTTGGCGGGGGGGCAAAAATCGGTCTTGATCCCAGCCGCCTTGGCGCGCGCGTAGTCAGACTTAAGCGACTTGCCATCAGCCTCGATTTCAGATTTCAAGCGGTAGAAGTCTCGCGACAGCAGGGCGAACGGACCTCGCGCCAGCAAGCGGTCGACGCGGAGCAGGAAATGCGCGACATCCTGCGCTTGCGCCGCGCCGAGCGGGGCGAGGATCAACGCCGCGCCAAGCACGCAGCGCGCTAGCGCGGGCACGGGAAGCGCGCCGCGCTGATCCGGATCATGGCTTCGGTCATATCGATGGTCGACCGTTCGGCGAGAGGGATGGCCCCGAGCCGCCGCATGAATTCGCTGCTTTCCATCGACTGCTTGGCGGGCGGGCAGGATCGCGCCGGCCGCCCGGCGGCGGCGGCGGCATCGGCGAGGCGCAATGCGCGTGCCGCCCTGCCGGCGTTTTGCACCTCGCTCATCAATGCCTTGATTTCACCACGTGAGAACAGAGCCATCGGACCCTTGGCCATCAAGGCGGACGACCGCTGGTGAAACCGTTCGGCATTCATCGATTGCGCCGCGGCGGCGGCGGGAACGATCAGCAACAACCCACAGGCAACGCGAACGATCGACATGGCAAAAGCCCTCCAGATGCACGGGGCATAAGGAGGGCTTTCGCAGAACGCCAGTTTAACAGTGCGCGATCACGCTCCGGCGGGCGCTGCCCCGCCGATCCCGCTGCTTGGCTTGCGACTGCGCGGAATGGACGACCCGGCGGTGGGCAGCGCGGGCTTGGCCGAGCGTCCGCGATCGATATTGCCGCCGTCGATGATTACCTTGATCTCGTCGCCCGACAGCGTTTCATATTCGAGCAGCGCCTTGGCCAGCGTCTCCAATTCGCTGCGATGCTCGGTCAGCAGAGCCTTGGCGCGGTCGTAGCCGGCGTCGACGATCTGGCGAATTTCCTTGTCGATCGCCTGCGCGGTCTCGTTCGACATCGACAGATTGTGCTGACGCGAATAGCCGAGAAACACTTCCTCCTCGCCCTCCGAATACATCAACGGCCCGAGCGTGTCCGACATCCCCCAGCGGGTGACCATGTCCCGCGCCAGCTTGGTCGCATATTGAATGTCCGAAGATGCGCCCGAACTGACCTTGTCATAGCCGAACACGACTTCCTCGGCGACGCGCCCGCCCATCGACACCGCGAGGTTGGCGTACATCTTGTCGCGGTGATAGCTGTAGCTGTCGCGCTCGGGCAGCCGCATCACCATCCCCAAGGCCCGGCCGCGCGGGATGATCGTCGCTTTGTGGATCGGGTCCGAGGCGGGCTCGTGGACCGCGACGATGGCGTGGCCCGCCTCATGGTAGGCAGTCATTTTCTTTTCGTCTTCGGTCATGACCATGGAGCGTCGCTCGGTGCCCATCATGACCTTGTCCTTGGCTTCCTCGAACTCGCTCATCGCGACCAGGCGCTTGCCTTTGCGCGCGGCAAGCAAGGCGGCTTCGTTGACGAGGTTGGCGAGATCCGCGCCGGAGAAACCAGGGGTGCCGCGCGCGATCACCCGCGGGTCGACGTCGGGGGCGAGCGGGACCTTCTTCATATGAACGCCAAGGATCTGTTCGCGCCCGTCGATGTCGGGGCGCGGGACGATGACCTGGCGGTCGAAGCGGCCGGGGCGAAGCAAGGCCGGGTCGAGCACGTCGGGGCGGTTGGTCGCGGCGATGATGATGATGCCTTCATTGGCTTCGAATCCGTCCATCTCGACCAGCAACTGGTTGAGCGTCTGTTCGCGCTCGTCGTTGCCATTGCCAAGACCGGCGCCGCGATGGCGTCCGACGGCGTCGATTTCGTCGATGAAGACGATGCACGGTGCAGTCTTCTTCGCCTGCTCAAACATGTCGCGGACGCGGCTTGCGCCGACGCCGACGAACATTTCGACGAAGTCGGAGCCCGAGATGGCGAAGAATGGCACGCCTGCTTCGCCGGCAATGGCCCGCGCCAGCAGTGTCTTGCCGGTCCCCGGCGAACCGACCAGCAGCGCGCCCTTGGGGATTTTGCCGCCCAATCGCGCGAACTTGCCCGGGTCCTTCAGATATTCGACGATTTCCTCGAGTTCCTCGCGGGCTTCGTCGATTCCCGCGACATCGGCGAAGGTCACGCGGCCTTCTTTCTGAGTCAGCATCTTGGCGCGCGACTTGCCGAAGCCCATTGCCCCGCCGCCGGCATTCTTCTGCATCTGGCGCATGACAAAGAAGCTGATGCCCAGGATGATGATGAACGGCAGCGAATTGATCAGCATGATCATCCAGAAGCTCGATTGCTCCTCGGCCTTGACCTGAACCGCGACGCCCTTGCCGATTAGCAGGTCGGAGACGCTGGCATCGGCCGGGGCCGTGGTGGTGAAGGCCTTGCCGCCTTCCATCTTGCCGCTGATCGCCATGTTGCCGCCCCGCGTCGGCGCAATCGTGACCGCCTCGACACTGCCCTCGTTGATGTCCTTGATAAACTGCGAATAAGGCACCGCGCCGGACGGAGCGGCGCGATTGCCGCCAAACATCTGCGACAGCAGGACCAGCCCAAACAGCACCGCCATCCAGATCATCAGCGACTTGGCCCAAGGATTGCCGGGCTTCTTCTCGTTCATGTGTCTTCCATCCTCGGCGCGATCATGCGCCCTAGAAGCTTAAGATAGGGTAGGCGGGCCCACGCAACAATGGCGTCGATCAAGCAGATCGCACGGTCGATCGATTAGCGTCGGTTCCACTAGCTCAAACAAAGTCTAACGTCGCGCCGGCGAGCGGACAAAGCGCCACTCGGGCCCACCGCTGGCGCGAACGCCGCGCAGTGTCGCCGACGACCCCAGTTCGAGCCGCGCAAGCAACTGGTCGAGCTCGCGTCCGCGCAGCGCACTGCTGTCTCCCTCGCCGCCCAATGCAGCGACAATCCGCGCCACGATCCGGCGGCGAATTTCATCCGGTGTGTCGAGCGGCTCGAACCACAGCGCGCCATCCTGCGAACGGACACGCCCCCACTCGCGGGCCACGGCATAGTCGATCGCGTCGTCAGCAGCCGCGAGATGCGCGCAACTCTTGGCCAGCGCGGCAACGTCGAGCCACGGGCTCGCGGCGAGGAGGTGGCGGATTCTCACGCGCTCGTGGCGTTCGTCATGGTTGGACGGATCGTCGGTGGCCGCGACCCGTGCGCCCGCCACGATCGCGACAAGCTCGGCGCGCCGCCATCCGAGCAAAGGGCGGAGCAGCACCACTTCGCTCGCCCCAGGCAGCGGCGCCGCAACGCGCATCGCCGCCAATCCGCGCACCCCGGCGCCGCGCATCAGCCGCATGACGAACGTCTCGGCCTGGTCGTCGGCATGATGGCCGGTGGCGACAGAAGCTAAACCGTTGGCTCCGGCCCATCTGCCAAGCGCGGCATAGCGAGCAACCCGCGCCTGCTCCTGCAGCGCGGTTTGGGGAAGCGCCGGCCAGTCGACCGTCAAAACCTCGTGCTGAACGCCAAGGGTGCCGCACAGCCGCGCCACAGTCTCGACCTCGGCACGGCTACCCGCGCGCAGCGCATGGTCGACGCTCGCCGCCGCGATCAATCCGGGGCGTGCAGCGGCGGCGAGGAGCAGCAAGGCGAGGCTGTCGGACCCACCGGAGGCGGCGATCCCAATGCGCGCGCCAGGCGCCACCAGCGCGTCGAGATCGGCGGCGAAGCGGGCAATCGCTTCGTCCGCCGGAATCATCGCCTTAGCCGCACTTGGCGGCGGTCCTGGCGGCGGGCAATTCCTTGCGCAACGGCGCGCGCAGCGCGGTGCCATAAGCGTCTTCAAGCTCGGCATACGCCTTGCACGCCTGCCCCAATTGCCCGAGCTTGACCAAGGATTGACCAAGATAGAACAGGCTGTCCTGCGCCCGCTCGCCTTTGGGATCGCGGCGGTAATTGGCCAGCAGGCGCTCGGCCGCGGCGCGGGGCTGTCCCTTGTCGAGCAAGGCTCGCCCGGCAAGATTATGCGCCCAACTCACCCGGCGATTGTCAGGATAGGCCTTGATCATCGCGTCGAGCGACCGAATCGAGGCGTCATATTGCTTGGCGGTCCACTGCTGATAGCCCTTGTCATAGGCCGCTTCGACTCCGGATTCGGCTGTGGTCGCCGGCGCGGCGCTTGCTCCACTACGCGGGGTTTCGATCACCGGCTGAGAGGGCGGAGGAACGTCGCTCTCCTCACTCGTCGGCGCATTGCCTGGTACCGCCATGGCCGCTGCAGCGGCGGCGTCGGTTTCGAGCGCGCGCAGGCGTCGCTCCTGATCGGCACGCAGCCGCGCGAGGTCGGTCTCCATCACCGCGATGCGATTGCCATTCTCCTCGCTCGACCGGGTCATTTCGGCGAGCTGGCGCTCGACCGTGTCGAGCCGCGTGATCAGCGTCGTCACGCTCGCCTGGGTCGCCGCCGGATCATCGATGAATCCCGCGGTATCGGCCGGCTGACCCTTGGGGAAAATCCGCCCCTGAACCTGACGAACCTGCTTTTCGAGCCGGTCGAGCCGTTGGTCGGGGGTTGGCTGGCGGCGCTGCGCGGTGGCGGGAGCGATGGCGAACGAGGTCAGCAGGAGAATTGAGAGGATCGATTTCAAACGCATCGCGGGAGGGGCTTTCCTTGGCTTGTCGGATGATGGCACCACGCTGCCCGGTTCAGGCTGTCGCGGCGCTGAATATCAATTGGCGTTGGTGGTTGGGGCAAGCGCGCCCGGTGCTGCCGCCGCGTTCGGCCCGCGCAGCAGGGCGGGGCCGAGCAGGCTGACGTTGGCGACGCGGGTGCCCGCCGGGCCTACC
>JALYRH010000014.1 GCA_030855425.1 Pseudomonadota bacterium
GAGCGATCTGGAGCCACAGGATGAGCGCGAGATAGCCCGCGGCAAGCAATAATGCGGCGAACGGCGCACGCCGATCGCGCATCCGCATCCACCGCTCGCCGACCCCGCCGGCCCAGCCGAGCCGGTCCCATCCGGCGAGCGCGATGCCCCCGATCCAGCGCGCTTTCTGGCGCACCGCCGCGTCCAGATCGGCGGGAAAATGCCCGCGACTGGCGACGACTGTCCGACTTCCCGGGGTTGCCGGGAGACGCACGAACATCGTCTTCAGCCCGAGCGCCCCGAGCCGCAGCCCGAGTTCATAATCCTCAGTCAGGCTGGCGCCGGCGAACGGTTTTCCGTCGTGCACGGCGGCGAGCCGGTCGAGCGCGCCGCGCTCGATCGCGCACCCGACCCCAGCGAGCGGGATGGCGGCACCGACTGCTTCGCGCACGACCAGTTCCTTGACATGGCTCTGCGCGAATTCGTCGGCATAATGGCCGCCGACCCAGCGCGAAGCGGGATCGAGCAAAGGCAGGACCGGAAGCTGGACCAGCGCGGCGCGCTCGATCAGCCGATCGAATAGCTTGAGTTCGAGCGGATGGACCAGATCCTCGGCATCGTGGAGCACGACCGCCTTGGCGCGCGGCGCGCCGCCGGCCTCATCGCCGACCAGCGCGCGATAGAGATGATTGAGGCAGTCGGCCTTGGTCGTCGGCCCGTCGACCGGAACGGCCACGCCGCGGACCCGCGGGTCGGCGACACCGGCGATGACGAGCGCGGTCGCGGGATCGTTGCGATAGTGGCCGACGTAGAGCCGATAGTTGTCATGGTCGAACCGCGCGAGCGTGGCGCGCAGCATGTCTCCAATCACCGCCGCCTCGTCCCACGCAGCGACCAGCACCGCGATCCGGCCGGGCGCCACGGGCGGGGCAAGCGCATCGGCGAACGCGCGCGGATAGCGACTATAGACGGTCAGCGCGCGCCACCCACAACGGCCGAAATAGATCAGATCGACCAGCAGGTCGTCGAGCGCGAACAGCAACGCGCCAACCGCCGCAAACAGCGCGATCTCGCCCGTGACGTCGGACAGGACGAGAGCCGCGCTCACGACGCGGCGTTGATGGGTCGACTGGTGAAAGACGCGCGGCGCAGGGCGACCTCCCATCGAGTCGCATGAACCGAGCGGAAGTTAGGTGTCATAACGGATATAAAACGACAAGCTGTTTGTCAGCTGGAGCCGACCCCTCGCCGCCGGGCGCGTTTCAGACTATCTTTCCGGACATGAGATCGATCTTCCTGCTGTTGCTGCTGTCGAGCGCGGTGCTGTGTATCGCCGCCGCGCCGCCGCCACGGATCGTCGCCGCCTCGGGGCGCTGGGCCGCGCTGGCCGACGCAGGGCAATGCGACGCGGCGAGCCTGTCGCTGCTCCCGGCGTCGAAGAAGCGGGCGCGGGGTCGCGTCAGCCTGACCTTCGATCGCGGCGCGCGCCACGGGCAATTTGCCGCCGCTTTGTCGAAACCGGTCATGGCCGGCGCGAGCGTGATGCTGACGATCGACGACCAGCCATTCCTGCTCGTCGCCCGGCACGCGAACGCGTGGAGCCGCGGCCCGGTGCAGGAAGCGGCGATCCTCGCCGCGCTGCGCGGTGCGGCGCGGATGAGGATCGAGGGACGGTCGCAGCGCGGCGCGCGCTTCATCGACCGCTATGACCTGGCGGGGGCGCCGACCGCGATCGACGCGGCGGCTGCCTGCGCGGTCGCGCTATGATCGGGCGCCACTGGTAAATCAGCCCCGTTTGGACTAATTGGCGCGCTTGCCATGAGCGCCGACACTAACTTGATGCCGATTCCCGGCCCCGTCGATCCCGTGCCCGTCAAGCGCGCAGCGCGGAGCCGCGCCGATGGCCGGACCGAGCTCGTCGGACTGGCCAAGGACGCGATTCGCGCCGCGCTCGAGGCCGCCGGACTCGAGCCCAAGCCCGCCAAGCTCCGCGCCAAGCAGATCTGGCACTGGATCTATCATCGCGGGGTCGGTGACTTCAGCGCGATGACCGACATCGCCAAGGCGCAGCACAGCTGGCTCGCCGAGCGGTTCGTCATCACCCGCCCCGAAGTGGTCGAGGCACAAGTGTCGACCGACGGCACTCGAAAGTGGCTGCTGCGGACCCACGACGGCCACGACTATGAAATGGTGTTCATTCCCGACGCCGACCGCGGCACTTTGTGCGTGTCGAGCCAGGTCGGATGCACGCTCAACTGCCGCTTTTGCCATACGGGCACGATGAAGCTGGTGTGCAACCTCGAGCCTGCCGAAATCGTCGGACAGGTGATGCTGGCGCGCGACGCGCTTGGCGAATGGCCCAAGGAAGGCGAGGCAAAATCGGACGAGAGCTACACCGCCGACGGGCGCATGCTGACCAATATCGTGATGATGGGGATGGGCGAACCGCTCTACAATTTTGATCATGTGAAGCAGGCCTTGAAAATCGTCATGGACGGCGACGGGCTCGGGCTGTCGAAACGCCGCATCACGCTGTCGACGAGTGGCGTGGTGCCGATGATGGCGCGCGCGGGCGAGGAAATCGGCGTCAACCTCGCGGTCTCGCTCCACGCGGTGACCAAGGAAGTGCGCGACGAGATCGTCCCGATCAACAAGAAATACGGCATCGACGAACTGCTCACCGCCTGTGCCGCTTACCCGGGCGCCAACAATGCGCGTCGCATCACGTTCGAATATGTCATGCTCAAGGACAAGAATGACAGCGACGCCGATGCGCGCGAGCTGGTCCGGCTGCTCAGACAATATGACCTGCCCGCCAAGGTCAACCTGATCCCGTTCAACCCGTGGCCCGGCGCACCCTACGAATGTTCGACGGCGGAACGGATCCGCAGCTTCTCCAGCATCGTCTTCGCGGCCGGAATTTCGGCCCCGGTGCGCACCCCGAGGGGGCGCGACATCGATGCCGCCTGCGGTCAGTTGAAGACCGCCGCGGAGAAGAAGAGCCGCGCCGAGCTCGACCGCGAGGCCGCGCTCGAGAGCAACAGTGCCGAGGCTGCTGCCGCTTAACCCCGCCGAGGCGGTCCGCCGCCGGCTGGCGCGCGAAGTCCACCAGCTGTTCCACTCGAGCCGCGACGAGCCGCGCGTGATGCGCTCGCCCGATGCGTTGATCGCACGCGATTCGGTGGCGTGGCGGGTGCATGGCGATGTCACCACGATGATGATCGGGGGGATTGCCGCTTTGTTGCTGCAGATGCTTCATCCGGCGGCTCTCGCCGGTGTGTGGGATCACAGCAATTTCGAGGCCGACATGCTGGGGCGGTTGCGACGCACCGCGCGCTTCATCGCGGTGACGACCTATGCCGATCGCCGCCAGGGCGAGGCGATAATCAAGCGCGTCGCGAGCATCCACGACCGAGTCCACGGAACACTCCCCGATGGCCGGGCTTATTCCGCAAACGATCCGGCGACCCTCGCTTTCGTCCATGTCGCGGGGGCGTTATGCTTCCTCGACGCCTACATTCGCTTTGTCGAGCCGGGGATGCAGCGCGCCGATCAGGACCGCTATTTCGTCGAAGTCGCCGGCACCGCGTGCGCGCTCGGCGCCGATCCTGTGCCGACCAGTCGCGCCGAGGCGGAGGCGCTGCTCGACCGATTCCGCCCCGAACTGACCGCCGACGCGCGGACACGGCGGGTGCGCGACCTGATCATCGGCGCGCGGGTACCGCATCGCGGCGCGGCACCAGTCCAGGCGATGCTGATGCAGGCCGCGACCGACCTGCTCCCGCGCGATGCGCGGCGGATGCACGGACTGGCAAGGTCGCGGCTCAGCCGGCCGGCGCTCAACCTCGCGACCGCCGGCCTGTCGCGCACCTTGCGCTGGGCACTCCGGGGCTGATCGCGCGCTCCTCTTGCGACACAGCAAGGGGCGTGCCATCCCCACGCCATGTCGCTCATTCGCCGCCTCGCCGGCCCGCTCGTCAAACGCGGCCACGTTCATTTGATTCTGCCCGACGGCAGCCGCGAGACGCTTGGTCCGGGACAGGGCGAAGAGGTCACCATCCGGCTCGCCGACCGGCTCGCGCTAGGCCAGTTGGTGCGCTACCCGCGGCTCGCGCTTGGCGAGCTTTACATGGACGGGCGGTTGACGATCGAGCAGGGGACGATGCTCGATCTGCTGACGATCATCATCGGGTCGAACCCGTGGGAGCAAGGCGGCAAGCGCGGCAAGACCGCGATGAGCAAGCGCGGACTGACTCCGTTGAAGGCGCTGCTGCGGCGCAACAAGCCGAAAAAGTCGCGGCAGAATGTCGCGCATCATTACGACCTCGACGACCGGCTCTACGACCTGTTTCTCGACCCGTGGCGGCAATATAGCTGTGCTTATTTCACCGACCCGGCCCTCGGCCTCGACGAAGCGCAGCGGCTCAAGCTGGCGCATATCGCGGCCAAGCTCGACCTTCGGCCCGGGCAGCGCGTGCTCGACATCGGCTGCGGATGGGGCGGGCTCGCGATTTACCTTCACAAGGTCGCCGGGGTTGATGTGCTCGGCGTCACCTTGTCGTCCGAGCAACTGGCCTATGCCAACGTCTGGGCAGAGCGCGAAGGCGTCGCCGACCACGTCAAGTTCGAGCTGATCGACTATCGCCACGTCGAGGGAAGCTTCGACCGAATCGTATCGGTCGGCATGTTCGAACATGTCGGCGCACCGCACTATGACGAATTTTACGAAGCCTGTTCGCAACTGCTCGCCGACGACGGAGTGATGCTGCTGCACACCATCGGCAAGCTCGGCGGGGCGGGCGCGCCCGATCCGTTTACCGACAAGTGGATTTTTCCCGGCTATCATATCCCGAGCCTCGCGCAGATGGGGTCGTCGAGCGAGAAAGCGCGGATGATCGTCAGCGACGTCGAAACGCTGCGGCTGCATTACGGCTATACGCTGCGCCACTGGCTCGAGCGGTGTGCGGCGCACAAGGCCGAGATCGCCGCCATCTACGACGAGCGCTTCTACCGCATGTGGGAATTTTACCTTGGTGGCGCGATCGTCATGTTCGAAAGCGGGGCGGCGTGCAATTTCCAGGTCCAGTATATCCGCGACCGCCGCGCGCTGCCGATGACGCGCGACTATATCGCCGAGGCCGAAGGCGGCTATCGCGCCGCAGACCTCAGTCCCGTTGCAAAATAACTCCTATCTGGCGTGCAACTCCGCCAGCAGCGCCGGGGCGGGATAGAGCGACTTGAGCGCCTGCTCGAGCGCCGCGGTCGACACCGCGATCGATCGCGCCATCGTCAGATCATAGGCATAGTCGTTGCGCAAACCGTGGATGTTGCGGTCGAAATTAGCGCCGATGACGTTGGCTTCGCGGTCGATCACCGGCGATCCCGAATTGCCGCCGATCGTGTCCGCGGCGTAGATGAAGTCGAGCGCGCCGGCCGGATTGATCGCCGAACGGCGAGCAAGGAACGCCGGGGCCAGCGTGAATGGATCGGCCCCGGTGGCGCGATCATACGCGCCGCCGAAGCGCGTGCGATAATCGGTCTTCACGCCATTTTCGGTCCAGCCGCCGACCTTGCCGTAAGTGATTCGCAGGCTGAAGGTTGCGTCGGGATAGACACTGTCGCCGAACGCGGCGAAGCGCGCATCGGCAAGCTTGGCGCGCGCCGCGGTCACCGGTCCGTCGTAGCGTTCGTCATAAATTATCTGGAGCCGCCGCTGGTTGGCGTCGAGCTTGCGCGCATAGACGATCATCGGATCGTTCGACGCCGCAATTGCCGCCGCGCCGCCCTCCCACAGCGCCTTGCGCACCGACGGGTCGGCGAGCTTCGACCCGCGGACCAGCCGATCGGCCAGACCCTCGGGTGATTCGCGGCCAAGCAGGAGCTTCATCTGGGCGTGATCGGCGCCGAGATATTCGCGCGCCTTGGACAGCGACCATTCCATCATCAGCGCGTCGAGCCACGGCGTGACCGGGCGCGAGTCGAGCAAATTCTTTTCAAGCAACGGCAAGGCGCTGTCCGAATAGCCCGGTAGGCGATCGGCATTCGGCTTGGCGCGCTCGGCGGCGGCGCGGACCAGCGACTGCGCATAATCGAACAATTCGCCCGACGGCTCGGCGAAGCGATACTCGATGTCGATCGCGCGCAATGAGGTCACCGCAGCGTCGATCTCGCCCCACGGATCGCCGATCGCGGGGTTACCCGCGCTCTTGGCGCGCAACGCGGCCTCGTTCGACGCGAGCATGGCGAAGAATTCCGGATCGCCGAGCGCCTTGCTGCGGCCGATTGCGCGCTTGAAATTATTCTCGACCCCGTTGAGCGCCTGTTCGCCTTCGCGGGTGCGCTCGGCATTGCCCTTCATCGCCGCGATCAGGCGGCCGCGAAGCTCGGCCTGGGTGGCGATGGTGATCGGCAGATTGACCTCGCGCTGATAGGCGAACTGGCTTTGGGTGAGCAGCCGCTGGGTCGATCCGGGGTTGCCGACGACGAAAATTGTCTCTCCGTCCTTGGGCTCGCGCGCGGTCCATTTGAGATGCTGAGGGGTCGCCACCGGGCGGCCATTTTCATAAGCGCGAAGGAACGCGCCATCGAGCGCGTAGCGCGGGAAGTTGTAATTGTCGGGATCGCCGCCGAAGGTCGATGCCGCGGCCTCGGGCGCCCACACGATCCGCACGTCGCTATATTTGCGATAGGTGTAGAGCTTGTACTGACCCCCGCCGTAGAGCGAGACCACCTGGCAGCGCATCGTCGCGGGGTCCGAGCAGCCGGCCTTCTCGATCGTCGCGATCGCGGCGGTGCGCGCCTTGACCGCCGCCTCGCCGGTCGCGCTGCCAATCGCGGTCTTGACCGGCGCGGTGACGTCGCTGATTGCGGTGACGACTTCGGCTTGTTGCCCGGCGCACTTCTTCTCCTCGGACCGGGTGCCCGCGGTGAACCCCTTGGCGAGGATGTCATTGCCGCTGGTCGACAAATCCTCAAGGCATGAGGCGACACAATGCTGATTGGTCAGGATCAGCCCACTGGCCGAGACAAAGCTCGCCGAACAGCCGCCGGTCAGCCGCACCGACGCCAGCCGCACGCGGTCCAGCCATGCCTGGTCGGGGGCCCAACCATATTCGGCCTTCATCTTGGCTGTGGGAAAGGCGTCAAAGGTCCACATCCCCTCGTCCGCGAGAGCGGCGGAGAGAGGCAGCGAGACGAGGGCAATCAGCGCGACGCCATGGGCCAGACGAGTCATTGAAATTCCTTGTTCAGCGCTTGAGTTCGGCAACCAGCGCAGGCGCCGGGTAGATCTTCTCGAGCGCTTCCTGGACCGCGTCGGTCGACACGACGACGGTGCGGTTGAGCGCCGGGTCATAGCCGTAGTTGCCGCCAAGGCTGTGGATATTGCCGTCGAACGCCGCGCCGATCACCGCGCCGTTGCGGTCGATGACCGGAGATCCCGAATTGCCCCCGATGATGTCGTTGGTGGTGACGAAATCATAGGTCGTGGTGGGGTCGATCCGCGCCCGATTGGCGGCGAACTTCAGCGGCAGGTCGAACGGGTCCGACCCGGTGGCGCGGTCGAACGTTCCGCCCATCAGGGTGCGGGTCGGAACCGCGCGGCCGCGCTCGGTCCAGCCCAACACCTTGCCGTAACTGATGCGCAGGGTGAAGGTCGCATCGGGATAATTGGCATCGCCATAAGCCGCGAAGCGGGCGTCGGCGATCCTGGCCTGCGCCGTGGTCAGCGGGCCGGAGTAGCGTTCATCGATCTGCGCCTGAAGTTCGCGTTCGCGCGCATCGAGCCTGCGCGCGAGAACGATCATCGGATCGCGCGAGGCGTCGACCGCCGCCTTGCCGCCGGCCCACAATTGCTTACGGTAGGCGGGGTCGCCCACCCGGGTCCCCGCGACGAGCCGCGCGGCAAGGTCCTCGGGCGATTCCTTGCCGAGCATGAGCTTGATCTGGGGATCGTCGTGACCGAGATATTCGCGCGCCTTGGACAAGCTCCACGCCAGCGTCAGCCGGTCGAGCCACGGGGTGATCGGGCGCGCGTCGAGCAATTGCTTTTCGACCAGCGGCAGCGCGCTGTCGCTATACCCCGGCAGGCGCTCGCCGTTGGGCTTGGCGCGCTCGGCGGTGGCGCGCACCAGCGTGCGGGCATAAGCGTAAAGGTCGCTCTGCGGCGTGATGAAGCGGGCGGGGAGATAAAGGTTGCGATAGGCGGAAACCGCCTGCGCGACTTCACCCCACGGATTGCCGATCGCGGCGTTGCTTGCGCTCTTCGCCTTCAGATCGGCCTCGGCCGCGGCGATCTTGCCCATGAAGGCGGGGTCATTGAGCGCCTGCACCCGGCCGATGTAGACCTTGAGGCTGTTCTCGATCCCGTCGAGCTCCTGCTTGCCTTCGCGGGCGCGCGCCGGACTTTGCTCCATCGCGCTGATCAATCGGCCGCGAAGTTCGGAGAACAGAGCGACGTTGAGCGGCGCGGCGACTTCGCGCTGGAAGGCGAGCTGCTCACCGGTCAGCAGGCGCTGGGTCGATCCGGGATTGCCGACCACGAAGGTGGCTTCGCCATCGACCGGGGCGCGCGCCGTCCACTTCAGATGCTGCGGGGTGGCGACCGGCCTGCCGTTTTCATAAGCGCGCAGGAAGCTGGCATCTAGCGAATAGCGCGGGAAGTTGAAATTGTCGGGATCGCCGCCGAACTGCGCGGCCTGGGCCTCGGGCGCCCAGACGATGCGGACGTCCGAATATTTGCGGTAAGTGTAGAGCTTATACTGGCCGCCGCCATAGAGCGACACGACCTGGCAACGCGTCGTTGCCTTGTCGGTGCAGCCCGCGGCTTCAATCCGCGAGTTCGCGGCGGTGCGCGCCTTGACCGCCGCCGAACCGGTGGCAGTGCCGATCGCCGCCTTCACGTCGTCGGTGACATCGGCGATCGCGGTGACGACTTCGGCCTGCTGCCCGGGGCACGATTTTTCTTCGCTGCGAGCGCCGGTGACAATGCCATTCTTGTGCAGGTCGCGCGTCGCGGTCGACAGATCCTGAAGGCATGACGCGATGCAGTGATGATTGGTCAGGATCAGCCCATCGCCCGAAACGAAGCTCGCCGAGCAGCCGCCGGTCAGCCGCACTGCCGACGCGCGCACCCGGTCGAGCCACGCCTGATCGGGCGCGAAGCCGTAATCGGCCCGCATCCGGGCGGCGGGGAAAGCGTCGAACGTCCACATCCCTTCGTCGGCGCGCGCCATGCTCAGCGGCACGGCGGCGGTGGTGGCGAACAACAGGGCTGCACGGACAAAGCGAGACATTGATTACTCCTGAGATAATGGCGTGAACCCTGCACGAAAAAAGGCCCGACGCAACCGCCGAGCCTTTTTCCAGTGTGGCGTCTGAACCGCAGCTTAGCCTGCGCGGCGCATCTGCCTCATGTGCGCGCGCCCCGCGGCGCGTTCCTGCGGCGTGACTTGACCGTCGCGATTGGCATCGATCATGTCGAAATGCTTGAGCGCACCGGTGGTCGCTTCGACGAGCGAGACCCGGCCGTCGCGGTTGACGTCGGCCATCCTGAGCATCGCGCCGCCCATCATTCCGCCACCGCCGCGCATGCCGCGCATCGCGCGCTGCCCAGATTGGGTAGGCGCGCCCACCTGACCAGGCTGATTGACACCGCCGCGCCGCTCGATCCGTGCCTGGCGGGCCCGCGCAAACTCGTCGCGGCTGATCGAACCGTCGCGATTGGCGTCGAGCCGGTCGAACGCGACGTTTGGATCGCGCATCGCCATCCGGCCCTGCACCTGGCCGCGCTGGCGCATCTTCATGCCCTGGCGCTGACCACGCTGACCGCGAAATTCCTCGGTGGTGAGGAAGCCATCGCGATTGGCATCGCGCTTGGCGAACTGGGTTTGAACGCGGGTCTGGACCTCGGTGCGGATCATCGTCTTCGCCATTCCCATCATGGGGCGCGCCATCGGCGCCATCGGCGCGGGCGCGGGCTGGGAGAGGAGCGGCGCAGCGACGGCCACGAGCAGGCCGGCAACGAGCAATCGAGCCATCTTCTTTTCCTTCAACAATCAAGCGTGATCGACAGGATAAGCTTTGCAAGCTGTATGCTGCTTGAATGGCCCAAGCGGGGATGGCAAGGGCGCGGAGGAATTCATCCCGCTTGGAAAGACGCCGATGGCCGACCCGATCAACCGCGTAGTGCTCGCTTTTTCGGGCGGCCTCGACACCAGCGTGATCCTCAAATGGCTGCAACAGATCTACGGCTGTGAAGTGGTGACATTCACCGCCGACCTTGGGCAGGGCGAGGAGCTCGGCCCGGCGCGGCACAAGGCCGAACTGATGGGGGTCAAGCCCGAGCATATCTTCATCGACGACCTGCGCGAGGAATTCGTCGCCGATTACGTCTTCCCGATGATGCGCGCCAACGCGCTCTATGAAGGATTGTATCTGCTTGGCACCTCGATCGCGCGACCGCTGATCGCCAAGCGCCAAGTCGAGATAGCACGTCGGGTCGGCGCCGATGCGGTGAGCCATGGCGCAACCGGCAAGGGCAACGATCAGGTGCGGTTCGAGCTCGGCTATTATGCGCTCGCCCCCGACATCAAGGTCATTGCCCCCTGGCGCGAATGGGATTTGACCAGCCGCACCGCGCTGATCGAGTTCGCCGAAAAGCACCAGATCCCGGTGCCGAAGGACAAGCGCGGGGAAAGCCCGTTTTCGACCGACGCCAATCTGCTTCACACCAGTAGCGAGGGAAAGGTGCTCGAGGACCCGTGGGATGAAGTTCCGGCATATGTTTATTCGCGTACCGACGACCTGCTCGCGGCGCCCGACACGCCCGAGGAAATCACGATCGAGTTCAGGCGTGGCGACGGGGTCGCGGTCAACGGTGAAGCGCTGTCACCGGCGATGTTGCTGACCAAGCTCAACGAGCTCGGCAAGCGACACGCCATCGGGCGGCTCGACCTTGTCGAGAATCGCTTCGTCGGGATGAAGAGCCGCGGCCTGTACGAGACCCCTGGGGGAACGATCTATCATGCGGCGCACCGCGCGATCGAGCAGTTGACGCTCGATCGCGGCGCGGCGCACCTCAAGGACGAGCTGATGCCGCGATATGCCGAGCTGGTGTATAACGGATTGTGGTTCAGCCCCGAGCGCGAGATGCTGCAGGCGGCGATCGACCTTAGCCAGGCCAGGGTCGACGGCGAGGTGCGGATGAAGCTCTACAAGGGCGCGGTCCACATCACCGGGCGACGCTCGCCAAGCAGCTTGTACAGCGAAAAGGTCGTGACCTTCGAGGATGACGCCGGGGCTTACGACCAGCGCGACGCCGAGGGATTCATCAAGCTGAACGCGCTTCGGCTTCGTTTGCTGGGACGGCGCGACCGATGATCCCCCCGTCGGGCCTCTTCGGTCGGCGCGACCGCGCTTGATTCACCCCGCCGCCCCACCATCGCTTGGTCCGCGCCCGTGGTGGGAAGGCCGCTGGTTCGTCGCGGCGATGATCCTGCTCGCGTTCGTGCCGTTGCTCTATCCGCCATTTCCGCCGCTGGTCGACCTGCCCGGACATATGGCGCGGTTCAAGGTCGCGACCGATGGCGCGACCAGCCCGTTCCTGTCGCAATGGTATCAATTTCGCTGGCTGCCGATCGGCAATCTCGGGGTCGACGTGCTGGCGATCCCGCTCGCCAAGTGGATCGGGGTCGAGACTGCCACGAAGCTGGTGGTGATGATGATCCCGCCGCTCACGGTGGCGGGGATGCTGTGGGTAGCACGCGAAGTTCACAACCGGCTTCCGCCGACGGTCGCCTTCGCGCTGCCGCTCGCGTTCGGCCATCCGTTTCTGTTCGGTTTCGTCAATTTCGCAATGTCGATCGCGCTCGCTCTGATTGCGCTCGGGCTGTGGCTGCGGCTCGGGCGGTTGGGCAAGTCGAAGCTGCGCGCGACCCTGTTCGTCCCGATCAGCTTCATCGTCTTTTTCGCGCACACCTTCGGCTGGGGGACGCTCGGCCTGTTATGCTTTTCGGCCGAGGCGGTGCGCCAGCATGATCGCGGCTGGAGCTGGTGGAAAGCGGGCTTGCTAGGGGCTTTCCATGCCGCGGCGATGGCATTGCCGTTGGTGCTGATGTTCTTGTGGCGGACCGAAGCAAGCGGCGACGGCCAGACCAAGGGCTGGTTCCTGTGGCAATTCAAGCTGGAATATTTCGAACGGGCGCTGCGCGACCGATGGGAATGGTTCGACGTTACGAGCCTCGCGCTGATCGTGTTGCTGCCGCTGTTCGCGCTGCTCCACCGCCGCCTCGTGCTGTCGCGCAACCTGGCGTTTTCGGGACTGACCTTGCTCGCCTGTTTCGTGCTGTTGCCGCGCGTTATTTTTGGCTCGGCATATGCCGACATGCGGCTGGTGCCATACATGCTCGCGATCTTCGTGCTCGCGATCCGCTTCAAGGCCGAGACGGTCTATCCGCTGGCGCGCATGCTGGCCGTGGCGGGGGTCGCCTTCCTGCTGGTGCGCACCGCCGGCACGACCGCGAGCCTGGCGATTGCCGCCAATCACCAGCGCCAGCAGTTGTCGGTGCTCGACGCGGTGCCGCCGGGGTCGCGCGTCGTGTCACTGGTGTGGGCGCCGTGCAAGGGTTGGGCGAACCGCCGCAGTGACCATCTGCCGTCGATGGTGATCATCCGCCGTGATGGCTTCGCCAACGACCAATGGCCGCTCGTTGGATCGAGCCTGCTGACCACCACCTATCCCGAAGCCGGCTGGTTCAAGAGCGATCCGTCGGGGGTGGTGCGGTCCGAAGGGTGCCGCCGCGAAGCCGTGCCGATCGAACTCAGCCTGCGCGCCATCCCGCGCGACGCGTTCGATTTTCTGTGGCTGATCGACATTCCGCCAATCCCGCGAACGTGGGTTGCGGGCTGGGCGCCAGTGCGGATCGCCGAGGGGTCGCTATTGCTCAGGCGGGTCGATGCCCCGTTGCCGGCCGACGCAGCACCGCGATTAAAGATACGCCGAACGGAAAGGGCAATCGGCCGATGAGCCCGGCCTCGGCGCCGAACAGGCGGTCGAGCGCGGCATTGACGGGACGCGACGGCAGGGCGTCGTCAGCGCTGTCGTGACCGCGCGCCTTGTTGAGCAGGCGCACCCCGGCAATCAGCGGGAACAGCATCGTGTTGAATGGCGACAGCAAGTCGATTTCATAGCCCGCATCGCGCGCCAGCGCGGCGATCTCGCCTTTGCGGTAGCGGCGGTGGTGGTGGTGCGCGACATCGTGCGCGCTCCACATCCACGGGTTGGCAGGAACGGTCACCAGCAGCGCGCCGCCGGGCTTGAGCCGGGTCAAGATGGCGGCGAGCGAGCCGGTGTCGTCGGGAACATGTTCGAGCACGTCAAGCAGCGCGACCATATCATAGCTGTCGGCGGGAAACATGCCGAGATCGGGCAGCACGACCTTCTCGATCGTGCGTCCGAGGCGCGTGGCAGACAGAGCCCGCGCATGGTCATCGAGCTCGCTGGCTTCGACTCGCCCGAATTCACCGAGCAGGTCCAGATTATGCCCGGTGCCGCAGCCGAGCTCAAGGATGCGCGCGCCCGCCGGAGGGCGGACTATCCGGCGGATGACGCTCGCCAGGATGCGGCGGCGTGCGGTGAACCACCAATGGTGCTGGTCAAGCTCGGCCATGCGATCGAACACCGCGCGGTCCATCAATCGTCACTCCCGATCGACTCTCGCAGGACATAAAGCGGGCGGTGCTTCACTTCGGTCAGGATGCGCCCGACATATTCGCCGAGCACGCCAAGGCTGAGCAATTGCAACCCGCCGAGGAACAGCACCGCGACCATCATCGAGGCATAGCCGGGAACTTCGATCCCCGAAGTCAGGGTGCGCACGACGATGAAGATCGCGTAACCGAGCGCCCCGAGTGCGACCGATGCACCAAGATAGCTCCACACCCGTAGCGGCACGGTCGAGGCCGACGTGATGCCGTCGACCGCGAGCGTCCACAGCCGCCAGTAATTGAACTTGGTCGTCCCGACCTTGCGCTCTTCACGATGGTAGGAAATCGCTGCCGACTTGAACCCGGCCCAGGCGAACAGCCCCTTCATGAAACGGTTGCGCTCAGGCATCGCCTTGATCACGTCGACCACGCGGCGATCGAGCAAGCGGAAATCCCCGGCGTGTTCCGGGATCTTGTCGCTGCTCAGCCAATTGTGCGCGCGATAATAAAGATCGGCGGTGAGCCGCTTGGGCAAGCTGTCACTTTCGCGATTGTCGCGCACGCCGTAAACCACGTCAAAGCCGTCACGCCACTTGGCGATCAGCGGCGCAATCGCTTCGGGCGGATCCTGCAGGTCGACGTCGATCGGAATCACCGCCAGCCCGTGCGCGCGATCGAGCCCGGCCGAGAGCGCGGCCTCCTTGCCGAAATTGCGCGACAGCGACAGCCCGCGCACGCGCGTGTCGCGCGCATGGGCCTCGCGCAGCACCGCCCAGGTGCGATCGGTGCTGCCATCGTCGACGAACAGCAATTCGAACGAGCGCGCGGCGGGGTCGTCGAGCGCTTCGAGGATCGGCACGACGCGCGCGAGGAACATCGGAATAGCTTCCTCCTCGTCCTTGACCGGGATGATCAGGCTGAGTTCGACCGCGTTCATGCGTAGACGAAGCGGCGATGGAGCGCGAAGGTCAAGAGCGGAGTGAACAGGACCATCGGGATCGTCGGCCACCACGTCGGCTGACCGAGATGCTTGACGAGATACCAGACGAACAACTGGTTGACGAAAAACCCCAGGATATTGATCGCCAGGAAGCGCGTTCCGCGAACGCGGTGGCGGTCGCGTTCGCCATGGCCCTTGAAGGTAAAGGCGCCGTGGACGAGGTAGCTTACCCCCGAAAAGAACAGGAATACGATGGTCAGCGAGATCATCGGATCGACGTCGAGCAGTTCGGCGATCGCCCAATAGCTCGCCGCGACGGCGAGCGTGATGACCCCGCCCGCGACGGCATAGCGCAGCATCTGCACGACGACCGCGCGGCGCTCGTCATCGAGCCGGCTGAGGATCATTTGAACCATTTCTTCTTGACCCCCACGCCGTTAGAGCGGGCATACTTTTTTGCAAGGGGCGGGGCAGTTGGTTGAGCGGTTGAATGCGTGGAGTGTGCGCCACTGGAAGCTGATCGTCGTGCTGTTCTGGCTGGTCTATGCCGCTTATGCCCTGTTCAACAAATGGGGCCAGATCCGCGGCTTCGCGCTTGGCGACACCGACGATAATCTGCGCATGGCGCAAGTCCGCGCGCTGCTTGGCGGGCAGGACTGGTACGATCTTTCCCAGCACCGGCTCGATCCTGCGCATGGCGGGGCCAACATTCATTGGTCGCGGCTGGTCGACCTGCCGCTAGCGGGGCTGATGCTGGCCCTCCGCCCGTTGATCGGGGGGGCCGATGCCGAACGCTGGGCAGCGGCGATCGCGCCATTGCTGGCGTTGGGGCCGATGCTGTTCGCGCTGGCGCTGACCACGCGGCGGCTGGTCGATGTGCGTGCGGTGCCGCTTGTGCTGGCGACAATGATCTTTGCGGTCTCGACCACGGGCATGGTCCAGCCGTTGCGGATCGACCATCACGGGTGGCAACTGGCATTCCTTGCGCTTGCGCTTGCCGGACTGGCCGATCCCGAGCGGCGGCGCGGCGGAATCCAGACCGGACTGGCGAGCGCGGCGTCGCTCGCGATCGGACTCGAAATGCTGATCTACATCGCGCTGATGGGCGCCGCGCATGTCTTGTTCTGGGTTGCCGACCGTGACCAGCGGGCGCGGCTGGCGGCCTATGCGGTGAGCTTTTCAGGCGGCACCACCGCGGCTTTCCTGCTGTTTGCATCTTATGCCAACCGCACTGCCCTGTGCGATGCGCTGACGCCGGTGTGGCTTGGCGATGCACTCGTCGGCGGGGCGCTGATGGCGGGGCTGGCGATGCTCAGGGTCGAACGCTGGACGGTGCGGCTCGCGCTTGCCTCCGGGGCAGGCATGGCGGTGATCGCCTTCCATGCACTGGCTTCACCGCAATGCCTGACCCGGCTTGAAGGGGTCAGCCCCGAAACGACGCGGCTGTGGCTGAGCCATGTCCGCGAGGCGCGGCCAATCTATCGTCACGGGGCCGAGACGATCGCGCTGATGTTGTCGCTGCCGGTGGCCGGTTTGCTCGGCTATGCGCTGGTCGCGTGGCGCGCGCGCGGCAATCCAGATCTGCTGCGGCGCGTCGCCGCCGTCGCGCTGCCGCCGCTGACCGCGCTGGTGTTATTGTTCTGGCAGACCCGCACCGGACCTGCGGCGCAGATGATGGCGGTCCCTGGCGCGGTCGCGGTGGCGTTCATCCTTGCTCCGCTCGCATACCGGTCGAACAGTCCGCTGCTGCGCGTGCCCGGCACCGTGCTGGCGGTGGTGGTCGGGCTTGGCGCGCTCGCGCCGCTGGTGCTCGGACAAATCCCGAACAAGCCCAAGTCCGCGGCGCAGAAAAAGGTCGATCTCGCCAACCGCACCTGCCCCAGCCTGCGCGCGCTGGCCCCGGTCGCGCGCCAGCCGCGCGGGATCGTGTTCACCTTTGTCGACCTTGGCCCGCGGATCATCTCGGTCACCCGGCATGACGCGATCGCGGGTCCCTATCACCGCAACGATCAGGCGATCGCCGACGTGATGAACGCGTTTCGCGGTGACGCGGCGCAGGCGCGGCGGATCATCGCCAGCGAATATCGCAGTCACTATCTGCTCGTGTGCCCCAATATGTCGACGGCGACGATCTTTCAGTCGGAAGCGCCCCAAGGATTTTACATGCAGCTGATCAAGGGCCGGGTGCCGCCGTGGCTGACCCCGATCGACCTTGGTCCGAAGTCGCCTTACTTGATGTGGCGCGTCGCGCGTTAGGCGCCGTGGCGTGGCAGTCCGGTCCGAGCACGGCGAAGCCCTGCTAACCTAATGACGGGAAGCTTTGCCTGATTCCGTCGATGACGAATTGGGCGGCGAGCGCGGCGAGGATCACGCCTAGGATCCGCGTGATCATCGCTTCCAATTTTGCGCCGATCAGCCTCATCAGCGGCCCCGCGGTGAGCAAGGCGAGCAAGGTGAGCAGGATGACCAGCGTCATCGCGCTGAGTACGATTGCCCATTCGGTGGCTCCTTCGGCGCGCCCGACGAGCAGCATGATCGAGGCGATCGATCCCGGCCCGGCGATCATCGGGATTGCCATCGGAAAGACTGAGATATCGTCGGCCTCGGGGGTGCCCTCGATCTCCTTGGCGCGCTCCTCGCGGCGCTCGGTGCGTTTTTCGAACACCATTTCGAGCGCAATGATGAACAGCATGATCCCGCCGGCGAGGCGGAAGCTGGCGAGGCTGATGCCTAGCGTCTTGAGCAGCGCCTGGCCAAGAAAGGCGAAGAAGATCAGGATGCACCACGCGACGGCAGTCGATCGCACGGCCATCTTGCGCCGGTGACCGGCGTCTCCCCCGCGCGTAAGCGAGGCAAAGATCGGCGCGCAGCCGGGCGGGTCGATGATGACGAGCAGCGTGACGAAGGCCG
The DNA here is from genome assembly GCA_030855425.1 of Pseudomonadota bacterium. The sequence goes on from JALYRH010000014.1 coordinate 17,534, forward strand.
AGGTGAACAGTTCGATCACAGCGCGGCCTCGAAAGCATGGCCTTCGCGGCGCGCGGCGGAGACGAACGTGTTGCGGATCAGGCAGGCGATGGTCATCGGCCCGACCCCACCCGGGACCGGGGTGATCGCGCCCGCGACTGCGCTCGCCGAGGCGAAGTCGACGTCTCCGACCAGCCCCGCCTCGGTGCGGTTGATCCCGACGTCGATCACGGTGGCGCCGGGTTTGAGCCAATCGCCCCTCACCATGTTCGCGCGCCCAACCGCCGCGACGACGATGTCGGCCTGGCGAACCACGGCGGGGAGGTCGGCGGTGCGGCTGTGCGCGATGGTCACGGTGCAATTGTCGCCGAGCAGGAGCAGCGCCATCGGCTTGCCGACGATGTTCGAGCGCCCGATCACCACGGCAGACTTGCCCGAAAGGTCGCCAAGCTCGGCGCGGAGCAGCTTGAGGCAGCCGAGCGGGGTGCACGCCACGAAGCCGTCGAGGCCGGTCGCGAGCCGCCCGGCATTGACCGGGTGGAACCCGTCGACGTCCTTGTCGGGGTCGATACAGGTCAGCACCTTGCCGGAATCGATGTGTGGCGGCAGGGGGAGCTGGACGAGGATGCCGTCGACCGCGGGATCGGCGTTGAGGCGTGCGATGAGGGCGAGGAGGTCGGCCTCGGTCGTGTCGGCGGACAAATTGTGTTCAAAGCCGATCATGCCCGCCGCGAGCGTCGCCTTGCCCTTCGAGCGGACGTAGACCGCGGAGGCGGGGTCGTCGCCGACCAGCACGACCGCGAGTCCGGGAGCGCGACCCGTGGCGGCGCGAAAACGATCGACTTCGGCGCCGACTTGTTCGCGCAGCGCGGCGGCGGCCGCCTTGCCGTCGATCAGCAGCGCGATCACATCAAGGTCGCGCTGGTCTCGAGCGCAACACCCTCGACGAGCTTGCGTAACACCTGGATCAGAAGGATCAACACGATCGGCGAAAAGTCGATCCCACCAAAGTCAGGAAGGATCTTGCGGATCGGCCGGTACAGCGGCGCGGTCACCCGATCGAGCCCGGTGAGCAGGGTGCGGACGAAGTTGGAGGAGGTGTTGACGACGTTGAACGCCACCAGCCAGCTGAGGATTGCCTGGATGATGATGACCCACACAGCGAGCTGGAGGATCATGTCGATGATGCCGAAGAGAGCGTAGAGCATGAGTGTGGCTTAGCCGCGCATGACGCGCTGCACAATGTCGTTAGGGCGCGAACCGATTGCGCTGGGCTTCGGCAAGGATCAGCGCGAAGTCGCCCGCCGCGTCGGTCCAGTCGGCGAGCGGTGTCCACCCCCCGGCGAGGAGCAGCATTCGAGCCCCGCGCGGGCCATATTTGTGGCTGTTTTCGGTGTGAATGCTTTCCGCCTTGGCGAAGGCGAAGCGCTCGCCGTCGATCGAGAAGGCGGTGTCACGGGTCGCGACGAGGTGCATTTCGACCCGCCCGTTCATGTCGTGCCAGCGCGCTTCATGGCGGAAGGCGCCGATGTCGATGTCAGCGCCAAGCTCGCGGTTGATGCGGTGCAGCAGGTTGAGGTTGAACTCGGCGGTCACGCCGCGCGGGTCGTCATAAGCCGCGATCAATCGCTCGACAGGTTTGACCCGGTCCATCCCGATCAACAGTTTCGATCCGACACCGAGAATATCGCGAAAATGGCGCAGCAGGTCGGTCGCGCTGCGCGGCACGAAATTGCCGATCGTCGATCCGGGGAAGAAACCGAGACGCGGCACGCCGTCGATTTCCGGCGGAAGCACGACCTCCTTGGTGAAGTCCGCCTCGACCGGATAGACCGGAAGCTTGGGGAATTGCTGGTCGACCCGTGCCGCGCTGTCGCGCAGATATTCGCCGGAGATGTCGATCGGAACATAAGCGCGCGGCCTCATCGCCTCAAGCAATATCGGCGTTTTGGTCGAGCTTCCCGAGCCGAATTCGACGATCGCGCAGTCGTGGCAGGCAAGCGCGGCAATTTCGGGCATCTTGGCGCTCAACAGCGCGGTCTCGGTGCGGGTCGGATAATAGGTGTCGAGCCGGGTGATGTCGTCGAACAGCTCGGATCCGCGCAAGTCGTAGAGCCAACGCGCCGGGATCGATGGGATCGGTTCGGCGAGTCCGGCCAGGACATCGGCGCGAAAGGCGGGATCGACCGCCTCAATCGTCTTGAGCAAGGCGAACTCCAGTAAATTGCCAGCGCGCGGCGGCAGGGAAGAAATTGCGATAGGAAGCGCGGCTATGCCCGCGTGGGGTGGCGCAGCTGGCCCCCTTCAGGACGAACTGGCCGCACATGAACTTGCCATTATATTCGCCGACCGTTCCTCCTTCGGGGACAAAGCCGGGATAAGGGAGAAACGCGCTTTGGGTCCATTGCCACACGTCACCGAACGCGCCGCCGCCGGGGCGCGGCAGCACGGCGCCGGCCGCGTCGAGCTGGTTCCCGAGCTGCGGGTCGGCCGAGGCAAAGGCGGCCTCCCATTCGAATTCGGTCGGCAGCCGCTTGCCCGCCCAGCGGGCAAAGGCGTCGGCCTCATAATAGGATATGTGCGCGACCGGGGCAGCGAGATCAATCTCTCGGCGCCCCGCAAGCGTAAAAGCGTCGCCGTCGCCGCGCCAGTAAAGCGGCGTGGCAATGACCTCGCGCTGGCACCAGTCCCATCCTTCGCTGAGCCACAGCGAGGGTGTATCATAGCCGTGATCGGCGATGAACTCGCGCCATTCACCATTGGTGACGCATCGGTTGGCGATGGCATGCGGATGGAGCAGCGCCTGGTGGCGCGGGCGCTCGCAATCGAACACAACATTTGTCCCGAGGGATGTCGAGCAACTCGCACCGATCTCGACTAGCCCCTCGCGACCGGGGAGGAAGGCCAGCGGCTCGGTCGCCAAGCGAGGCGCGGGTTCGAGCGGCGAATAGACCGGCTCGGTCGGATTTTCGGCGAAGGTGGCGAGGATGTCGGTCAGCAACAGCTCCTGATGCTGCTGTTCGTGCTCGATCCCCAGCGCGACAAGGGCAAGCGCTTCGGGCGGCAGGTCTGGCAAGGCCTCGGCAAGAGCCATATCGACCGCACCGCGCCACTCGCGAATTTCGTCGAGGCTGGGGCGGCTGATCATCCCGCGCTGCGCACGTGCATGACGCGCGCCCTCGCCTTCGTAATAGCTGTTGTAGAGGAACGGGAAGCGCTCGTCGTGAAGCCGGTAGCCGGGGACATGATCGCGCAACACGAAGGTCTCGAAAAACCAGCTAGTATGCGCGAGATGCCATTTGGCGGGGGAGGCATCGGGGTGCGGCTGAATCGTCGCGTCGGCGTCGCTGAGCGGTCTGGCAAGCGCAAGCGTCAGCGCGCGCGTCGCGGCAAGGCGACCACCGAGCTCCTCGTCTAGTTGTTCCTCGTGGCGCCGGGTTGCCACAGCACATCGCCTCCCTCTGCCGCCGCGACCCAACGCGCCGCGACGAACAAATGATCCGACAGCCGATTGATGTAGGCGAGCGCGGCGTCGCTTACTTGCTCCTCAGCGGCCAATGCGACGCATGCGCGCTCGGCGCGGCGAACGATCGCGCGCGCGAGGTGGAGGCTCGCGACCGCGGTCGATCCGCCGGGCAGGATAAAGCTGGCGAGCGGCGCCAGGTCGGCGTTCATCGCGTCAATTTCTTGCTCAAGCCGCTCGACCTGACGCGCGACGATGCGCAGCGCATGTTGTTCGAAGTCGGTCCCGAACGGGGTGGCGATGTCGGCCCCAAGGTCGAACATTTCATTCTGGACCATCCGCAGCCCGGCACCGAACGCGTGGGCCGGGTCGAGCGCGGCGATCGCCACCCCGATCGCGCTATTGGCCTCATCGACCTCGCCGATCGCGACCATCCGCGCCCCCGCCTTCGACACGCGGCTGCCATCGACCAGCCCCGACGAGCCACCGTCACCGGTGCGGGTGTAGATCTTGTTGAGCTTGACCAGCGGCCTAGCTCCGTCCGCCGCCGGCGAGAAGCAGGATCAGCGCGACGATAACGATCGCCACCGCCTGAAACATGATGCGTTTCTGCATGTATTTCTGCTGCACCTCGCCGGTCGAATCCTTGCCATTGGCCATCGCGATGACCCCGCGGACAAGGACGTAGGCGGTCGCGGCCATGGCGGCGACAAGGGCGATGATGAGGAGCGTGTTCATGCCGGTCATTTAGGTGTCGGAGAAGCGGAATCCTAGGGGCAGGCGGCGCGCGATGAGGTCGGCGGCGAGGGTTTTTCCATCGACCCCGGTTGCGCGCAGCGCAGCAAGCGTCGGTGCGAGGTCGCGCTTGGCGAGGCGGCGGCCGTCGTCATGAAGCACAAGCGGGTGATGGAGATAGGTTGGTTCAGGCAGCCCAAGCAAGATCTGGAGCAGCCGTTGGACCGGGGTCGAGGGGCGCAGATCCTCTCCGCGGACGACCAAGTTAATCCCACTCGCCGCATCGTCGACGACACAGGCGAGGTGGTAGGAAGCAGGGGCATCCTTGCGGGCCAAAATTGCGTCGCCGATGTCGACGGGGGTGGAAGTGAAGCGCGTGCAATCCTGCTCGCGCCAGTCCGGAAGCCCGGTCCGCGCCAGCGCCGCGCCGCTGTCGAGCCGCCAGCTATGCGGGGTCGAGGCGCGGCGCTGGGGATCGTCGGGCAGGCCGCGGCACGTGCCCGGGTAGGCGGCGCCCGCGTCGCCATGTGGCGCGCTGAGCGACGCGGCGATGTCGGCGCGGGTGCAGAAACAGGGATAGATCAGCCGCGCGGCGCGGAGCCGCTCCAGCGCGGCGGCGTAATCCGTAAGCCGCGCCGACTGGACCAACGGCGGCGCGTCGGAACTGATGCCCAGCCACGCCAGATCTTCCTCGATACCCGCGACATGTTCGGGGCGGCAGCGGCCGGGGTCGAGATCCTCGATCCGCAGCAGGAAGCGCTCCCCCGCCGTGCGCCCGAGCGCGGCGCTATAGGCATGGCCAAGGTGGAGGCGGCCCGAGGGCGAAGGGGCAAAGCGGGTCGTAGTCATCGACCCGGACCTACCCCGGCGCAGCGGCGCCTTCAAAGGAGTAATGACGAACAACCGAAGGCCGGGCTCCAACGTCAATGTCGGACGGGTTATGCCACCGCCTCAAGTCGTCCAAATAATCGCGCTTGACGGCGATTCGCGGATCGACGATTCATGATGCTGTCACTTCGGGTTGGCATCCGGGTGGCCACAAGGGAAGCGGGCTGGCGCCTTCTCCACCTTGCGTGCGACGGGGCCGGAGAGACGGTGTTCGGCTTGGACGAACATTGGAGGCTCGCGCGTCGCATGTACCACCCCGACCTCATCC
>JALYRH010000015.1 GCA_030855425.1 Pseudomonadota bacterium
CGGCGCGGCTCACGGCAAACCCCATGTGCGTGGTGTTGATCTCGACTTCCTTGTCGCGCTCGCCATCGAGCCCGCGCGCCGAGCGCACCGACACGATCCCATCCCGCCGCGACCACAGGGCCAGTGTCGGCACCGGCGGCTTGGCGAGCACGCGCGGGAACGGCGGCTGGTCGACCGGATGCCCCGCAATCCACTCGTAGAGCGCTCGGACATTATTATTCGTCCTGAGGTCACCTGAAAATGGCGAGCCGAGCGTCACCACGCCGCGCACCATTTCGGGGTGCGCCCGCGCCAGTTCCCGCGCAAAAAGCCCGCCCAGGCTCCACCCGACCAGCAGCACCTTGCGCTTGTCTGCTACCGCGTCGAGCCGCGTCTTCAGCCGCTCCAGCGTATCGGCCCTGGCGCCCTTGTTGAACCCCATCTCCCACGGATGGACCCGCCAGCCGGCACGCGCGAGCCCACGCCGTAACTCCATCGTCGATCGATCACTCGCCAATAAGCCGGGCACGACCAGTGCGGGTGGCCCATCTTCGGGTCCGCGCGGACCAAGCGGCCCCATCCCCGACAGCATACGCGGAAAATTCCAGGCGACTTCGCCCAGCCGCAGCCAGCCTGAAGGCGCGCGATCATCGGGATCGTCGTCGATCTGCTCGACTACAGGAATTCATCGCCTCCCATCAGCGGCCGGATGGCCTCGGGCAATCGTACCCGTCCATCCGCAAGCTGGTGATTCTCGATCAGCGGCACAAGGATGCGCGGGCTGGCCAGCGCGGTATTGTTGAGCGTGTGGGCGAACCGCACCTTGCCCTCGACGTCGCGATAACGAAGGTTGGCACGCCGCGCCTGCCACTCGTGAAGCGTCGAACAGCTGTGAGTCTCGCGATATTTCTCAAGGCTCGGAACCCAGCTCTCGATGTCGTTCATGCGATACTTGCCCAGCCCCATGTCCCCGGTCGAGGTCTCAACCACCTGGTACGGAATTTCGAGCAACGTCAGCAATTGCTCGGCGATCCCGAGCAATTTGGCATGCCATTCGGCGCTCAGTGCCTCGTCATTCTCACAAATCACATAGGCTTCGACCTTAAGGAACTGGTGGACCCGCAGCAGCCCGCGCACATCGCGCCCGGCGCTCCCCGCCTCACGCCGGAAACAGGGCGACAGCCCGGCGTAGAGCCGGGGCAGGGTCTCGCGCTCCAATATCTCGCCCGAATGGAGCGAAGTCAGCGCGATCTCGCCGGTCCCGGCAAGATACAATTGATCTTCGGCAATATGATAGGCTTCGGCCTCGTGCCCGGGAAAGTGTCCGGTGCCCTCGAACGCGGCGTAGTTGGCAATTGCCGGGACGGTGATCGGGGTGAAGCCCGACCCCATCAACTGCTCCAGCGCCCACCCCATCAGCTTGGTCTCGAGCAACGCCAGCCGCCCCTTGAGGCAATAAGTCCGCGACCCCGATACCTTGACGATCCGACTCAGCTCGGCCCAGTCATTCTTCTCGATCAGCGCGACATGGTCGAGCGGGTCATAGTCGAACCGCGGCCGCTTGCCCTCGGTGCGGATGACGACATTGCTGTCCTCATTGGGTCCGACCGGCGCTCCCTCCCACGGAATCCCGGGCAACTTGAGCATCATCGCCCTGAGCGCGGCTTCCTTGTCGGCCAGCCCGACCTCGAGTTCGCTCGCCTGCGCCCCCGCCGCTTTGGCTTCCGCGCCAAGCGCACCTCGCTCCTCGGGGCTGGCATCCTTGAACTGGGCGCTGATCGCATTGCGGCGGCCACGCAGTCCCTCGATTTCGGTCTTCGCTCCCCGCACTTCGGCGTCAAGCGCGAGCAGGACATCGAGATCGACGCCAAACCCTTTGTCGCGAATTGCGCGTTCAACCGCGACGCGATCAGATTTAATATAATCCATGCTCAACATTGCGCCGCAGTGCGGCAAAAGCAGGGTCGGTGGCAAGTCGGCGCGGCGATTGCCACACGGCTTGGCTTATTTGAATGACGCGCTGAGCGTCAGTGCCGCGACATGGTCAACCGAATCGTCGCCATCGCGGACAAAGCCATATTGATTGAGATAGCCGACCTCGGCGCCGATCCTGCTGCCGAGCGGCACGTTGACGCCGGCGAAGTTGCGCATCCGCCCTACCCCCTGACCGCGCTGAAATGCGGTGGTATTGAGATGGATGAACGTCTCGTGAGTGAGCACGAGGGCAAGCTTGTCGCGCAGCGGGAGCGAAAATTTGGCGTAGGGCCGCAGGCGCCACGCGGGACCCGGAACGCCTTCGCGCCACCGTTCTTCGAGCCGCATCCGGCCGCTCACCGTCCCGCCTCCGATCTTCAGCGCATTGTCGACGCTGACCTGTTGCCGAAAGCGCCGCTCAAGCACGGTGAACGATCCGGCGGCATAGTTCGGGTCATGCGTGTAGCCCAGCCACAGTGTGACCTTCTTGCCCATGCGATAGCCGAGCATCGTATTGCTTTCGACTTCGTAGAGGCCGTTGCGATTGTTGCTCAATCGCGTCGTCAATTCCTGTGATAGCCGGATCTTGCCGGATAGGTTGGCGGCCAGGTTTCCGGTTAGCCAAAACTGGTTGTCGCTGCTCGCCACGGCGGCGGCGGGATACACTATTGTCATTGCCGCGCTGCAAACGAGCCCGACCATGGTTCCACTAAAGCGTTTCCTGAAAAAATTCAGGGCCGTTCGATGCATTTGCTCAACTTTGTCCAGGGATGGTTTCAATAAGCAAACCGACGACCCGGTTGCGCCCGCAAAATTTGTCACAAAATTGTGACTGGGAAAAGACAAACCGAACATCTTCGGTCAGCGGTCAGCGGTCAGCGCAGCAATCGCCATCCGGCGGGCAAGAAGTCGGTCGACATATAGAAATAGAAATTGCAGCGCGTTCCCCGGCCGCCGCTGCCACCCTTGGTGATCCCGAACGCGACATCGCCGCTGAATACCGGACCGCCGCTGTCGCCGCTGCGGCAATCGTTGGTCCGTACCGTCACCCAGGTCGGTGCACACGCCCCGGCGCACAGCCGGCCGGGAGGCGCAAAATTGGTCAGTTCGACCTCGGCGCAGCTATAGCCGCTGCTTTCGCCATAATGGCACAGCCATTCGCCCGCGCGCGTGCTCAGCCGCGACCGCGCCGCGGCCAACGTACGCAGCGCGCCGTGCCGCCGGTCGGCGTAGAATATGGGCGGCTGCGGGCTCGGACCAATATTGATCTGCACGTCCTGAGTCCGCGCGCCCCATTGCCCGGCGAAGGTCAGCGGGATCGTCCCTCCATCGGGGTTCTTGTACACCAGATCATCTGGGCAATGCGCCGCGGTCGCGATTCCGGTCCGCGTTCCATCGGTCACCGCGAAGCCACTGGTGCAAGCATAGCGCTTGCCATCGGCCGGATCGACGCCCTCGATCCGCCCACCGCCGGCCAGCGACAGATTGCGCGGCCGATCGGCGAGGTCGAACCGGACCGGCACCCCGGTCAGTGCCTCGGCTTTCCGCTCAAGCGCCGCGACATCGAGCCTCGCCGCGTCGATCGCGCGGATCAGGATCACGAGTTCACCGGAGCGTTCGTCGAGTCCCATCCCGCGCGACGCGGGCAGGAGCGCTTCGAGCGCGGGGCCGCGTTGGAGCATCGCCCGGATGACATCGTTGCCGATCGCGGCAGCGCCAGTTCGAAACACCACCGGCAAAGCGATTCCGTCAAACGCGATGCTGGTCTCGGGAACCGGCTCCGCCCCGGTCAGCAGCACCACGATCCGCAACGTCGGCGAATGATCGATTGAAATCCCCACCAAGCGGTTGCGATGCGCCTGCCGGATCTGGTCGGTGAACGCCGCACTCGCGTGCAACGCGCGCAGCCTCACCGACGCTTGATGCTGCGTCACGCCATAACGCCGCGCATAGGCCGCGCCGTCCTGTGCAAACGCCTCGGCTGGTGTCTGGGGAAGAGCCTGAGCCGGAATCGCTTTTCCAGTCGCGACCGGCGGCTGCACCGTCCCGGCCGGTACAAACGCGCCAACCGGGCTCGCCATCGCTGCCAGCGCTATCAAAACTGGGGGCAGCCGTCTGTTAACGTTCCTCATCATTATCACCCTGGATCGACTTCACGTCCCGATAAGTCGTCGCACGGCTATCCAATTGACCGTGGCCGGTGCCTGAACGAGCGCCGATCTACTGAACGCTGCGGTACGGTCACAATCAACCTGCTGAAATGCTCGCGCCTCGCCACAAGTCGCTTCCAGTCAATCGATCGGTGACAGATGCGCGTGCCCGCGATGATGATGGTCATGCGCCCCACGATGGTGATCATGCGGTTTCACGCCAACGACGTTGATCGTGCATGATCGAACCCCGCGCTCGGTCCGCGCCCGGTTCGAAAATTCGAGAATCGCGCTGGTCTCGCCTTTCAGCATGACGCTTTCCAGGCTGTTATCGTGGTCAAGATGCACCAGCGTCGTCGAAACGATCAAGTCGTGATGCGCGTGCTGGAGGTCCGACAATCTGCTCGCCAACGCGCGCACGCGGTGATTGTAGATGTACGACAGATTCGCGACGCAATGAGAATGGCCTGATGCTTCGCCGGTTTGCGAAGCCATCGCGTCACGAACAATATCGCGCACTCCTTCGGACCGGCTTTGATAGCCTTGCGAGCGCAGGAACATGTCGAGCGCGCCGGCCAGCTCCTCTTCCAGCGAGACCGTGATACGTTGCATGGCGAACATGTCCCCCGAGATCGGCCAGTAGGCCGCACTTTCGACCCTTTCACTGCTCGCTCTTAGATTGCAAAGTGATTTATCCCGCGCTTAACAAACCAACAAATGTTAGGCGTCGATTCTATCTTTTGAATTACGCCGATTAAATTGGCCGGGCACCTGGCGTGTCGATACGGGAGGGGGGACAATGACAAAGCATGCTTGGCTGCTGTCGCTGACGGCACTTGCGTCGCCTGCCCTCGCGCAATCGCAGCCGTCCGATCGAGACGCTTCGGGACCGACCGTAGTCGGGACGTCGCGGAGCGAACCGCCCGCGCTGGCCGAACAAGTGTTCGTTCCGGGCGATCAGCCGACGGTCGTCGTCACCGGCTCGCGCCCCAGCCAGCTCGGTGTCGCCAATTCGGCGAATGAAGGCATCGTGACCGGCAAGCAGCTTGAGGCGCGGACTGTCTATCGCCCCGGCGAGCTGCTCGAAGCGACCCCCGGGCTGATCGTTAGCCAGCATAGCGGGGAGGGCAAGGCCAACCAATTCTACCTGCGCGGTTTCAACCTCGATCACGGCACCGACTTGCGGACCACGATCGACGGAATGCTGGTCAACCAGCGCAGCCACAGCCACGGCCAGGGCTGGACCGACGTCAACTTCCTCATTCCCGAACTCGCCGACCGGCTGATCTATCGCAAGGGGCCTTATTACGCCTCGGATGGAGACTTCGCTGCGGCGGGATCGGTCAGCGTCCTTTACGTCGACAGATTGCCGAAGACGCTGGTCAGCGTCGGGGTCGGGCAATATGCTTATCGCCGCGGCCTGATCGCCGGCTCGCCCGCCGTCGCGGGCGGCAATCTGCTTTACGCGCTTGAACTGTTTCACAATGACGGCCCGTTCGCCAAAGGCGATGATTTTCGCAAAATCAACGGCGTGCTGCGCTACTCGCGTGGCGACGAAGCGTCGGGCTTCAGCATGACGGCAATGGGATACCGCGCCAGGTATAATGCCACCGATCAGATTCCCAGACGCGCGGTCGACGCCGGTACGCTCGATCGCTTGAGCTCGATCGATCCGACCGATGGTGGCAGCGTCCATCGCTACAGTGGTTCGGGGGAATGGCACCGCAGCGATGAACACAGTGCCACCCACATCAGCGCCTACATGATCGACAACCGTCTCCGCATTTATTCGAATTTCACTTACTTTCTCGACGATCCGATCAACGGCGATCAGTTCGGCCAGCCCGACGACCGCAACAGCGCCGCGTTGAACGCCAGCCATTCGTTGCGGGGCCAATGGTTCGGGCGCGCTTCCGAAACCACGTTCGGCGTCCAGGCGCAGCATGATGTCATCCGCAATGCGCTGACCAACACCAGGGCGCGCAGGCTGTTGTCGGTGACACGCAGTGATCGGATCAAGGAAACCAGCGTCGGGGCGTTTGTCGAAAACACCACGCACTGGACTGACCAGTTCCGCACCGTCGTGGGGCTGCGCGGGGATTTTTATAAATTCGACGTCGACAGTTCGCTCGGTGTCAATTCGGGCAAGGATCGCGATGCCATCGCCAGCCCCAAGCTGAGCCTGATCTTCGGCCCGTTCAGCAAGACCGAATTGTACGTCAATCTCGGTTCGGGATTCCACAGCAACGATGCGCGCGGCACGACGATTGCGATTGACCCTAAAAGCGGCGATCCTGCGGATCGGGTCCCCGGGCTGGTTCGCGCCAGAGGGATCGAGGCGGGCGTGCGGAGCGAAATCGTTCCGCGCCTGCAAAGCACTCTGTCGGTTTACGGACTCGACTTCGATTCCGAACTGACGTTCGCAGGGGATGCGGGCACCACGAATGCCGGACGACCCAGTCGCCGCATCGGATTCGAATTGTCGAACTATTACCGCCCAACGCACTGGCTGACGATCGACGCCGACCTTGCTTTTGCGCAGGCGCGGTTTCGCGGTTCGGCGGCGGAGGGGGATCGCATTCCGGGAGCAGTCGAAGGAGTTGCCTCGATCGCACTCGCGGTCGACGATCTCGGCCCTTATTTCGGCGCGCTCCAATTGCGCTATTTCGGGCCCCGCCCGTTGATCGAGGACAATAGCGTCCGCTCGAAACCCACTACAACCTTGAATGGCCGCCTCGGCTACCGCTTCAAGCCGACGCTGCACCTCGAGCTCGAAATGTTCAATCTCCTCAATTCAAAAAGTTCGGCGATCGACTATTATTACCAGTCGCGGTTGCCGAACGAAGGCCCCGACGGACAGGAAGACATCCACTTTCACCCGATCGAACCGCGGTCGGTTCGTGTCACTCTGGTCGCGACGTTCTGACCTGTTCTCGAAAGCGACGGTTTCGCAGCGGCGCGACGTGTCGCGAATCGGCACGTTGACGAGGACCCGAGCGACCTGAAGCGAGCGTTCAAAGCCCCTGCAAATAGCCGTGGGATCACAAAACCGGCCCCGCAATCTGTCTTCGGACGTTGCCGCTCGCCATCGACTCCGCGCGTCGCTATCGAAGCCTGGAATTACAGGGGATTCGTATGCCATCCGGACTGATCGCACTGCTCGACGATGTCGCGATGATCGCCAAGCTCGCCTCGGCCAGCCTCGACGATGTCGTCGGCGCGACCGCGAAGGCGGGGGCAAAGGCGGCAGGCGTGGTGATCGACGACACCGCGGTCACCCCGCGCTACGTCCATGGGCTGACCCCCGACCGCGAACTGCCGATTATCGCCAAGATCATGTTTGGCAGCCTCAAGAACAAATTGTTGTTCCTGCTCCCCGGTGCGTTGCTCCTCGCGGCCTTTGCGCCGATCCTCATCACCCCGTTGCTGATGATCGGCGGCGCCTATCTTGCCTTCGAAGCAACCGAGAAGATCATCGAGGTGATCAGCGGGGACCATCATGCCGTGGTCGACCTCGCCGCGGTCGAAACCCCGGCCGAACTCGAGGCTCGCCAGGTCAAGGGCGCGGTCCGCACCGACTTCATCCTGTCGGCCGAAATCATGGCGATCGCGTTAAACGAACTCGGCGAACTCAGCCTTGGCGAGAAGGCCGCCGCGCTCGGACTGGTCGCGATTGCGGTCACGTTCGGGGTCTATGGCGTGGTCGCGGTGATCGTCAAACTCGACGATATCGGGCTCAACCTGGCACAGCGCGCGAGCCGCCTCGCGCAAGCCGTCGGCGGCTTCCTTGTCCGCATGGTCCCGGGGCTGCTCAAGTCGCTGGCATCGCTCGGCACCGCAGCAATGCTGTGGGTCGGGGGCGGGATATTGCTCCACGGGATCGGCGATATCGGGTTCGAACGCTTTCCGCATGCGGTCGAGGAAGGCGCGCATTTGATCGCCGCCAGCCTCGGGCCGATCGCGGCGATCGTCGAGTGGATCGCCAATGCCATCGCCGCCGCGATCGTCGGGGCGATCGTCGGCGGGCTGATCGTGCTCATCGTCCGCCAGTTCACCCGCCACCCCGAAAAACTCGTCGTCGATAATCCGTGAACGCGCTTCTGGTATTCGTTGGGGGCGGGCTCGGCGCCGTGCTTCGCTACTCGGCCGCGCTCGCCATCGGCGGCCCGCTGGCAACGCTCATGGTCAATGTCGCGGGAGGTTTCGTGATCGGGCTTCTTGCCGCCGGGCTACCGCTCGAGCAGCATTCCGCGCGACTGCTGCTGATCACCGGGCTGCTCGGCGGCTTCACCACTTTCTCGGCGTTCAGCCTCGACGCCATCGCACTCGCGCAGCGCGGCGCTTATGGCCAGGCGGCGGCCTATGTCGCGCTCAGCGTCACGCTGTCGCTCGCCGCCGCCGCCGCTGGCCTTTCGATGGCGCGCGGTTGAGGTTTTCACGGCGGCGACCCACCGCGGTTAAAGCCGCCGGTGACGAGGCCGGAAGAGCGCCACTTGATCGTGGGAATGCGAGCTATTGCGGTGGATAAGCGATCATTCGAGTCGTCTGGCTAAGGCGAAACGGCGCTGGCCCGAGCCGGGACCGCGCTTATTCATCCCCCATCCGCAGCGCTGCAATAAACGCCTCCTGCGGGATGCTGACATTGCCATATTCGCGCATCTTCAGCTTGCCCTTCTTCTGCTTGTCGAGCAGCTTGCGCTTGCGCGTCGCGTCCCCGCCGTAGCACTTCGCCGTAACGTCCTTGCGCATCGCGCCGATCGTTTCGCGCGCGATGACCTTGCCGCCGATCGCGGCCTGGATCGGGATCTTGAAGAGGTGGCGCGGGATCAATTCCTTGAGGCGCTCGACCATCCCACGACCGCGAATTTCGGCAGTCGCGCGGTGGACGATCATGCTCAGCGCGTCGACCGGTTCCTCGTTGACGAGGACGCTCATCTTGACGAGGTCGCCCTCGCGGTGGCCGATCTGGTGATAGTCGAAGCTCGCATAGCCGCGGCTGATCGACTTCAAGCGGTCGTAGAAATCGAACACCACTTCGTTGAGCGGGAGCTCATATTTGATCTGCGCGCGCCCGCCGACGTAAGTCAGGTCCTTCTGCACCCCGCGCCGGTCTTGGCACAATTTGAGGATCGTCCCGAGATATTCGTCGGGGCAATAGATGGTCGCCTCGATCCACGGCTCCTCGATGCTCGCGATCCGGCTCGGGTCGGGCATGTCGGCGGGGTTGTGAAGCTCGATCACGCTGCCGCCATCGTCGCTTTCGCCGACCACCACGCGCCCCGAGGTCGCGCCGGGGTCACCGCGTTTGCTGCGGTTGAGTTGCATCCGATACACCACCGACGGCGCAGTGGTGATCAGGTCGAGGTCATACTCTCTCGTCAGCCGTTCCTGGATGATCTCGAGGTGGAGCAGCCCGAGGAAGCCGCACCGGAATCCGAAGCCGAGCGCCGCGCTGCTCTCGGTCTCGAAGCTGAAGCTGGCATCGTTGAGGCGCAGCTTGCTGATGCTCTCGCGGAGCTTTTCGAAGTCTGCGGCGTCGACAGGAAAGAGCCCGCAGAACACCACCGGCTGGACTTCCTTGAACCCGGGCAGGGCTTCGGTCGCGGGGCGCTTGGCATCGGTAATCGTGTCGCCGACTCGGGTCTGCGCAACTTCCTTGATCTGCGCGGTGATGATCCCGATTTCGCCCGCGGCGAGTTCGATCAGCACTTCGAGTTTGGGGCGCATGCAGCCGACACGGTCGACCAGGTGGCGCGTGCCGGCGGCCATGAACATGATTTCCTGGCCCTTGCGGATCACCCCGTCGATCACGCGGATCAGGATCACCACCCCCAGGTAAGGGTCGTACCAGCTGTCGACCAGCATCGCCTTGAGCGGTGCGGCGCGGTCTCCCGTGGGCGGCGGGATGCGTTCGACGATCGCATCGAGCACTTCCTCGATCCCGATCCCACTCTTGGCGCTGGTCATGACCGCGTTGGAGGCGTCGAGCCCGATCACTTCCTCGATTTCGGCGCGGACCTTTTCGGGTTCGGCGGCGGGGAGATCGATCTTGTTGATCACCGGCACGATCTCATGGTCATGCTCGATCGACTGGTAGACGTTGGCAAGCGTCTGCGCCTCGACCCCTTGCGCCGCGTCGACCACCAATAATGCGCCTTCGCACGCGGCGAGGCTTCGGCTGACTTCATAGGCGAAGTCGACGTGCCCCGGCGTGTCCATCAAGTTGAGCTCGTAGCCCTTCCACTCAAGTCGCACCGTCTGGGCCTTGATCGTGATCCCGCGTTCTTTCTCAATGTCCATGTTATCAAGTACTTGGGCGGACATTTCGCGCGCGCTGAGCCCGCCGGTGGTCTGGATCAGGCGGTCGGCCAGGGTCGATTTCCCATGGTCGATATGCGCGATGATCGAGAAATTGCGGATCTTGGCCAATTCGATGCTCATGACGCGGCCCGCTAGCATCCTCGCGGCGCGCTGTCATCGGCGACGGAACCGAGACCGCGCTGAACCGTCTCTCGCTGCAACAGGGAGAATGACGATGGAGCGGATCAGGCGGCTCGAGACATGGGCGCGGTTGGGCTATGCGGCGCGGGGGATCGTTTATCTGGTGCTCGGCTATATCGCTTTGTCGACCGGCAAGGCGCTCTCGACCGGCGAAACGGTCCAGGCGGTCGACGACCTCCCCGGCGGGACGCCGTTGCTGGCGATTCTCGCGGTTGGCCTATTCGGCTACGGGCTGTACAAATTATACACCGCCGCGCTCGACCTCGATGATGACGGCACCGACGCCAAGGGAATCGTCAAGCGCGTCGCGCGCGCTGTCGGCGGTCTGGGATATTGGTTGCTTGCGTTTCTCGCGGCACAACAATTGTTCGGCACGAAGGATGGCGCGGCCGATGCCGGACAGGCATCGGGGTCGGGCGGCGCGAAGCAGGACGCCGCAGCCGAGGTCGCCGCGACGACCGGGGGCGACGCGCTATTGGTCATCATCGGCGTCATTGTGATGGGCGTCGCCGCGAGCCAATTTTATATCGCTTACAAAGCGAAGTTCATGGACGAGATGCCCGGTGCGCCGGCGCTGGTGAAGTCTGCGGGTCAGTTGGGTTATGCCGCGCGGGCGATCATCGTTGCCATGGTCGGATATTTCGCGATTCAGGCCGGTCTCGATGGCGAACGTGTGCGCAACTTCGGCGACGCGCTCGCAATGGTGCGCGAAGACCATCAGACATTGTTCAAGTTGATTGCGGGCGGGCTGATCCTGTTCGGCCTCGTCGGCCTGTTGATGGCGCGATATCGGCGCATCAGCGACGACGACGTGGTCGCGAGGCTCAAGTCGAAAGTTCCCGCGCGCGACTAAGCGTCAGGTCGTTCGTCGACGCACCGCGCGCGCTGGTCGAAGGCGCTTGCGTCGTTGGCGCGCGCGGCTAGGGTTGAACCAATCTTATTGGGGAACCCTTGATGTCCAGCCACTTATCGCGCCTGACCCTTTTGCTCGCCGGCACTTCCTTGCTCGCTGCCTGCGCCACGACCCGGCCGGTTGCGATCGCGGACGGTCCTGCGCCGCAAGCCATTGCGCCGCTCGCGGTCAGCACCGATCCGGTTCCGGTGGCGACGCTGGTCGAGCAGGTCGCAATCCCGCATCAGAGCTTTCGCCTCGACAATGGCCTGACGGTGATCGTGCATGAGGATCGCAAGGCGCCGGTGATCGGCGTCAGCATGTGGTATAATGTCGGGGCCAAGGACGAGCCCAAGGGCAAGACCGGATTTGCGCATCTGTTCGAACATCTGATGTTCAACGGCTCGGAGAGCCTGCCGGGCGATTTTTTCACTTACCTTCAGCAAATCGGTGCGACCGATTATAACGGCACGACGTCGTTCGACCGCACCAACTATTTTCAGACGGTGCCGACCGGAGCGATCGATCGCGCCTTGTTCATGGAAAGCGACCGCATGGGGCATCTGCTCGGCGCGGTGACGCAAGCCACGCTCGATAATCAGCGTGGCGTTGTCCAAAACGAGAAGCGTCAAAGCGACAATCGCCCCGGTGGGCTCGTGTTCAATGAAGTTCTCAAGAACCTCTTCCCCGACGGCCATCCTTATCAGCATAGCGCGATCGGCTCGATGGCCGATCTTGACGCTGCCAGCCTGACCGACACCGCGAATTGGTTCCGTGAGAAATACGGTCCCAACAACGCCGTGCTCGTCATCGCGGGCGACATCGATCTGCCGACCGCGCGCGCCAAGGTCGAGCGCTATTTCGCCGCCATCCCACGCGGTCCGGTCAACAACCCGGCGCAGGCCGCGATCCCGACTCTCGCCGCTCCCAAGCAACTGGTGATGAAGGATCGCGTCGCGACGACCACCGTGTCGCGCTACTGGACCGTTCCCGGCTTGCTCGATCGGCAGTTGGTTGCGCTCGATGTCGGCGGCTCGGTGCTCGGCGGGCTCGCCAGTTCGCGCTTCGACAAGGTGCTGGTGCGCGACGAACAGATTGCAGTGTCGGCATCGGCCAACATGTTCGCGCTTCAGCGGGTCGGCATTTTCTATGTCGAAGCAGCGGTCAAGCCCGGGGTCGATCCGGCGCTGGTCGAGAGACGGCTCGACGAACTGGTCGCGCAATATATCGCCGAAGGTCCGACCGAGGCCGAAGTCCAGCGCGCCGCGCTGAGCGAAGTCGGGGGGCGAATCCGCGGCCTCGAACAGGTCGGCGGCTTTGGCGGCAAGGCGGTGACGTTGGCCGAAGGACAGACCTTCACCGGCGACAGCGACTTCTACAAGAAGACTCTCGCTACTTATGCGAGCATCACACCTGCCGAAGTGCAGGCCGCGATGCGCCAGTGGCTGACCCGCCCGGCGCTATCGGTCCGGCTTGAGCCGGGCGAGCGCCCGCCTTATGTCGAGACCAAGTTCACTCCCGACGGCAAGGTCAAGCCGACCACGACTGCGGCGACCCCCGGCGCTCAGCGTGTCGTGCCCCCGGTTGGCCAGCTGACCGCGCTCGATTTTCCGACGATCACCCACACCACCTTGGCCAACGGCATGGCGGTCGATTATGCCCATCGGGACGCTGTTCCGATCACCCAGCTGGCGGTTGCATTCAATGCCGGTGACGCCGCCGACGCTCCCAGCGAGCGCGGTATTCAGTCGCTGATGTTCGGGATGCTCGATGAAGGCACCACCAGCCTCGACGCCCAGGCCTTCAGCGAAGCCAAGGAACGGCTTGGGGTCGAGATTGGGACGGGCACCTCGCTCGATCGCTCGACCGTGACGATGTCGGCGCTGTCGGCGAACCTCGCACCAAGCCTTGCGCTGGTCGGCGACGTGATCAAAAATCCGGCCTTTGCGGATGACGCGCTGGCGCGGGTCAAGACGCAGTCGCTGACGGCTATCGCCCAGTTGCAGAAGGACCCCAACGGTATTGCCGCGCGCGCCTTGCCGGCGCTGATCTTCGGGCCCAACCACCCCTATGCCGCGCTTCGAGGCGGCGATTCGACGGCGATCGGTGCGGCCAGTCGCGATCAGTTGATCGCCGAGAAGGATCAGTGGATCCGCCCTGACAATGCAAAAATCTTCGTCGTGTCGGATCGCCCGCTGGCCGAACTGATGCCGTTGCTTAATGCCCAGTTCGGATCGTGGACCGCGCCTGCCGTGGCAAAAGGCGTCAAAACGTTCGGCGCTGTCCCGCTGCGCCCCGCGACCTCGCGGATCGTCCTCATCGACCGGCCCGGCTCACCCCAGTCGGTGATCAGCGGTGGGCAGATTACTCCGCTCGATCCGAAAGGCGACACGCTGGCGGCGGGCAGTGCCAATTCGGTGCTCGGGGGCGACTTCCTCAGCCGGATCAACATGGATCTGCGTGAAACGAGAGGCTGGTCCTATGGCGTCAACGGCAATTTCTCGTTGCGCGAACGCGCCGTGCCATACCTCATCAATGCGCCGGTCCAGGCCGACCGCACCGGGGATGCGATTGCCGCGCTCGATACGCAGTTCGCGGGCTTCCTTGGTTCCAAGGGCGTGACTCCGATCGAGCTCGCGCGGGTCACCGCGAAGAGCATCAACGAGTTGCCCGGACGGTTCGAGACTTCGAGCGCGGTGCTGGGTGCGATGATGTCGAACGATCTGCTCGGGCGTCCCGACAATTATTACGAGACGCTCGCGGCGCGCTATCGCGGCCAGACCACGGCCGAGGTCGATCAGGCGATCCGCGCGGCGGTCAGCTCGCGCGGGTTCGTGTGGCTGGTGGTCGGCGACGCCGCCAAGGTGCGCCCGCAACTGGCGAAACTCGGCCTGCCGATCGAGGTGATATCGGCGCGCTAGTCACCAGTCGGCGCTCGCCCGCACCCCCATTCGGCCTTCCATGCATGATTTGCTCACTGGGGGGCCGGGTGACGCGCCGTTACCGGGCTTGCTTAACACTCGCCGTCGTCACGCAACGCGCGTGACGTGCCCCATCTTGCGATCGGGGCGCGGTTCACCCTTATTGTAGAGGTGGACGTGTGCCCCGGGCTGGGCAGTCAGCGCGTCCCATTGGTCGACATCGCCGCCGATCAGATTTTCCATCACGATGTCTCGCCCGACGAGACGCGTGTCGCGCAGCGGCAGCCCGCAAATTGCGCGGACATGCTGCTCGAATTGCGAGGTGACCGATCCTTCGATGGTCCAATGCCCGCTGTTATGGACGCGCGGCGCGATCTCATTGACCACCGGCCCATCGGAGCAGGCGAAGAATTCGACCGCCATGACGCCGACATGGCCGAGTCGTTCGGCAAGCGTCGCGGCGATCTCGACCGCATCGGTGACCTGCGCTTCGATCGGCGCCCCCGCGGGGATTTCGGAGCGGCGCAGGATGCCGCCGTCGTGAATATTGCGCGAAACCGGCCAGACCTTGCTCTGGCCGCCTGCCGAGCGCGCCGCAATCACCGAATATTCGGCGGCGAACTGCATTGCCTTCTCGGCCACGGCAGGGACGCGACCAATCGCCTGCCACGAAGCAGCCGCCTCGGCGGGGGTGCGAACCCACGCCTGGCCCTTGCCGTCATAGCCAAAGCGCCGCGTCTTGAGCAGCAATGGCAGCCCGAGCGCGGCGATCGCGGCGGCAAGCGTTTCCTCGTCGTTGACCTCGGACCATGGCGCGATCCGTACCCCCGCGGCGTCGAGAAAGCGTTTCTCGACCGCGCGATCCTGGGTCACGGTCAGACTATGCGTTCCCGGCCGCAGCTTGTCGCCAAGCGCTTCGAGCGGTGAGATGGGCAAATTCTCGAATTCGTAAGTGACGACATCGCACTGCGCTGCGAAGCGGGCCAGAGCGTCGGCATCGTCGAACGACCCGCGGGTGAAGCGCGCCGCGACCTCGGCGGCGCATGGCGCCTCGTGCGGATCGAAGATGTGGCAGCGATAGCCAAGCTGGGCAGCGGCGATGCTCAGCATGCGGCCCAGCTGACCACCGCCGATGATGCCGATGGTCGATCCGGGCGCCAACCCTTGCCCTTCGCCGAGCCGCATCGCGTCAGTCGGGCGAATCGGGGACCGAATCGGTCTGCTTCGCGCGCCACTGGGCAAGGCGCTCGCCAAGCACCCGATCATTTGTCGCGAGTATCGCGGCCGCGAGCAAAGCGGCGTTGATCGCCCCCGGCTTGCCGATGGCGAGCGTTCCGACCGGGATGCCGGCGGGCATCTGGACGATCGAAAGCAAGCTATCCATGCCCTTCAATGCTTTGCTCTCGATCGGCACGCCGAGCACTGGCAAAGCGGTGATCGCCGCTGTCATCCCGGGCAAATGCGCCGCGCCGCCAGCGCCGGCGATGATCAACTTCATCCCGCGTTCGCTCGCCCCAGCGGCATAGTCATACAGCCGCTGTGGAGTGCGATGGGCCGAAACAACTCGCGTTTCATGGTCGACCTGCAGCAACTCGAGCATCTCGGCGGCGTGACGCATCGTCTCCCAATCGGAGGTGCTTCCCATGATGATCCCGACTAGCGGACCGGTCATCCTATCGTCCCGTGCTGACGCTGCATGAAGCGCGGTCCTAAAGACGCTTGCCGAGTGGCGCAATGCGGGACCGATTTGAATTGGGAATCCACATTCGCGCGATTTTGGATTATTGACTCCGGATGAACGGGGTTCGTCATGCACGATGTCAGTCAGGAAAGCCGTAATTCGGTCCAGTTGCTCGAGCAGATCGCGCAATTGCAGGGCGAGGTTGCACGGCTCGAGGAAAAGGTCGTCGAACTCGACCGGCTTGCGCACCTCGACGCGCTGGTGCCGATTGCCAATCGCCGCGGAATGCTGCGCGAGCTCGAGACCATGATCGCGCGCCACGAACGCCACGACATCCCGGCTGCGGTGCTGTTCGTCGACCTAGACGGGCTCAAGCTGCTCAATGACCGCCTGGGCCACGAAGGCGGTGACGCCGCGCTGATCCATGTCGCCCAGCAGCTGCTGGTCGGGGTGCGCGCCGGAGACTGTGTCGCGCGGGTCGGCGGGGACGAATTTTGCATTCTGCTCGATCATGCCGACGAAGCGAGCGCGATCGAAACCGCCGAGCGGCTGGTCAACCTCGTCGCCGACAACGAGTTTTTGTTCGAGGGCGGGCCCATGCCGCTGTCGGTGGCGATCGGGCTGACGCTGGTGCAACGGGGCGACACACCAGGCGCGGTCCTCGCGCGCGCCGACCAGGCAATGTACCGCGTGAAAGTTGCGGCATAGGACTGCCGGGGGCAGTCCGTCATGCCGTGACTGCGGCATAGCGGCGCGTCGGCGACGTTTAAGCGATAGCTGCCGCTAGTTGTGGCGCTCGCTGAGATAATAGCGGTCCTCGACCGTGAGGTCGTCGCGCAATCGATAAATGATCGGCTGTCCGGTCGGAATCTCAAGCCCGACGATGTCGGCATCGGCGATATTCGAGAGATGCTTTTCAAGCGCGCGCAGCGAATTGCCGTGTGCCGAGATGATCACCCTCTTCCCGGCGCGGAGCTCCGGAACGATGTTGGCTTCGTAATAAGGCAGCACGCGCGCAATGGTGTCCTTGAGGCTCTCGCTATGCGGGACGTCGATCCCCGCGTAGCGGCGGTCGTCTCGCACCCGGTAGGCGCTGTCAGCTTCGAGCGGCGGCGGTGGAATGTCGAACGATCGCCGCCACTCATGGACCTGTTCGGCGCCCACCTTGGCGATGGTTTCGGCCTTGTTGAGCCCGGTCAGCCCGCCATAATGGCGCTCGTTGAGCCGCCAGTCCTTGGTCACCGGCAACCACAGCCGTCCCATCGTTTCCAGCGCCAGGTTAAGCGTGCGGATCGCGCGCGTCTGGAGCGAGGTGAAGCAGCAATCGAAGTCATATCCCGCGGCGGAAAGCAACTCGCCCGCCGCAATCGCTTCGGCGACCCCCAATTCGGTCAGGTCGACATCCCACCAGCCGGTGAAGCGATTCTCCAGATTCCATTGCGACTGGCCGTGGCGAAGCAGGACGAGCGTCGGCATCAGGCCTTGCCCGCCTTGGCCTGCTTGAGATCCACAAGCAGCGCGTAGAGCGTGTCGAGGCACGAGCCGGCGAGATATTTCGACCGCTCGGGGCTCCAGCCATAGACCTCGTCGGGAAGATCGAAATTGTCCTTGAACGGCATCTCGAGTGTCATCGACACCGCCCCGAACCGCTCGGCGAGCTGGGTTGTCGACATCGACAAATTGGCCTGGCCGGGGGGCGGGATCTGATAACCCTGGCGGGTCTGGAAATCGGGCGACAGCCGCTCAAGCGTGTCCGAAAAATGCTTGAACAGCTTACTCTGGCGCTCGGTCAGGGAGGGAATGCCTTCGAACCCGGCAAGGAAGTTGGCGGGGATCGCTTCGTCGCCGTGAATGTCCATCGCGAAATCAACCCCGGTCTGGTCCATGCGGTTCCGCACGCACAACACTTCGGGGCTCCGCTCGACGCTCGGCGCATGCCATTCGCGATTGAGGTTCACGCCCACGGCGTTGGTCCGCAAATGGCCGCGGCGCGATCCGTCGGGGTTCATGTTGGGGACGACATGGAAGGTGCATTGCTGACGCAGCACGCGCGCGATCGGGTCGTCGCTGTCGGTGAGTTTCTCGAGCGCGCCTTCCATCCACCATTCGGCCATCGTCTCGCCAGGATGCTGGCGCGCATAGAGCCACACGGTGAGATCGCCCTCGCCCAGCGTCAGGCAATCGATATCCTGTCCGTCATGGCTTTTGCCGAGGCTTTGATATTCGACCCCGGGAAGCGCGGCGACGGTCGACACGAGGTCGTGGTGCCGCTCCATCGAATAAGGCGCGAAGTAAGCGAGCCATACCAGGTCGGTTTCGGGCGTGAAGCGAATCGTCAATACGCCGTCGGCGTAGCTCGTGCTCTCGATCCGGGTCCAATCCTCGCGGTCGATCGACAGGCAGGCGCGATAGTCGGGCCAGCCATCGGGATAGGCCGCCGATGCGCAGTTGAGGATTCGCAGCGTCACTTCGCGGCCGCCCGCGCCCGCCAGACGGAAGTGGAACCACTGATGAAAATCGCTCATGTGATCCTTGACGATTTCGAGGTCGACGCGGTCGCCGTCCTGATCGACGACGCGGATATTGCCGGCGTCGAACGCGCTCGAAATGGTGATGGTCATGGAATATCCCGGACAAGATTGGTTAATGGCGCGCCCTGATAGCGGCGGGCGCTCGATCGGCAAACCCCATGGTTCGACAAGCGACGAGCGCGTGTCTGGCCACCGGGCGCGGCATCCGATAGCGAGCACTTTGCAAAGCGGTGGTTAACGCCGCCGCTCTTTCATCCTTTGGCGGGATTCCGCGCATGACCTTTTTTCGTCCCTTCCTGGTGCCGCTCGCCGCTTTGTCGATCGCCGCTGCCCCGGCGGCCCCGGTCGCGCCGAGCAATACCGCCGCCGCCGCCGCCGCGCGTGTTCGCGGGCATGTCGAATTCCTCGCCAGTGACCTGCTCGAAGGGCGCGGCACGGGTTCCCGCGGGCATGAAATCGCCGCTGCCTACGTCGCCAGCCAGTTTCGCGCCCTGGGACTCCAGCCAGCCGGCGAGAATGGCAGCTGGTATCAGTGGGTGCCGCTGCGGCGCGCGCGACTGGTCGAGGGCAAGAATAGCATCACCATGTCGACCGGCGGCGCTTTCACGCCGGTCAGCGAATATGAGCTTGGCCTCCGCCCGAGCCTGACCCAAGCCCGCCGCGAGATTGACGCCGGCATGGTGTTCGTCGGCTATGGCCTGTCCGACCAGCAACTGGGGCTCAACGATTATGCCGGGCTCGACGTGCGCGGCAAGATCGTGGTCGTGCTCGCTGGCACCCAGGCCGGACTTCCGACCGAGATCGCCGCCCACCTCGGCGCCGACAAGGTCCGCGCCGCCGCCGCGCACGGCGCGGTGGGCCTGCTGCAGATCGGCGGGCGGCAGAGCGCTCCGCCGCCTAACGCTCCCGCGGTCAGTCTCTACTCGAAGCGCCCGTCGGTCGACTGGATCGACACGAGCGGCAAGTCGGGAGACGATAATGGCTCGGTGCGCGTGATGCTCAGCGCCTCTAAGGCAATGGGCGAGCGTTTGTTCGAAGGCGCCCCCAAGTCACTCGCCGCGGTTCAGGCCGAGGCCACGAAGAAGGGGGTTCGCCCGCGCGGCTTCGCGCTTCGCCCGCGGCTGTCGATCCGCTCCGAATCGCGGTGGGAGGATTTCAAGAGCCCCGAAGTCATCGCCAAATTGCCTGGAGCGGACCCGCGGCTCGCCGCCGAACATGTCGTTCTGATGGGCCATCTCGACCATCTCGGCATTGCAACCAATGCCAAGCCCGGCGCCGACGTGATCAACAATGGCGCGCTCGACAATGCGGCCGGGGTGGCGACGATGCTCGAGGCCGCGCACGCCTTTGTCGCATCGGGCAAGCCGCCGCGCCGGTCGGTGATGTTCATCGCCAACACAGGCGAGGAATTGGGCCTGCTCGGCGCCGATTACTTCGCCGCGCACCCGACCGTCCCTGCCGCTTCGATCGTCGGGGTGGTCGATCTCGACATGCCCTTGCTGCTCTATCCGTTCACCGACGTGATCGCGTTCGGCGCCGATCGTTCGACCGTCGCCAAGGCGGTTGCCGATGCCGGACGAAGCATGGGCGTGTCGGTCGCGCCGGACCCGATGCCCGAGCAATCGATCTTCGTGCGCTCCGATCATTATCGCTTCGTCACGCGCGGGATTCCGGCGATCCTGCTGATGACCGGCTATGCCAATGGCGGGGAGGCGCAGTGGAAGAACTTTCTTGGCAAGGTCTATCATTCGCCCGCCGACGACCTCGACCAGAAGATCGATTGGGCGTCGGCGGCGCGCTATGGCGAGCTTAACTACCGCATCGCGCGCGTGCTCGCGGATGCCGATCAGCGACCCTTATGGTATCGCGGCGATTATTTCGGCGATCGTTTTGCGCCAACCGCGCCGCGTGCGACGCGCTGAGCTTGACTCGGCGGGCGCTCCAACCTAGTGGATCGCCCGGATTCAGACCCCATCACATAATCAAATTCACGTAAGGCAGGCGTCCCGGCCATGAAGATTCGCAATTCCCTGAAGTCGCTCAAGTCGCGTCACCGCGATTGCCGGGTGATCCGTCGCCGTGGTCGCACCTATGTGATCAACAAGACCAACCGCCGCTTCAAAGCGCGTCAGGGCTAATCCGGAGGAGTTTGGCCCTGCCAAGCTCATCACGGCTCCAGCAATTTCGGGTTCGAACCGCCGCTTCGCCTCACGGGGTCGGAGCGGTTTGCTTCGTTGGGGATGATTATCGGGTTGAAGATCGTTATATAGCGGTTCGCCTGTTTTCACGAACGGTTCACCTTGCCGAGCTTAAACAGGGTGCCAAAGGAGGAAGATGATGCGACGCGCTTATCGAATTATGCTGACGCTTGGGGCCGCTGCGCTGGTCGCGACCGCCGCGAGCGCCGCTTATGCGCAAGCCAACCAGTCAACGCCCAATGGCTGGAACTATGAGATCAAGGACGGCAAGCGCGTTCCGAAGGGTGAGCGCAAGGTCAATGCCGATGGCAGCTGGCGCGAGGAAAGCAAGCAAGGCACTTGCGTCACGGTCAAGGAAAAGACCCCGACCGGCGAATATAAGGAAAGCCGCCGCTGCGACTAAGGTCTGTTTCGCGTAAATGCGGAACCCTTCCGACGCCGTCTGATTAAAAGCAGAATAGGCGCCGCGCGTCAGCCCGCCAACCATCCCGAAGCGGGTCGGTCAGCCGGGCCGCTTTTCTGTCGCCATCCCACTTCCCCCCGCGCTCCCGGGCCGGGCAATGCACGCTGGCAGGCCGACCGCCTGAGTGTCGCTGCACAGGCGCACCTGAGCGCTGTCATCGGCGCCGATGAAAATCGCCCAGTCGCGCGCGCGATCGAAATTGTCGACGCAGCTCGCGGTCCAATAATCCATATTCTTGTAGGTTCCGACGAAGCCGGTGGTCGCGACGCGACCGCACGACGATCCCGATTCCATGATCGCCCGCTTGAGCCCGATCGCACGGCTGAGGTCGTTGGCCGCGAACAATCGCTTCTGTCCTTCGCTGCGCACGTGAATCTCTTTCTGCGGCCGGGCCGGGGCCGAGGCCTCCTCCTGACACGAAGCGAGCAGCGTGGCGGGGGCCAGCAGGATCAGAATCAATCGTCGCATCGTCATCTCCGTTCGGTCTCAACGCGTCACGCGCGGCGCGGCTCCATCCGGTTGCGCGGCGCGCGCAATCGCGCGGCGACTTCCTGCGCATCGACCGCGTCGGACAGCGCGACAAATATCGTATCGTCGCCGGCGATCGTTCCGGCAATCCCGTCGACCTTGGCCGCATCGATCGCATTGGCGACCATGTTGGCCGATCCCGGGGGCGTTCGCACGACCAGCAGGTTGCCCGTGGGGATGATCGCGTCGACCCATTCGGCGATCAAGCGGTCCAACTTGGCCGCTGCGTGCCCATGATCGAACTGGCCGTGATCGACCTCGTCGGGCATGACATAGCGCACCGATCCCTCGCGGCGGACCTTGACCGCGCCAAGCTCGTCGAGGTCGCGGCTGACCGTGGCCTGGGTCGCGGCGACCCCGGCGACGGCGAGCCGCGCGACGACTTCCTCCTGGCTGCCGACGCCGTGCGCGCGGAGCCAGTCGGCGATCATTCGCTGGCGCTGGCTTTTCGACAGCGCGCTCATTCGGGCCCGTCGCGGCAGATCATCGTCCCGATCCCTCCGTCGGTGAACAATTCGACGAGCAGCGCATGCTCGGCGCGGCCGTCAATCATATGCGCGCTTCCCACCCCGCCCTCGACCGCCTCGGCGCAGGCGATCAGCTTGGGGATCATCCCACCAGTGACGCTCTCGTCGGCGATCCGGCTGCGCGCGTCGCCGGTCGACAGCCGCTGGACGAGGCTCGCCGGATCGGACGGATCGTCGAGCAAGCCCGGGGACGCGGTCAGGTAGATCAGTTTCTCCGCCCCCATCGCCACCGCGATCGCGCGCGCGGCGTCGTCGGCGTTGACGTTATACGGCTGGCCCGTGACATCGGCGCCCACGGTCGAGACGATCGGCACCAGCCCATCATCGAGCAACGCGTGGAGCAATCCCGCGCGGACCTTGCCGACCTTGCCGACGAAGCCAAGCGCGGGATCG
>JALYRH010000016.1:0-12929 GCA_030855425.1 Pseudomonadota bacterium
GACGTTACCGCTGCGTTATGGTTCATCGGAAAAAGGGCCGCATTTGATGTCCAGCCGTTGACGCATAGGGCACGGAGCGGCGATAGCGAGGGTGATGGAGGCGGGGAACGATCGAACTGAACTAGCGGGCGAGCGAACGAACCTGGCCGAGGATCGAACGCTTCTTGCTAACGAGCGAACGTTTGGCGGCTGGACGCGAACGTCATTCGCCGCAGTCGGAATCGGTCTTGGATTCAATGCGTTATTCGAGAAGCTCGAACCGGCTTGGCTGCCGAAGGCAATCTCGACCGCTTTTCTGCTCATCGCCATCTTCATCATTGTGGTTGCAGAGCGACGAGCTTCGACTGTGAGCGCTCGACTAAAGAGCCACGAAGTGAAAACGTTTAAGGCAGTGGATCTTCGAGTAATCGCGGGATTGATCGTCATAGCGTCGATGACGTTGATATTTGCGATCTGGACGCTGGTTTAGATAGCCAATCGGAAAAGGTGTTTCGGTCAGCGTTCTAAAATGAGCCGAAGAGCAGGGCCGGCAATGTCCGCTCTCCACCCTTAGCGGACATCCGGCAACCATGGGCAAACGACAGTGACGGCAGGGTTGCGTGGGGAATAATGTGGGGAAGCCGCCAAAATCCGGCAAAAATCTCTCGCGATTACATTTACTTCATAGGCTGTGTTAAGCGGACACCCGCTCCGCCATATCCTGATCGAAGGTCAGGCCGCTTTTTCGAGCTGCTCGCTGACTTCGAGCCAGCGCGCTTCGGCGGCTTCTAGTTCGGCGGCGATCGCCGCGCGGCGGCGGGCAAGTTCGCTCATCGGCAGCGACGCATATTGCGGCTCGGCGGCGGCGGGGTCGAACATCGCGCGGTCAAGCGCCGAGCATTGCGCCGCGAGCCGCGCGCTGGCCGCCTCGGCATCGGCGGCTTTCTTCTTCAGCGCGCGGGCTTCTTCTCTGGCGCGAGCATCGGCCTTGCGGTCGGATTTCGACAGTTTCGGTCTTGCCTCGGCCTTGGGCTGGTTCCGGCCGAGCACGAAATCGATATAATCGTCGATGCTGCCGGGATAGTCGGTTGCGCCTCCATCCTCGACGAGCACCAGCCGGTCGGCGGTTAGCTCGACCATGTGGCGGTCGTGGCTGACCAGGATCACCGCGCCGTCATAGCCGTTCAAGGCCTGCACCAGCGCTTCGCGCGAATCGACGTCGAGATGGTTGGTCGGCTCGTCGAGGATTAGCAGGTGCGGCGCGTCGCGCGTGATCAGCGCCAGCGCCAGCCGTGCGCGCTCGCCGCCTGATAATTTGTCGACGCGGGTCATCGCCTTGTCGCCCGAAAAGCCGAAACGCCCGAGCTGGGCCCGCACCGCGCCCGGGGCCTTGCCGGTCATCGCGCGGCTCATATGCTGCAATGGCGTGTCGTCGCCGTGCAATTCCTCGACCTGATATTGCGTGAAATAGCCGACCCGCATCTTGCCCGAGGCATGGACTTCGCCGGCCATCGGCGCGAGCTGCGCAGCGAGGAGGCGGGCGAGCGTGGTCTTGCCGTTGCCGTTGCGCCCAAGCAGCGCGATGCGGTCGTCGGGATCGATCCGCAAGTTGAGCTTCCGCAGCACCGTCGTGTCGCCATAGCCGACGCTCGCCATGTCAAGCGTGATCAGCGGCGGCTTGAGCTCGGTCGGGCTGGGAAAGTCGAAGCTCAGGCTGGGATCGTCGGCGAGTGCGGCGATCGGCTGCATCCGAGCAAGCATCTTGGCGCGCGACTGGGCCTGCTTGGCGGTCGACGCGCGGGCGCTGTTGCGCGCGATATAATCCTGCAGCCGGGCGCGCTGGGCATCCTGCGATGCCCGCGCGGCGGCGAGCTGCGCCGCGCGTTCGGCGCGCTGCCGCTCGAAATCGTCATAGCCGCCCGAATAGAGGGTGATCTTGCCGCCCTCGAGATGGAGGATGGTGTCGACGACATTGTTGAGCAGGTCGCGCTCGTGGCTGATCACCACCAGCGTGCCCGGATAGCCCTTCAGAAAATTCTCGAGCCACAGCGTCGCTTCGAGGTCGAGGTGGTTCGACGGCTCGTCGAGCAGCAGCAGGTCGGGCTCGGAGAAGAGCAAAGCGGCGAGCGCGACGCGCATTTTCCACCCACCCGAGTAACTGTCGAGCGGCTGCGCCTGCATCTCCTCGTCGAAGCCGAGCCCAAGCAGGATTCGCGCGGCCTTGGCCGGGGCGCCCCACGCATCGATCGCCAGCAATCGCTCGTGAAGATCTCCCAGCCGGTCGGGGTCGGCGCAATGTTCGGCCTCGTCCATCAGCCGCGCGCGCTCAGCATCGGCGGCAAGCACCGTATCGAACGGCGTCGCGGTCCCGCTCGGCGCCTCCTGGGCAATATAACCCAAGCGGGTCTTGCGCGGCATGTCGATCGAACCGCCGTCGGGATCGAGCTGGCCAATCATCACCTTCATCAGGGTCGACTTGCCGGCGCCGTTGCGCCCGATCAGCCCGACGCTGCTGCCCGGCGGGATCGCCGCGGTGGCGCGGTCGAGGATCGTGCGTCCGCCGAGGCGCACCGTGATTTCACTGATGTTGAGCATGGCGCGCCTTTAGCAGCAGATTGGGGCAATCCCAAGACGGCAGCGCGCACCGCGCTAGCTATTGTCGACCGAGACGATTTCGATCGCCTCTTCCTCGCCAGCGAAGTCGACGAACTCACCCGCGCCGCCGCCGAGAAGAGCACGCGCGAGTGGCGCGGAAAATGCGATCCGACCGCTGGCCGGGTCCGCTTCGTCGAAGCCGCTGATCTCGACCGTCTGCGTTTTGCCGCGCAGTTCGAAACGCACCCGAGACCCGATGCCGACCGTGCCGGCGCGGGGCGGTGGGGCGAGCTGCGCGGACGCCATGCGATTGCGCCAATAGCGCAGGTCGCGCTTGGCTTCCTTCAATAGGGTCTCGTCGGTAGTGGCTTCGACCGAGGCCTCGAACCGGGCCACTTGCGCTTCGATCTGCGCCAGCCCCGCCGACGTGACGAAATTGGGTCCGGGCGGGATCGGCAGCTCGAACTTGGGTTCGAGATGTTCCTCGTCGCTTTCCCGGCGAAACGCCACGCTCATTCCGTCGCTCCCTCGGTCAGCCCCGTGCAGCCGCCGATCCTACGCCCTTCGCGAAGCTGTCCCAAGGCAATTCCGGCCAGATTCTGGCTGCGCTTGACGTGCCGCAGCCGCACTCGATCGAAACCCCGCAAGGCTTCCTCGAACCGGCCAAGGCTGGCGCGCGTCTCGGGGGACCGGCATCGGGCTCCGTTAACCGCCTGGTCGATCACGCTCGCCGCGTCGCCGAGCAGCAAGACATCGCGGTACCGGGCGGCCCTCGCAAGATCGATCGCATGGATCAGACTCAGCCACTCGGCCTGTTCGGAAGTTCCCTGACCCGCGTTTGATCGGACATGGAGTCGGCCGCGCATGACCACTGCGGTCTCCATCTTACCCGGATTGGGCCGGCACCCGCCATCGAAATAGATTTTCATCTGGAACATATTCCTGGCTGCGGCGCTATCGCAGGTGGGGGGAGACTAGCTTTAGGCTCCCTATGCAATATCAGTGCGTTAAATCGCACCGAGGAGTCTGGCGTGAACAAGCATAGTCCCGAAGCTGGTGCGTCGCTCAACCGGCGACGCCTCGTCAGCGCGCTCCGCAGCCTGCGCCGCGGCGATTTTTCCGTCCGCCTCGACGAGGAAGGCATTGGCGACGACAATGAGATCGCGGTCCTGTTCAACGAGGTGGTCAGCCTCAACGAGCAATTGACCAGCGAGCTCGAGCGCCTGTCGACCGTGGTCGGCAAGGAAGGCAAGATCGGCCAGCGCGGCCGGGTCAAGACCGCCACCGGCGGATGGGAGGTCGCGCTACGATCGGTCAACGACCTGATCGAGGACATGGTCCAGCCGACCACCGAAGTCGCGCGGGTGATCGGTGCGGTCGCCAAGGGCGATCTGTCGCAGTCGATGATCGTCGAGATCGACGGGCGCCCGCTGCGCGGCGAATTCCTGCGCATCGGCAAGGTCGTCAACACGATGGTCGATCAGCTCAACGGCTTCGCCTCCGAAGTGACGCGCGTCGCGCGCGAGGTCGGCACCGAGGGCAAATTGGGCGGCCAGGCGACGGTCAAGGGCGTCGCCGGCACATGGAAGGATCTGACCGACAACGTCAACGCCATG
Organism: Pseudomonadota bacterium; assembly: GCA_030855425.1. The sequence goes on from JALYRH010000016.1 coordinate 4,191, forward strand.
GCGACCAACCTTACGGGTCAGGTGCGAAACATCGCCGAAGTGACGACCGCCGTCGCCTCGGGCGATCTTTCGAAAAAGATCACGGTCGAAGTGAAGGGCGAGATCCTCGAACTCAAGAACACGATCAACACGATGGTCGATCAGCTCAACAGCTTCGCCTCCGAAGTGACGCGCGTGGCGCGCGAGGTCGGAACCGAGGGCAAGCTCGGCGGCCAGGCGCGAGTCGAGGGTGTCGCGGGCACGTGGAAGGATCTGACCGACAATGTGAACTCTATGGCCGAGAATCTGACCGGCCAGGTGCGCAACATTGCCGACGTCACCACCGCAGTTGCCTTGGGCGATCTTTCGAAAAAAATTACCGTCGACGTGAAGGGCGAGATCCTCGAGCTCAAGAATACCGTCAACACGATGGTCGATCAGCTCAACGCCTTCGCCTCCGAAGTCAGCCGCGTCGCACGCGAGGTCGGCACCGAAGGCAAATTGGGCGGCCAGGCGCGGGTCGAAGGCGTTGCCGGGACGTGGAAGGATTTGACCGAGAACGTCAACTTCATGGCCGACAACCTCACCGGCCAGGTCCGCAACATCGCCGAAGTCACCACCGCGGTCGCCTCGGGCGATCTGTCGAAGAAGATCACGGTCGACGTGAAGGGCGAGATCCTCGAGCTCAAGAATACGATCAATACGATGGTCGATCAGCTCAACGGCTTCGCCTCCGAAGTGACCCGCGTCGCGCGCGAAGTCGGGACCGAGGGCAAACTCGGCGGCCAAGCCGAAGTGCCCGGCGTCGCCGGCACTTGGGCCGACCTTACCGACAACGTCAATCTGATGGCCGCCAACCTTACCGGCCAGGTCCGCAACATCGCCGAAGTGACCACGGCGGTCGCCCGCGGCGATCTGTCGAAGAAGATCACGGTCGAGGTGAAGGGCGAAATCCTCGAGCTGAAGGACACCATCAACGTGATGGTCGATCAGCTCAACTCCTTCGCATCCGAAGTGACGCGCGTGGCGCGCGAAGTCGGCACCGAGGGCAAGTTGGGCGGCCAGGCGCAGGTCGAGGGCGTTGGCGGCACGTGGAAGGATCTGACCGACAACGTCAACGCCATGGCCGGCAACCTCACCGGCCAGGTCCGCAACATCGCCGAAGTCACGACCGCCGTGGCGCGCGGCGATCTGTCGAAGAAGATCACGGTCGAGGTGAAGGGCGAAATCCTCGAGCTGAAAAACACCATCAACGTCATGGTCGATCAGCTCAACAGCTTCGCGTCGGAAGTGACCCGCGTGGCGCGCGAGGTGGGCTCCGAAGGCAAGCTTGGCGGCCAGGCCAAGGTCGAAGGCGTCGGCGGCACGTGGAAGGATCTGACCGACAATGTGAACGAGCTGGCCGCCAATTTGACCGGCCAGGTGCGCAACATCGCCGACGTGACGACGGCGGTGGCGCTCGGCGATCTGTCGAAGAAGATCACGGTCGACGTGAAGGGCGAAATCCTCGAATTGAAGAACACCATCAATACGATGGTCGATCAGCTCAACGGCTTCGCATCCGAAGTGACGCGCGTCGCCCGCGAAGTCGGAACCGAGGGCAAATTGGGCGGACAGGCGCAGGTCCGCGGCGTCGCCGGAACGTGGAAGGATCTGACCGACAACGTCAATCTGATGGCCGACAATCTCACCGGCCAGGTCCGCAATATCGCGGACGTCACCACGGCCGTGGCGCGCGGCGATCTGTCGAAGAAGATTACCGTCGACGTGAAGGGCGAGATCCTCGCGCTCAAGAACACCATCAACACCATGGTCGATCAGCTCAACGGCTTTGCTTCCGAAGTGACGCGCGTCGCGCGTGAGGTCGGCACCGAAGGCCGGCTCGGCGGTCAAGCGCAGGTGCCGGGAGTCGGCGGGACGTGGAAGGATCTGACCGACAACGTCAACTTGATGGCCACCAACCTCACCAACCAGGTGCGCGGCATCGCCGACGTTGTCACTGCGGTCGCGCAGGGCAATCTCAAGCGCAAGCTGACGTTCGACGCCAAGGGCGAGATTGCGGCGCTGGCCGAGACGATCAACGGCATGATCGAGACGCTTTCGACGTTTGGCGATCAGGTCACCAACATGGCGCGCGAGGTCGGCGTCGAGGGCCGGCTCGGCGGTCAGGCGCGCGTCCCCGGCGCCGCCGGCCTGTGGCGCGATCTCACCGACAACGTCAACCAGCTCGCCGCCAACCTGACCAATCAGGTGCGCTCGATCGCCGAAGTGTCGACCGCGGTGACCAAGGGCGATCTGACGCGCTCGATCTCGGTCGAGGCGTCGGGCGAGATGGCCGCGCTCAAGGACAATATCAACGAGATGATCCGCAATTTGAAGGATCAGACGCTCAAGAATGCCGAGCAGGACTGGCTCAAGACCAACCTCGCCCGATTCAGCCGGATGCTCCAGGGCGAGCGCGACCTCGCGACCATCTCGAACCTGATTATGTCCGAGTTGGCGCCGCTGGTGAACGCGCAATATGGCGTTTTCTACGTCACCAATCGCGACGAGGACGACACCAAGCTCGAGCTGATCGCCAGTTACGGCGCCGAGCGCCACGACGAATTGAAGAAGCAGTTCGTGCTGCGCGAGGGGCTGATCGGCCAGGCCGCCGCCGACAAGCGCCCGATGCTGATGAAAAACGTCCCGGGCGACTTCCTGCGTATCGGCTCGGGTCTAGGCAGCGCCAAGCCAGCCAACATCAACATCATTCCTGCCTTGTTCGAGGATGAGGTCCAGGGCGTGATCGAGCTCGCCTCGTTCGACGAGTTTAACGAGACCCACCAGATCTTCCTCAATCAGCTAATGGAGACGGTCGGCATCGTGCTGACCACGATCGCCTCGACGATGCGCACCGAAGGCCTGCTCAAGCAGTCGCAATTGCTCACTCAGGAGCTGCAGGCGCGCCAGACCGAGCTGACTACCAAGCAAGAAGAGCTGCACGAGACCAACGAGGAGCTGCAGGAGAAAGCGCAGCTGCTCGAGAATGAGAAGCGCCAGGTCGAGGCCAAGAATTTTGAAATCGAAATGGCGCGGCGCGCGGTCGAAGAAAAGGCCGAGCAGCTGGCGCTGACCTCGAAATATAAGAGCGAATTCCTTGCCAACATGAGCCACGAATTGCGCACGCCGCTCAATTCGCTGCTGATCCTTTCGAAGCTGCTCGCCGACAATCAGCAGGGGAACCTCAACCAGAAGCAGACCGAATTCGCGCGCACGATTCACTCGGCCGGCACCGACCTGCTTAGCCTGATCAACGACATTCTCGATCTGTCGAAGGTCGAATCGGGGACGGTTTCGATTGAGGTCGGCGACATGCCGATGGCGGCGCTCAAGCAGCATATGGAGCGCACCTTCCGCCAGCTGGCGTCGGAAAAAGGACTCGTCTTCGCGGTAGAGTTTTCGGAGGATCTTCCGGCGACGATCCGCACCGACGACAAGCGCCTCCAACAGGTGGTGCTCAACCTCCTGTCGAACGCTTTCAAATTCACCGCCGACGGTGGCGTCACGCTCGCGGTGCGGCCCGCGACCGGTGGCTGGAGCGCCAACCATCCGGTGCTCAAGGATGGTGAGCCGGCGATTGAGATCGCGGTCACCGATACCGGCATCGGCATTCCGCAGAACAAGCAGAAGCTTATTTTCGAGGCGTTCCAGCAGGCCGACGGCACAACCAGCCGCAAATATGGCGGCACCGGGCTCGGCCTGTCGATCAGCCGCGAAATCGCGCGCCTGCTCGGCGGCGAACTCCAGGTCCGCTCTACTCCCGGCGAGGGGTCGACCTTCACGCTCTACGTACCAATGCAGGTCGCGGCCGATCCGTTCGCATTGACCACCTATACCGAGGCTGCGCCGATTGCGCTTTCGTCCGACGGGATTGCCGCCAGCACCTTCCCGCTGGCCGACGATCGCGATGATCTGGGCGGAAAGCCGTTTGTCATGATTGTCGAGGACGATCCGACCTTCGCAACCATCCTGCTCGATCTGGCGCGCGAAGCCGGGCTCAAGGGAGTGATCTCCTCGGCCGGCTCGGGCACCGTCGCGCTGGTCCGCAAGCTTCGCCCCGACGCGATCACGCTCGACCTCGGCCTCAGCGACATCGACGGCTTCGTGCTGCTCGACCTGCTCCGTCACGATCCCGATACCGCCGCCATTCCGGTTCACGTGATCTCGGGCGCCGAGCAGGCGGCGCATGCGCTCACGCTGGGCGCCGCCGCGGTGATCGAGAAGCCCGCCGAACGCGACGATCTCGCCAGTGTGTTCGAGACGATATTGCAGTCGTCTCAGCGCAGCCGCAAAAAGAAAAGCGCGAAGCGCCCTGCGGCGGCGACCAACCGCGGCGCCGTGCCCGAACTCGCCGGCCGCCGCATCCTCATCATCGACGACGATATCCGCAACATCTACTCTCTGACGAGCGTGCTCGAAGCGCATGACGTCAAGGTCCTCCACGCCGAAAGCGGCGCCGAGGGCATCCAGCTTCTCGAAACCGTTCCGTCGATCGACGTGGCGCTGGTCGACATCATGATGCCCGACATGGACGGCTATGAAACGATGCAGCGAATTCGAACGATGCCGATCGGCGAAGCGCTGCCGCTGATCGCAGTAACGGCCAAGGCCATGAAGGGCGACCGGCAGAAATGCCTCGACGCCGGAGCTTCGGACTATATCTCGAAGCCGGTCGACACCGACCTCCTCCTCGCCTTGCTCCGTGTCTGGATCGGCCGTGCCGAGGCGCCGCGCAAGGCGTTGGCCGCCGCCGGGCAAACGACTCAGGCGGCCTAGCAGGATGAAGTCTCAACAGCTCGTCAAGGCGGCCGCGGGTTCGGGGCGCGATCCGGCGACCCAGCGGGCGCGAATCCTGCTGGTCGACGATGACGAGCGCAACCTGCTGGCTTTGTCCGAGGTGCTTAAGGGCATCGCCGACATCGTCACCGCGACCTCGGGCCGCCAGGCGCTGCGCCATTTGCTCAAATCCGATTTCGCGGTGATTCTGCTCGACGTGTTCATGCCCGGCATGGACGGCTATGAAACCGCCCAGCTGATCCGCGCTCGCGAGCAGACCAGCTTCATTCCGATCATCTTCGTGTCGGCGGTCAATAAGGAAGTCGAGCATCTCATGCGCGGCTATGCGATGGGCGCGGTCGATTATGTGTTCAAGCCGGTCGATCCGGTGATGCTCCAGTCGAAGGTCAGCGTATTCGTCGAATTATTCTCGATGCGTCGTCAAATTGAGGAGCGGGCGGCGCGCGAACAGAAATTGCTCGACGACGCGCTCCTCGCCAATTCGGAAAAGCTCGAGGCGGAAAAGGCGCTTCGACTTGCCGAAGTGCGCCATTCGCTCGCCATCCGGTCGCTGCCGATCATCATCTTCGCCCGCGAAATGGCGCGCGAGCTCACGCCGCCGCGGATCATTGGCGGCGACTTGCTGGGCATGACGGGTTTCGCGGAGCCGCCGTCGCTCGACGATTGGCGCGAACGCATCCATCCGGACGACCGGGAGCGCACCGCGCAGAGCTATTATCGCCTGCCCGACGCCGGCAGCCTGGCGATCGAATATCGCTGGCGGCGCTCGGACGGCGAATACCGCCACTTCCTTGAGCAGACGATGCTATTCGGCGAAGGCGGCGGCGGCTCGGTCGAGATCACCGGTACAATCCTCGACGTTACCGAGCAGAAGAGCCTCGAGGCGCAATTGCTCCACAGCGGCAAGATGGAAGCCGTCGGCCAACTGACCGGCGGCGTGGCGCACGATTTCAACAATCTGCTCGCCGCGATTCTCGGCGGGGTCAGCCTGCTCAACCGCCGCGCCGACCTCAACGCGCCCAACGCCAAGATTCTCGACCAGGTCCGCCACGCCGCCGAGCAAGGCGCCGAGCTGGTGCGACGGATGATGGCCTTCTCACGCAAGCAGGATCTCAAGCCGACCAGCGTCGCGGTCGAATCGCTTTGCGAGGCGGTCGGCGGGTTGGTCGAGCATGCGCTCGGCGGCACGATCGAGATCGATTGGGCTTGCCCGACCCATGTTTCCAACGTGTTCGTCGATCGCGGCCAGCTCGAGCTGGCGCTGGTCAATTTGGTGCTCAACGCGCGCGACGCCATGCCCGGCGGCGGAACGATCGGCGTGGCGTTTGAAAACCATCAAGTCGAGGTGGCCGATCCGGGCGACCTCGAGCCAGGCCGCTACGTTCGCTTGCGGGTCACGGACAGCGGACCGGGCATCCCCAGCGAAATCTTGTCCCGGGTGACCGAGCCCTTTTTCACCACCAAGGAAACCGGCAAGGGCACCGGGCTCGGCCTGTCGATGGTGTTCGGCTTCGTCCGCCAGTCAGGCGGCCGGATGAACATCGAGAATCATGACCATGTCGGCGCGGTGGTCGAATTGATTCTTCCCGCCAGCGGCGACGACGCTGTGAGCGTGGTTCCGGCCCCGATCGCGGCAGCAGATGCCGACCGCTACACGGTGCGATCGGTGCTGCTCGTCGACGACGACGACATGGTCCGTACCATCGTCGAGGAGCAATTGACCGACATGGGCCTGACCGTCTGCGCGCTTTCGGGCGGCGCGGCGGCGCTTCAGAAGCTTAGCGAGAAGCCCGATGATTTCGATCTGCTGCTCACCGATTTCGCAATGCCCGGGATGAACGGTGCCGAGACGATCGGGCGTGCTGCGCTGATCGCGCCGTCGCTTCGCTTCCTGCTGATGACTGGCTTCGCCGACGCTGAGACGCTCGCCTCGCTGCCCGCGCACATCGAAGTGATCCCCAAGCCGATCGATTATCAGCGGCTCGCGCGCGCCTTCATCTGAGCGTCAATCGATCGACCAGGCGAGGACGAATGTCCCCGGAGAGCGGAGCGAACGCGCGGCTTTGGGGTCGATGAGGGCGCACTCGCCGGGACCGATCCCGCCAACCGCCGCGTCGATCGGCAGAAGCTGAACGTCGCGGATCGCCTGGGGCAGTAGCGGCGGCGCGCCGACGCACCAGGCGACCCCGAAATAAGGCCCGGCGACCAGGAGCGCGCTGTGCTCTCCAACCTGACCGTCGAGGCGATGGTGGTGCGGGCGCGCCTCGACCACGTCGGCGGACTCTTTGAGATGAAGTTCGCGCGGACGGCCATAATCGTAGAGCCGATAGGTGAGGTCGACGGCCTGCTGGATTTCGAGCACGGTCAGCCCCGGCCCGAGCGCGTGAATCGTCCCGGCGGGATTGTAGATGAAGTCGCCCACTGCTGGTCGCCGCCAGTCCATCAGCTCGACGATGGAGCCATCACGCGCGGCGTCGATCACCTCGCTCGCCGCCGCTTCGCGCACCGTGCCAATCCCCAGTTCGGCGTCCTCCGCGACATCGAGGATGATCCAGCATTCGTCCTTGCCGCTGCGATGGCCGCGCGCGTGGGCGGTGGAGTCGTCGGGGTGAACCTGAATCGACAGCCGCTCTGTGGTGAACAGATATTTGGCCATCACGTCGAGTTCGCGGCCCGCGGGCGGCTCGAACCAGATTTCGCCGACTTGGCGCTCGCTGTCGGCGCCGAAGCGCGGATCGATCCCGCGGCGGCCCCAAGGCTTGTCGACGATCTTCGTCTCCAGCTTGACCAATTCGTCGATCATCCGATTTTCCTTCAATCCATCGCCGCCAGCAACTTCTTCAGCGACATGAATGCGAAGCCGACCGAACTATCCGAAATGCCATAAGGCATGAACAATTGGTCGCCGCAGCGCATTCCGCCACAGGTGTAAACGACGTTGGGGACATATCCGTTGCGATCGTCATTTTCCGCCTGGAGGATCGGCTGGCGGGTGCGGCCGAGGATCTTCGACGGGTCGTCGCGGTCGAGCAGCACCGCGCCGATCGCATATTGGCGCATCGCCCCGACGCCGTGGGTCAGCAACAGCCAACCCTCGTCAATCTCGATTGGCGCACCGCAATTGCCAATCTGGATCAGCTCCCATGGGTATTGGGGCCGCATCAGCAAGTCGCCGCCGTTCCACGCGTGCAGATCGTCCGAGGAAAGCAGAAACAGATTCTGCCCGTCCTGCCGCCCGACCATCATGTAGCGCCCGCCAATCTTGCGCGGGAACAGCGCCATGCCCTTGTTGCGCGCAGCATCGCCCGCGATCGGGCACAGGTTGAACGAGCGGAAATCGCAGGTGCGGAGCAATTCGGAGCGTATGTCGCGGCCCGAATAAGCGGTGTAGGTGCCGATATATTCCTGGCTGCCGTCTTGATGGGTGAAGTGCGTCAGCCGCAGATCCTCAAGTCCGCCGGCCTGCTTCGGCGTGATCGGGAAAATGACCGTGCCAGACAGATTGGTATTCTCGTCGCGGAACACGGTGATCGGACCGTCCTCGAACAGCCCGTCGACATCGGGCGCGTCGGTCGCGGTCGCGAACGGCGGCTCCGGCGCCAGCTCGAACCCGCCGCCTTCCGACACCAGCCCCTCGCGGAACGCGACCGAGCTGATATGGCCCTCGCCGACCGCGCGCAGCGACATGACGATGCGCACCGTTTTCTTGTCGAGCCCGCTCTGGTCGGGGTGCGCGACGATGCTCGGGTTCATCAAGGCCGCGGCGGCATAGCTATACTCGTGGCAGAAATAGGCACCGACGAGCTGCTTGCGCTTGTCGTCCAGGTCACCGAGTTCCAAGTCGAGCAGCGCGCAAATCTCATCGAAGCGGCGCAGGAAGACGTTGCGCGCCTGCCAGTGACGACTTTCGAAATCGCGCAT
>JALYRH010000016.1:12939-22705 GCA_030855425.1 Pseudomonadota bacterium
ACCCGGCGCAGCTGACGCTTGGTGTCCTGCTCGTCGAGCGCCAGCACCGAATCGACCAGCCGCTGGGCGCGCCCGGGATCGTCGGTGCTGCCCTGCCATGCGATGTGAAACGGCCGGATCACGACTCGGGCGGGGTCCGCCTTCAGCCGGAGCGGGTGAAGCTGGGGTTCGAACATTCGGCTCTGGCGTTAAAAGGTCGGGACCCGCGCTTTTGCGGCGCCCTCCTGCTCCTGTCCAGTCCGATCTAACCGGCCGAACATCTCGGCCATGGTGGCCGCGGCGAGATGTAGCGAAAGGATCGATTCGGCGCCTTGGTTGCGATTGATCCCGGTCGCCATCAACCCGTCGAAGCAGCCGCCGTCGGCGAGGTCGGCGAGCGGGATCCCGAGGTCGTTGTCGCCAAAGAACCAGCCGAAGGCGTCGCGCGCGACGGTCGCCCAGCAATCGTCGCCGCTGATCGCGAAGGCGGCGGCGGCGGCATCGATCGTGGCGGTGGCCTCGAGCGGCTGCTGGTCGAACGCCAATGGCGCGGCATAGCGGCGGCCGAACCCGTTCGACCCGACCGGGCGGAAGCAGCCGCGCGTCCCGGTCTGGCGCTCGCCCAGCCAGCCGAGGGTCGCCAGTCCGGCGTCGACCATCGCCTGATCGCTCAGCGTCTCGCCGGCGCGGAGCAGCGCCTCGCTCATGCGAGCGTTGTCGTATGTCAGCTTGGCTTCGAACCACTCCCAGTCGGGGCGCCGAGCAGCGGCATGGATTTTCATCAAATGCTGGCCCGCGTCCTCGATCAGGTCGAGCGCCATGCGATGGCCAGGATGCGAGGAAAGCAGCGCATGACCCCCGAGCGCGGCGAACGCCTTGGCGCGGGCCGGCGCAAGCCTTCCCATCCGAGGCACCGCCTCCTCGAACAGCTTGGCCGCCCAGTCGCGGATCGCGCGCCACGGCGCGTGCGATGCGGCGTGCCCGAGCGCCCACAGCGTTCGCCCATTGCTGTCCTCCGACCCGACATCCTCGAGCCAGCGGCGATCATAGCCCATGAAGTTGCGAAATCGGCCGACATCGCCATTCCAACCATGCTGAAGGAAGGCGGCATAGGTGGTCGCGAGACTCGCCATCGGACCGGCGGGGTCGAGGCGTCCGCGGCGCACCGCGAACATCAGCGCGCGGGCATTGTCGTCGATGCAATAGCCGTGATTGCGGTCGGCGACGCTGTAAATGCCGTGCTGAAGCATGCCGACGCCGTCGCTCATCCGTTCAATCGCGCCGAGCGCAAGCGCGGTGGTCGAGCGGATCGCCGGACGCCGCTGACGGCGCGACGTGGCGGCGAGCGGGGCGAGCGTGCGTTCGACGTGGCGCGGCCAAAGCATCGTCCGGCCGCGTGCATAAGCGCGGCGAGCGAGCGAGTGGCGATGTGCATGGTCGTCGAGCAGTTCGCCGACCGCTTCGGCAAGCGCCGCCGGATCGGCGGGCGGAACGATGATGCCATGGTCGTCGGCGAGCAACTCGCGGGCATGAATATAAGGCGTCGCGACGACCGGCTTGCCGACCGCCACCGCATAGGACAGCGTCCCCGACGTGACCTGCGCCATATTGAGGTAGGGCGTGACGTAAATGTCGCTCGCCTGGAGCATGTCGAGCAATTCCTGCTGCTCGACGAACGCATCGACGAAGCGGAGATGGTCGGCGACGCCCAGTTCGGCGGCGCGCGCCATCAGCGCCTCACGGTGGACCTCGCCCTGATGGCGGACGAGATTGGGGTGAGTCGCGCCGACCACCGCGTAAAGCGCTTGCGGATGGTCGGCGACGATCCTGGGCATCGCCTCGATCATGTGCTGCACCCCCTTGTCGGGAGCAAGAAGCCCAAAGGTCATCAGCACTTGGCGGCCTTCCCAGCCGAAGCGCGCCTTGAGTGTGTCGGGATCGCGCAGCGGCCGGTCGGGAACCCCGTGGGGGATGATCGAGATGCGGTGCGGCGGCACGCCGTAGACGCGGCGCAAGATGTCGGCGCCTTGTGCGGCCATCACAACCAGATGGTCGGCGCGGGCCAGCACGCGTTCGAACACCGCGCGCTCGGCCGGCGATGGCCGCTCGAGCACGGTGTGCAGCGTGACCACGATCGGCAGGTCGCTAGCGTTGATGAGCTCGAGAATGTGCGCACCCGCCTCGCCGCCAAAAATGCCGAACTCATGCTGAAGCCAGATCGCGTCCGCGCCGCTCTGCGCGATGGCCTCGGCAGCGTCACGATAGGCGGGGAGGTCGTCCAAGGCGATGGTGTGGATGTCTGCGGGATAAGCGACGCCGGTGCCGTCGTCGATCGCATAATGGTCGAGCGTCAGGGTCGGGTAGCGCAGGCGAAGAGCATCGGCGACGTGAGACGTGAAAGTCGCCATGCCGCATTTGCGCGGGAGCGCGTTGCCGATCAGCGCCAGCCGCATCACCGGCGCGCCCCTTGCGGTGCGGATCGGCAACTCATCGTCCGGCGAAACAGGCGTCTGGCTCTCAAGCATAAATTTTTCGCAGTCCCGGTGAACGGCGCCGAAAGACATTCGGCCCCGTGCAATCAACGTTATAGCGCGCCACGGGTTGCGTAATTTTCAGCCATAACATCTTTTATGCCGCAGTGCAGCATCATCTCGTCGCAAAAAGCAGTTCAAGCCGCTTCGCCGGCGGCAACCCCGCTCGCCCAAGCCCATTGGAAATTATAGCCGCCCAGCCAGCCGGTGACATCGACCGCCTCGCCGATCACATGCAATCCGGGGACTTTGCTGGCCTCCATCGTGCGCGAGCTAAGCTCGGCGGTGGAAATTCCGCCGATCGTTACTTCGGCCTTGGCATAGCCTTCGCTGCCATTGGGATGGAATCGCCAGCCGCGCAGCCGAGCTTCGGCCGCGCCGAGCGCGCGGTCGGTCAATTCCCCAATCGGTCCGTCCAAAGCGAGTCGGTCGGCCAGTGTCTCGGCGAGCCGCGCGGGGAGGCGCTCATCGAGCAGGCGACGCACCGGCCGGCGCGGGTCGGCGCGCTTGGCCTCGGCCAGCCACCCCGGAGGCGAGTCGGGGAGGAAATCGACCGCGATCGGCTCGCCGCCTCGCCAATAGCTCGACACTTGCAGGATTGCCGGACCCGACAGGCCGCGATGGGTGAACAGAGCCGCCTCGCGGAACGGCGGACCATTGGCGGCCGAAGCAATAACCGGTGCCGCCACGCCCGACAGTTCGCGGAACAGCAGATCGTCGCCGGCGAGCGTTAGCGGCACCAGCGCCGGTCGCGGCTCGACGAGTTTGAGCCCGAGCCGCCGCGCGAGATCGTAGGCGAAACCGGTCGCGCCCATCTTCGGAATCGACGGTCCACCGGTGGCAAGCACCAACCGCATCGCGTTTGCCGTGCGCGCGCCGCATCGAACCGCAAAGGCGTCGCCGTCCCGATCGACCTCCGCCGGATGGCCAAGCCAAAGCTCGACCCCCGCCGCGCTGCATTCGTCCCACAGCATGGCGACGATCTGCCGCGCCGAACCATCGCAGAACAATTGCCCGAGCGTTTTCTCGTGCCAGGCGATGCCGTGGCGTTCGACCAGGTCGAGGAAGTCGCCCGGTGTATAGCGCGCCAGCGCCGACTTGGCGAAATGCGGATTGGCGGAAATGAAGCGGTCCGGTGCCGCGCCGATGTTGGTGAAATTGCACCGCCCGCCGCCCGAAATAAGGATTTTCTTGCCCGGCTGATCGGCATGATCGATTAGCAGCACGCGCTTGCCCCGCTGCCCCGCAACCATCGCCGCCATCAAGCCCGCCGCGCCGGCGCCGAGGATGATCGCGTCGAATTGGTCCTGCTTCACCGCGCCGCCCAAGCCCGTGGCGCCCTTGCGGTCAAGGGGCAGGGATGCTTTGAACGGTGCTATGAACCGAACATTTTTCGCCCGACTTTCGACGGTCGCCCGGGCAGCGATCGCCGCTGAAATGGCGCGCGGGCTGGTCGCCGAGGATAAGGGCAGCGCCGGCTATGACCCGGTCACCGAAGCCGACCGCTCCGGCGAGCGCGCGCTGCGCGCGGCGATCGAGGCGGCCTATCCCGATCACGGCATTTGGGGCGAGGAATATGGGCTGGTGCGCGGCGAGGCGACGACCCGCTGGAGCCTCGACCCGGTCGACGGGACGCGCGCACTGGTGTGCGGACTGCCGAGCTGGGCAGTGCTGGTCGGGCTGCTCAATGACGGGCGGCATGTCGCGGGGATGATCGATCTGCCGGCGCTCGACGAGACATTGGTCGGGCTAGGCGGCGAGACGTGGCGTAATGGCATCGCGGTGCGCACCAGCGGCTGTGCCGCGATTGCTGGTGCGCGGCTGTCGACCACCGATCCCAATTTGTTCGTTCGCGGTGAAGCCGAAGCCTTTGACCGCGTCCGCCGCGCCGCGCGCTTGACCCGCTTCGGGCTCGACGCGCTCGGCTATGCCCGGGTCGCGACCGGCGATCTCGATCTGGTCGTCGAAAGCGGCCTCAAGCCGCATGACTATGACGCTCTGGTCGCGGTAGTGCGCGGCGCCGGCGGGACCATCGGCAATTGGCGCGGGGGCGACGACCTTGGGGGCGGCGACGTGGTCGCGGCAGCGAGCCGGGCGCTTTACGACGAAACGGTCACGCTGCTCGGCGCGTGACGCCGCTTGAGTTCAGCGATCACTGTCTCCCACGAAGCCCCGCTCGCTTCGAGCAGCACGGTCAGATGATAAACGAGATCGGCCGCTTCGGCGGTCAGTTCCGCGGCGTCGCCCGCGGTGGCGGCGAGCGCGACCTCGACGCCTTCTTCGCCGACCTTCTGGGCGATGCGCTTGATGCCCTCGCCGACCAGCCGCGCGGTATAGCTTGTCGCCGGATCGCCCGCGGCGCGTTCGGCGACGGTGGCGGCGAGCGCGGCGATGAAGCCGGTGCCGGGCGCACCTTGCTCGCCGAAACAGCTTGGGGTGCCCATGTGGCAGGTCGGCCCGCGCGGCTGGGCGAGGATCAGCAGCGCGTCGCGGTCGCAATCGGTGCGGATCTCGATCAGGTCGAGCAGATTGCCGCTGGTCTCGCCCTTGCGCCACAACCCGCCACGCGACCTGCTGTGGAACGTCACCAGCCCGTCGCGGAGAGTGGCGTCGAGCGCGGCGCGGTCCATATAGCCGAGCATTCGTACTTCGCCCGAGGCGGCGTCCTGGACGACTGCCGGTACCAGCCCGTCCATCTTGGCCCAGTCGAGACTGTCGGGGTCGATCACCGGCGCACCTCGGTTCCTTCGCCCGCAAGATGGTCTTTGAGATCGGCAATGGCGATCAGCCGGTCGTGGAACACGCTCGCGGCCAGCGCCCCGCTGGCGCCGGCCGCGAACGCTTCGGCGAAATGCGTCATCTCGCCGGCGCCGCCCGAGGCGATCACTGGCACGTTGACCACCGTCACCAGCGCGCGCACTTGCTCGAGGTCGTAGCCGCTGCGAACCCCGTCGCGGTCGATGCAGTTGAGCACGATTTCGCCCGCGCCCAGTGCCGCGGCCTCGATCGCCCAGGCGATCGTCTCGCGCCCCGAATCCTCAATCGATTCGGGCCGACCCGTATATTGCTTGACCCGCCAATCGCCGCCGGGGTCGCGCAGACTGTCGATGCCGAGCACCACGCATTGCCGCCCGAACGCTTCGGCCAGCTCGGTGATCAGCGCCGGTCGTTCGAGCGCGGGCGAATTGACCGACACCTTGTCCGCACCCGCTGACAGGCAGCGCGCTGCGGTGGCTACGTCGCGAATCCCGCCCGCGACCGAGAAAGGGATGTCGATCACCGCGGACACCCGCCGCACCCAGTCCGTATCGAGGCTGCGGCCGTCGGCGCTGGCGGTGATGTCATAGAAGACCAATTCGTCGGCGCCCTCGTCGCGGTAGCGCAGCGCATGGTCGACGATGTCGCCAACGTCGCGGTGGTCGCGAAACCTGACGCCCTTGACCACTCGCCCGTCGGCGACGTCGAGGCACGGGATGATCCTAGCCGCGGGCATGAGCAACGCCCTCCGCGACCGTGAAGCGCCGCTCCCAAATCGCCTTGCCGACGATCGCTCGCGATGCTCCGGCGTCGCGCAGCGCGGCGAGGTCGCCCAGCTCGGCCACCCCGCCCGATGCCTGTAGCTCGATGGCCGGATAGCGCTCGCCGATCGATTGCATCAGCGCGAGGTTGGGACCGCTGAGCATCCCGTCGCGGGCAATGTCGGTCACCAGCAAATGGCGCACCGCACGAAATTGGTCCAGCACTTCGTCGAGCGTCCGCCCCGAGCCGCGCTCCCAACCGTGGGTCGCGACCATCGCGGCGCCATCCTCGATCCGCACGTCGAGCGCGAGCGTGAGCCGGTCGGAACCGAAATCGAGCAGCATCGCAGCAAAAGCCGCCGGGTCGGTCAGCGCGAGGCTGCCGATGACGACGCGCGCTACCCCGGCCTCGAGCAAGGTCGCAACCTGAGCCCGTGAGCGGAATCCGCCGGCAACTTGCAAACGAAGCTTGGTCTCGCCCGCCAGCAGCGCGAGCAAATCATGCTGACGCGGCTCGCCGGCCCGCGCGCCCTCGAGGTCGACCAGATGCGCCTCCTCGGCACCGCCCTCGGCAAATTCGAACACGGCGGCGAGCGGATCGTCGGAATATTCGGTCTCGCGCGCGAAGTCACCCTGCGCTAGCCGCACGCAGCGCCCGCCGATGAGATCGATTGCCGGGACCAGCTTCATGACGCGAGAAACGCTTCGAGAAAGCGCGCGCCCGCCGCGGAGGAGCGCTCCGGATGGAACTGCGCCCCCCACAGCGGCCCCTGCCGAAGCGCGGCGGGAATTGCGCGGCCATAGCTTGCCGTCGCGGCGGTCGCGGGGCCGTCGTCGCAGGCAAAGCCGTGGGCGAAATAGACATAGTCGCCGGCGACGAGGCCAAGCCCTGCCTCGGCGCGCTCGATCGCGGTCCAGCCCATGTGCGGCACCGGGCGGCCGGGGGCGGGAGAGAGCGCGCGCACCCGGCCCGGAACCAGTCCAAGGCAGGCCGTTTCGCCTTCGTTTGAGTGGTCGAACATCAGCTGCATCCCCAGGCAAATCCCAAGCGTCGGGCGGGTGCGGCGCCGCAGCGGTTCGACCAGCCCGGCGTCGGACAGGCGCTGCATCGCAAAGCCCGCCGCACCCACTCCCGGAAGGACGAGTCGCTCGGCGGCCGCGGCGACCTGCGCATCGGCGGTCAGCGTCGCCTCGACTCCGAGACGCGCGAACGCGAGGCGGATCGAGTCGGTGTTGCCGTAGCCGAGGTCGAGGATCGCCAGCCGGGTCACAGCATGCCTTTGGTCGACGGCAGTGCGTCGCGGCCGCCGTCGACGGCCAGTCCCGCGCGCAGGGCACGGCCGAACGCCTTGAAGCAGGCTTCTACCTTGTGATGATCGTTATCGCCCACGACGCGGACGTGGATCGCGGCGCCGAGGCTGTCGGCGATGCTGCGGAAGATGTGCGGCACCATTTCAGTCGGCAAGCCGCCGACCGCAGGCGAGGCGAAGTTGCCCTCGAACTTGGCGAAGGGGCGTCCCGACAGGTCGATCAGGACCTCAGCCGAGGTCTCGTCCATCGGCAGCGCGAAGCCGAACCGGCCGATGCCGCGCTTGTCGCCGAGCGCCTCGCGCACCCCCTGGCCGAGCGCGATGGCGACATCCTCTATGCTGTGGTGCGGGTCGATGGCGAGGTCGCCCGAGCAGGCCAGGGTCAGGCTGAACCCGCCATGCGCCGCGACCTGATCGAGCATATGGTCGTAGAACGGAATGCCGCTGTCGATCCGTCGCGGCTCGGCGCGGTCGAGGTCAAGGCTGAGCGCGATCCTGGTTTCCTTGGTGTCGCGGATGATGTCGGCGCGGCGGCTCGGTTTGGCGGAGGCGGCGATGCCGAACACCGCCAGCAGCGCCGCATTCTCGGCCTCGGTGCCGACGGTGACGCGAACCCCGCCCGGCGCGGCATTGGCCCGGAAGCGCACCCGCACCGCGGCGGCGGCGAGGCGGCGGGCGAGGCCGGCGGGGTCGGCGACCTCGAGGAACAGGAAATTGCCCCCGGCGCGCACTCGCTCGATTTCCGCGACGCCTCCGAGCTGCCTGGCGAGCCGGTCGCGAGCGGCCATCAGCTGTGCCACCCGCTCTGCATGAACCGGCATTCGCTCGGGTCCGAGCGCGGTCAACGCGGCGGCGATCGACGGCGACGGCAGCGGGTAGGGCGGGGAAACTCGCGCGAGCATCTCGACGATGTCCGGCGCGGCGATGGCACAACCGATCCGCGCGCCGGCCAGCCCATAGGCTTTCGACAGCGTCCGCAGCACGACGAGGTTGGCGATCTGTCCGGCCTCGGGTGCAAGACTCGGCTGGCTCGAGAATTCGGCATAAGCCTCGTCGGCGATGACCAACGTGTTGGGCAAAGCGGCGGCGATGCGGCGTACGTCGGCCGGGTCCACCGCGCTGCCGGTCGGGTTGTTGGGGGTGCACAGGAACAGCAGTTTGGGCTGTCCGACGGCGGCGAGCACCGCGTCGGCATCGAAGGTGAAATCTTCGGTCAGCCGGGCAGCCACTACCTTCGCCCCCTGGACCCGGGCGAATTGGGCGTAGGCCGAAAAGGTCGGCTCGACGATCGCCACCGAATCGATCCCGGGGCGGCAAAAGGCGCGGATCAGCAGGTCGATCGCATCGTCGCTGCCGCGCGTGGCCCACAGGCTGGCGGCCGCGACACCATAGAGATCGGCGAGGCGCTGGCGCAGCGCCGCCGGCTGCGGCTCGGGATAGCGGTTGATGCCCGCCTCTCCCGCGACCAGCGCCGGATAGGGATTTTCGTTGGCATCGAGCCGCACCGTTCCGGCCAGTGGCGCTCCGGCGATATCGACCGGCGGCAGCGCGAGGATCTCCGGCCGGGCAAGGCGCGCGGCGAGACTCACGCCCGCGCTTCCGCAGCCAGCGCATGCGCCTCTAGTCCCTCGAGCCGGGCCAGCGCGGCGGCTGGGGCGGCAACCGCGCGCGCGGCATCGGCGGTGACCCGCTGGACCGTGATCGCCTTCATGAAGGTCAGCACCGACACCCCGCCGGTGTATCGCGCGGCGCCGTCGGTCGGCAGGACATGGCTTGATCCGGCGAGATAATCGCCAAACGTTTCCGCCGCGCCATGCCCAGCGAAAATCGCCCCGGCATTCATGATTGCCGGCACCAGCGCGTCGGCCCGGTCGGTGGCGAGGCTGAGATGCTCGGGCGCATAGGCGTTGGCGATGGTCACCGCTTCGTCGAGGCCGGCGCACAGAATCGCACGCGCCGGAGCGAAACCGCCGCCGGCCGCTCGCGCCGCAATTTCGCGCGCCACCGCCTCGATCAGCGCCGCGCTCGGCGTCACCAACAGTACCTGTGCGTCGACATCGTGCTCGGCCTGGCTGAGCAGGTCGGCGGCGACGACTGCCGGGTCGGCGCTGTCGTCGGCGATGACCATCAGTTCGGACGGCCCGGCGGGAAGATCGATGCCGGGGCCGCCGGGGGTCGCCGCGACGAGCGCCTTGGCGGCCGCCACCCACGCATTGCCGGGACCGCAGATGCGAGCGACCGGGCCGATGTCGCCGGCGCCATAGGCCAGCGCGGCGATCGCCTGCGCTCCGCCGACGGTCCCGATATATTCGATCCCGCAAAGCTCTGCGGCCAGCGCGATCGCCGGATCGAGTCCCCCGCCGGCGCGCGGCGGGGTGACCACCGTCAGCGCCCCCACGCCCGCGACGCGCGCCGGGATGGCGAGCAT
>JALYRH010000090.1 GCA_030855425.1 Pseudomonadota bacterium
GGTAAAGGCCTCGAGCGCGTCGGGCCACGGCTTCGACGCGCCGAGTTGCAGCATCGCATCGAGCTTCTGTCCGACCTGCTTGTTGCCGTAGAAGCTGCAGCGGTGGAGCGGCCCGGTCCAGCCGGCCTGATCGCACGCCGCCTTGTAGAATTGGAACTGGAGGATCCGCGCCAGGAAATAGCGCGTGTAGGGCGTGTTGCCAGGGATGTGGAACTTGGCCCCGGCATCGAACGCGTCGGCGGGCCGATCGACCGGCGGGACGATGCCCTGATAATCGGTGCGCAGCTTGGTCCAGCTAGTGTTATATTCGGCCGGGCTGATCGAGCCATCGAATATCCCCCACCGGTAGCGGTCGACGAGCAGGCCGAACGGCAGGAAGGCGACCTTGTCCATCGCCTGGCGGAGCAGGAGGCCGATATCCTTGTCCGCGCTTGGCACGCGGCTGCGCGGGAGCATCCCGATCTGCACCAGATATTCGGGCGTGATCGACAGCGCGACCGCGTCGCCGATCGCTTCGTGGAAGCCGTCGTTGGCGCCGTTCAGATAAAGGTAGGGTTGGTCGTTGTAGGCGCGCTGATAGTAATTGTGGCCAAGCTCATGGTGAATGGTGACGAAGTCGTCGCCGTTTGGTTTGATGCACATCTTGATCCGCAGATCGTCCTTATTGTCGAGATTCCAGGCCGACGCATGGCACACGACTTCGCGGTCCGCGGGTTTGGTGAACATCGACCGGCTGTAAAAGGTCGCCGGCAACGGGGCGAAACCGAGCGATGAAAAGAAGCCTTCACCGATCTTCACCATTTCGACCGGATTGAGCTTCTTCTGCTCGATCAGGGTGGTCAGGTCATAACCGACATTACCCGCGCCGCGCGGGGCGACGAGAGGATAGATATTGCCCCATTCCTGCGCCCACATATTGCCGAGCAGGTCGGCGCGGATCGGTCCGGTCGCCGGTTGAATGGCATTGCCATGCTTCTTATTGAGCTGAGTGCGAACATAAGTGTGGAGCGCCATGTAAAGCGGCTTCACTTCCTGCCACAGCCGCTCGGTCTCCTCGGCGAATTGCGCGGGCGGCATGTCATAGCCCGAGCGCCACATCGCGCCGACGTCGCTAAAGCCCAATTCCTTGGCGCCCTGATTGGCGATGCCGACCATGCGGACATAATCGCCCTTCATCGGGGCGCCGACATTATTGTGCCAGCTCGCCCACATCTCGGCGAGTTCGGCGGGCGTGCGCTCGATATTGCCCATCTCGGCCTCGATGTCGCTGCCCGAGATCGGCTTGCCGTTGAGCGTGCCCTTGCCCTTGCCATATTGCGACTGGAGCTTGGTGGCGATCGTGTTGAGTTCGGTTGCCGCGCCCGGAGTGGTCGGCGCGGGCAAGACGATGCCGTTGCGCAAGATGTCGAGCTTGCGCTTGGTGTCGGGCGACAGTCCCGGGACGGCAGCATATTTGGCCGCCTCGAGCGCATATTTGACGGACTTTTCGGTGCCGATCGAGTTGATGCGCGCCGCCATCGCGTCGGTATCTTCGGTGATGTAGGTCGCATTGACCCAATTCACCTGGCTCGACTCGACCGAATAATCGAACAGGTCTTTCTCGGCCGCGGCGATGAACGCGTCGGCGGCCTCAGGCGTAAGTTGCGCGGCGACAACGGGTTCGCCGGCCATGGCTTCGGCGGCAGGCGCCTCGACCGCCATGACCGGCGGCGGCACGGTGGCGCAGCCGGCCATCGCAAGCGCGGCGAGCGAGACGGAGATGGCAAGTTTCTTCACGGGCGGCGCCTCCTGATACTGAACGACATTACATTGACGTGCGGTGGGAGTGCCCCGGAGCCGGGGCGCTAGTCAAGGTCGTGCGAGGAAGGCGACGATCGCTGCTCCGAATTCGGGCTTGGTGACGCTGCTCATATGCGTTCCGGGGACGGCGGCCACGGTCGCCTGCGGGAGCGCGTCGGCAAGCGCCTGCGCCGATCCATTGTCATGATCCTCGGTTCCACACAGGACGAGCGTGTCCATGGTGAAGGCAGCGAGCCATTCGGGGTGAGCGTCGCTGAAGGTCGGCAGCAGCAGGTTGGCGGCGACGCGGTCGACCTTCATCGTCTTCATGAACTGGATCGCGAGCCAATGCTTGTCGCCGCGGGTGGCGGTGTCGAAGCCGGCGATCGCATCGACGAAGAAATGCATTCGGCCGTGCCAGCCGGCAAGACCTTCAAGCCCCATACCGGCAAGGATCGCGCGGCGCGGGCTGAGCCCCTCCCCCACCGCCTGCACCGTCGTCCTCGCGCCAAGCGAAAAACCGCCTAGATCATATTCGGCGAGGGCGAGGTGGGCGACCAATTCTTCGAGGTCGCGGCCGAGGATGCCGTCGGGGTAGCTGGCCGGGTCATGCGACTTGTCGCTGAGGCCGTGCGCACGAAGGTCGGGCATGATCACTCGGCAACCGGCGGCGGCGAGCCTGGCGGCATGGCCGAATTTGATCCAGTTGATATTGGCGTCCGAGAAGAGGCCGTGGACGAGCACCACGGGCCGCCCTGCGCCAATCTCGCGCCAGGCCAGACCGACGCCGTCCGACGCGCTCCAGCGGTGAGTCGAAACGTCGCTCATCGCGCCGAATGTTCACAATGTTCGCTCTCACCATGAGAGTAGCGACGCGGAGGATAACAGGCGAGGATGTCGAGCAATCGCATCCCCAGTCGATGGCAAACCAAGTCCAACAATGCAATCGCGGCGGTGATCGATCAGCCCGCCGTCGTGGCGGGCGCCGACAAGCCCAGCGCCGCCAGGAGCATTGCCGAGCTTCGCCGCGCGGTCACAGCCCCAGCGCGACCGGCTGCGGGGGAATGCTGTTATGCTCGGCGACAATCAGCCAGCGGCCGTCGGGCTGACGCTGGAAGACATGGGTGTAGCGCACCGAGACGCGGCGGCGATTGCCACCGACGTCGGCGAGGAAGGCGGCCATCCCCGACGAGACGATCGTGTCGGCATCGAGCACCTGCACCGTGCGCGGGTCGGTAACTAGGTCCGAGGGCTTCATCGCGGCGAAGTTGGCGGACCATTTGGTGATCGTCGCGCGGTCGCTGCTCGGGGCATTGTTCGCGGCGTCGATGACCGTCGCCCCCGGAGCGTAATGGCCCATCATCGCGATCGCATCGCCGCTGGTGAAGGCGGCATAGGCCTCGCTGACGATCTTGTCGGCCTCGGCAGCGGTCGGCGGCGTCAGACTGGCCGCGGTGACCGAGCCATTGTCGGCGGTCACCGCGGTCCTGAAGTCGCACCCGCCAAGCGCCAGCGCGAGCATCGCGATCGTCAAACCATTGCGCATCACAACCTCCCTGTTGGAAGAGCCGACGCTACACCCTAGGCCGCCTTCTGCAAGTGGCGGCGGCCGAGCAGTTCGGCGATCTGGACGGCATTGAGCGCGGCGCCCTTGCGGAGATTGTCGCTGACCACCCAGATGTTGAGACCGTTATCGACCGTTGGGTCTTCGCGCACGCGCGACACAAAGGTGGCATAATCGCCGACGCATTCGACCGGGGTGACGTAGCCGCCGTCCTCGCGCTTATCGACCAGCATCACGCCGGGGGATTCGCGCAGGATCGATTGCGCCTGTTCGGCCGAGATTTCGTCCTCGAACTCGATGTTGATCGCCTCGCTGTGCCCGACGAACACCGGAACGCGAACGCAGGTCGCGCTGACCTTGATGCGCGCGCCGAGGATCTTCTTGGTTTCGACCACCATCTTCCATTCTTCCTTGGTCGATCCGTCGTCGAGAAATTCGTCGATGTGGGGGATGACGTTGAACGCGATCTGCTTGGTGAATTTGACCGGGGAATTGGCGTCGCCGACGAAGATGTTGCGGCTCTGTTCGAACAGTTCGTCCATCCCCGCCTTGCCCGCGCCCGACACCGATTGATAGGTCGCGACCACGACGCGCTTGATCGTCGCGGCATCGTGGAGCGGCTTCAACGCGACCACCATCTGCGCGGTCGAGCAATTGGGGTTGGCGATGATGTTCTTGGCGCGATAGCCGTCGATCGCCTCGGGATTGACCTCGGGCACGATCAACGGAACGTCGGGGTCCATGCGGAAACATGAGCTGTTGTCGATCACGGTGCAGCCCGCCGCGGCAGCGCGCGGGGCATGAACCCGGCTGACTTCCGAACCGACCGCGAACAGGGCGATGTCCCAGCCCTCGAAATCGAAATGCTCGATATTCTGGACCTTGAGTTCCTTGCCCGAATCGCCGAAATCGATGATGTCGCCCGTCGAGCGCGGGCTGGCCACCGCAGCGACCTCGTCGGCGGGGAATTGGCGTTCGGCGAGCACATTCAAAATCTCGCGCCCGACGTTGCCCGTGGCGCCGACCACGACCATCCGATAGCCCATCATAATTCCTTAGCTGGAGTGTGGGGGCGAAGTGGTGGCGCCGCCCTCACTTGTCAACGCGCCCCTGCTTGTCACCGCGCGCCGCTGCCGATTCCGCGCCGCTCGAGGAAATTGAGGATCGTGCTCCACAGGTGGACCGAAATGTTGGTCCCCGAGATGCTGTGTCCCTTGCCCGGATAGACCATCGTCTCGAACTGCACCTTTTCCTCCTGCAGCTTGGCCATCAGCTCGGTCGAATTCTGGAACAGGACATTGTCGTCGGACATGCCGTGATAGATCAGCAGGGGGTCCGTGATTTTCGCGCTGTCCCGAAGCGCGTCGGACTTGTCGTAGGCGGCGCGAAGATTGCGCGGGTCGCCCATATAATGTTCGCTGTAATGCGTGTCGTAGAGGTCCCAGCGGGTGACCGGCGCGCCGGCGACCCCCGCGGCATAAGCGCCCGGCGCGGCCTGGAGCAATTTGAGCACCATGTAGCCGCCATAGCTGTGGCCATAGACCGCGATCTTGGTTGGATCGGCGAACGGTTGCTGCTTGAGCCAGGCGAGCCCGGCGAGCTGGTCGGCGACTTCGACCCCGCCGAGCGCGCGATAAGCGGGTTTCTGGAAGGCGGTACCGCGCCCTTCCTGCCCCCGGCCACCGACCCGGAACAGCGCCCAGCCCTGCTGCACGAGAAATTGATCGAGCGGCGACACGAATCCGTTGGTGACGTCATGCGCCTGCGGCCCGCCATAGACGGTAACCAGCACCGGAGCGCGCTGCCCCGGCGCGAGTTTGGGCAGGATCAGCCGGTAATCGAGCTGGGTCGTGCCGTCGGCGGCGGTCAGTCGGCCGAATTGCGGTGTCGCATCGGCGGCGATGAACGGCGCGTAGGGGTGATCGCCCGCGACCTTATTTTCCTCGATCCACGCCAGCCGCTGGCCCTGCCCGTTGGCGAGCCACACCTGCGACGGTTGACCCGGCGCGCTGGTCGAGACGAGCGCGAGCTTGCCGGTCGGGTCCATCGATACGCCATTGTTGGTCCCCGGGCGCGTCAGCAGCGCCGGTTCGGCGCCCGCGTTACGATAATCGAGCGCGTAGAGATGATTCTCGGTGGTGCTGTCCTTGTAGGCAGTGAAGTAAAGCCGCCCCGCGCTCTCGTCGATCCCGGCAACACCGTTGACCACCCACTTGCCGGTGGTCAGCGGGCTGATCCCGCCCTTGGTCCAGCGGTACAGCTGACGATAGCCCGAGCGCTCTGACGAAAACAGGATCGAGCCGTCCTTGAGCGGCTTGAGATCGTCCGACAGATTTATCCAGATGTCCGACGTGTCGCTGAACAGCAGTTGCGACGCGCCGGACTTGGCATCGATGCGGAGCACGTCGAGACGCTTCTGGTCGCGGCTCTGGCGCTGGACGATGAGTCCACTCGAATCGGGCAGCCAGTCTACGCGAGCAAGATAGACGTCCGAATTGGTGCCAAGGTCCGCCTTTACCCGGCCGCTGCCATCGGGGTTCATCAAATAGAGGTCGACCACCGAATTGGCGGTGCCGGCGCGCGGATAGCGTTGCTCGAAGGTGGTCGTCTTGTCGGCGCCGATCGCGGCGCGGGTGGCGACTTCGACCTTGCTGTCGTCGACCCGCGCGACCGCGATACGGCTGTCATTGGGCGCCCACCAATGGCCCTTGGTCCGCCCCAGCTCTTCCTGAGCGATGAATTCGGCGAGGCCCCAGCTGACCGTGTCCGATGCGCCGCTGGTCAGCTTGCGCTCGCGGCCGGTCGCGATGTCGAGCGCATAGAGCTCGTTATCGCGCACAAACGACACGTAGCGGCTTTTCGCGCTCGCGGTGGCGTTGAGTTCGGATCCCTTGGTGTTGGTCAGCCGCTTCACATTGCCGGCGAGGTCGGCAAGGTAGATATCGCCGTCCAAGGGCACGACGATGCTCTTGCCATCGGGCGCCCAGTCGTAAGCGACGATCCCGGTCAGATTGGCGATACGCGCGCGTTCGCGCTGCATTCGCTCGGCTTCGCTCAACGTCGCCCCGGTGGCGAATTTCTTACTATCGACCAGCATCCGCGAGGCGCCAGTGAGGGGATCGATCGCCCATAGGTCGTAGCGTTCGAGGTCGTCGGATCGATTGCGCAGCAGCGTGACGAGCTTGCCGTCGGGCGACAGCTTGACCGAGCGCGGGACGGCGCCGGTGAGTGCCGGGCTGGCGAACACCCGCTCAAGCGTGAGGCGCTGAGATTGCGCCGGGACTTGGGCGGCGACAGCGGCGGGCATGAGGATGAGCGCGATTCCGGCGAGCAGGGCAAAGTGACGCAAGAGAACACCTTTCGGGGATGCAAAAAGGGCGCCCGGAAGACCGGACGCCCTTTCATCGCGCCTCACGGCGGATTTGCAAGCCTTAGGCGTCGGTCGTCTTGGCCTTGGCCGGACGCGGATCGCGGCGTTCGGCGATACGCGCCGATTTGCCGCGACGACCGCGCAGATAATAAAGCTTGGCACGGCGGACCGCACCGCGGCGAACCACCTCGATCGAATCGATCGCCGGCGAATAGAGCGGGAAGACGCG
>JALYRH010000091.1 GCA_030855425.1 Pseudomonadota bacterium
CCGCCATCCCGCGCGCGCGCAGCGCGGCGATGATCCCCGACAGGACATCGCCGGTGCCGGCGCTCGCCAGCCAGGCGGGCGACGGCGGCGCGAAGCCGATCCGGCCGTCGGGCGAGGCGACGAGCGTATCGGCGCCCTTGTAGACGATGACCGACCGGCTCGCCTTGGCGGCGGCGAGCGCACGCTCGGGCTTGCTGCCGGGGAGTTCGCCGAACAATTTGACGAATTCACCTTCGTGCGGGGTGACAATGGCGTCATGCCCGACCAGCCGCGCGGGGTCGCCGACCGCGGCAATTGCGTCGGCGTCGATCACCACCGGGCGGGTTGCGGTCAGTGCGAGCGTCAATATCTGCGGGATGTCGCCCATTCCCGGTCCAACCAATATCGCTCCAACCCGTGGATCGTGGACTTGCGCGGTGTCGGTCTGGACGATCGCCGAGGGCAGATTGTCGATCGCGAGGCTGGTCGAGACGCGGACATAGCCCGCGCCCGCCGCCGCCGCCGCACGCGCCGCCAACGCGATCGCGCCGGGCATCTTTCCGGCCAGGCAATGCACCAGCCCGCGGTCGTATTTATGCCCGGCAGGGTCGAGCGGAGGAAGCTGGGGCACGCCGATTTCGAGCCAGTCGCTTGCCGTCTTGACGCCAATATCGGCGATCACCACGCGCCCCATGCGGGCCATCGCGGGCATCAGCTGGTGGGCCGGCTTGAGCGCGCCGAAGGTCACTGTCAGGTCGGCCACCGGGACCGGCGACAAGAGCGCGCCATCGTCGCTCGACACGCCACTCGGCAGATCGCAGGCGATAGTCACGAAAGCGGCTCCGGCAAGCTCACGAAGGCGCGTCGAAACGGCTTGATCAAGACCACGGTCAAGCCCGGTCCCGAACAGGCAATCGATCAGGATCGGCGCGGGATTGGTATCGGCCAGCGTATCGAGTGTCGCGACCCGCACGGTATAGCCTGTTGCGCCGAGGTGCCTCGCCGCCACCCGGCCGTCGGCCCCATTATTGCCGGGGCCGCACAGCACCAGCGTCTCGCGCGGGCCGACGAAGCGGCGCACCGCTGCGGCGAGCGCGGCGCCGGCGCGCTCGACTAGCGCGTCGTGGCTGGTCCCGGCGGTGATTACGGCCTGCTCGGCGGCGCGCATCGCAGCGGCGGTAAGGATCGGGCGGGTCATGAAGCGGCGCCTTAGCGCAAGTGACTGGCGAGATGCCACCATGACGAGGGGCATTCCTTGGCGGCGGAATCGCGCGCGCGCTCGTCGTCGAACAAGGCGAAGCAGGTCGCCCCGCTACCCGACATGCGCACGAACGTGACGCCGCGTTGTCGCCCGAGCCAGTCGGCGATTTCGCCGATCGCGGGGAGCAGCGCACGCGCCGCGGCTTCAAGGTCGTTGCGCCCATCGCGCCATCCGCAGAGCGGACCGCGATCGACTCCGTCCCATCCGGCGAACACGGCGCGGGTCGACAGCCCGACGAGCGGATTGACCAACAGCACCGGAACCCCCGCGACATCCGCGTCGACCAGTTCAAGCGCATCCCCCGCCCCGGTGCCGCGCGCGGTCATGCTGAGCAGACAGGCGGGGACGTCGGCGCCGAGCCCGGGTGCCACCGCGCTGGCGTGGCGCGGATCGATTTCCCACAGCCGCGTAAGGAGGCGCAACGTCGCCGCAGCGTCAGCTGACCCACCGCCGATCCCCGACGCGACCGGCAAGTTTTTGATCAGGCGCAGTACCGCTCCGGTTTCGATTCGCGCCGCGACTTGCAGCGCGCGCGCCGCGACGAGGACGAGATTGTCGCCTTCTATTGCGGACCCGAACGGTCCGGCGCATTCCAGCGTCAGCGCATCAGCGGGCTGTCCCTCGACGCGGTCGCCATCGGTGCAGAAGGCGAATAATGTCTCGATCGCATGGCGGCCGTCGGGCAGGCGTCCGCGGACATGGAGCACGAGGTTGAGCTTGGCCGGTGCCGGCTCGGCGATGATCATCAGGGCGCGGCCGTCGCCTCGGTCAGGCCGTTGCCGATCTTGGCCTCGATCCGCTGGCGCTCAGTCACTTCCTCAGCGGTGACCAGCGCCGCGCGCCATGCGAAGCGCGCCTCGAAGCGCCGTCCCGACTGGAACAAGGCATCGCCGAGATGTTCGTTGATTTCCGACTGGGCGGGATCGGCGATGCTCGCTTTCTGGAGAATTTCGACCGCTTCGGGAAGCCGCCCGCGCTTGTACAGCGCCCAGCCGAGCGAATCGATGATCGACGGGTCGTTCGGACGCAGCGCCAGCGCGCGGCGGATCATCGCCTCGGCCTCGACCAGGTTTTCGCCGCGCTCGAGCGAATTATAACCCAGATAATTGAGCAGCAACGGCTGGTCGGGCGCGGCCTTCAAGCCGAGCGCGAGCTGGGCGCGCGCCTCGGGCCAGCGCTTGGCCTCATCGAGTTGTGCCGCGCCCAGCAGGCGATAGGTCCAGCGATCCGCGGCTTGCGCGCGATCGGCGATGTCGCCGGCGCGGGCAAAGGCGGCGGCGGCCTCGTCGTGGCGGTCAAGCTCGTCAAGGACATTGCCGAGCCTGGCAAGATCGCCCGCATTGGCCTCGCGGCGGCCAGCGCGGCGCTGGGCGAGAACGAGGGCTTCGGGGCCACGCTGTTCGGCCAGCAGCAGCCGGGCCGAGGCGTCGAGCGCATCCTCGGCGAACGGATCGTCGGCGGGCACGCGCGCCAGGACGGCCAGCGCGTCCGCCTCGCGCCCCTGCCGTTCAAGGAATAGCGCAGTGAGCAGATTGGCTTCACTGCTTTCCGGCGCGGCGTGGCGGGCAATCTGCGCGAGACTCAGCGGCAGCGCGCGGTCGTCGCCGCGCGACAGTCCGACGGCGATCCCGATCAGCAGTTCGGACAGGCCGGCGGCGGGCCCGTCGATCGCGATCCCGCGCTGCGGGCGCTTGAGGTCGAGCAAGCGGAGCGCGGGATCGTCGCCGACCAGCAGCGCTGTCGCGCGCTCGCGCTCGCCGGCCTGGGCAAGCAAGGCGGCAAAGCCGAGCCGCAACCGGATTTCTCGGCTGCCGGCGCCCGCGATAGCCTGTTCGATAAACGGTGCGGCGTCGGCGAAGCGCTTGCTGTTCAGCAGCATCGCCGCGCGCTGTTCGGCGGCGAATGGCGCAAGCAGACTGTCGCTGGCGATGTTGGCGAGCCGCGCGCTGCCGTCGATTCGCGCCTGCTGCTCGGCCCACCCGCGCAGCAAGGGCGCGATGAAGCCACCGTCGCTGTCCGGCGTGCGCTCGTTGATCAGACCGAGCGCATCACTGGCGCGCCCCCGGCGCAGCAAATCGGCGACGAGCAGCAGTCGCCCGTCGAGCCCGAGCGCGTCAGGCGCCATGCGCTGCGCCACCGACAGAGCGAGCGCGGTATCGCTGGCCTCGATCGCGGTGCTGACCGCGCGGCGCGCGATGTCGCGATTGGCGGGGTCGCGCTCGGCGAGCGCGGCGAACAATCGCGCCGCACGCGCCTGATCACCAATCGCGTCGGCGGTGCGCGCTTCGATGAACAGGTCGGTCGAGGATGCGACGCGGACCACCTCGCTCGCCGAAGCGGGCGCAAGCGGCAAAGCGAGCAATACAGCGGCGGCGGCCAGGCGACTACATGTTGGGATAATTGGGTCCTCCACCGCCCTCGGGAACGACCCAGTTGATGTTCTGGGTCGGGTCCTTGATGTCACATGTCTTGCAGTGGACACAGTTCTGCGCATTGATCTGAAGCCGCGCTGAACCGGCCTCCTCGACGATCTCGTACACCCCGGCCGGACAATAGCGCGTTTCGGGACTGTCGTAGAGCGCGAGGTTGACCGTGATCGGCACCGCGGCATCCTTCAGCGTGAGGTGGACCGGCTGATCTTCCTCATGATTGGTGTTCGACAGGAAGACCGAGGACAGACGGTCGAAGGTCAGTTTGCCGTCGGGTTTTGGATAGACGATCGGATGGAAATGCTCCTTGCGACCGATCGCCTCATGGTCGGAATGGTGCTTCAACGTCCACGGCGTGCGCAATCTGAGATAGTTGAGCCACATGTCGAACCCGGCGAACATCGTCCCCAACGTCCCGCCCCATTTGGCGATCGCCGGTTGCGCATTTCGGACGATCTTCAGCTCGTCGGCGATCCAGCTCGACCGCAGCGCCGGCTCGTAAGTATCGAGCGTGTCGTGGCGACGATCGGCGCCGATTGCTTCGAACGCGGCTTCGGCGGCGAGCATCGCCGATTTCATCGCGGTGTGACTTCCCTTGATGCGCGGCACGTTGACGAACCCCGCGGCGCATCCGATCAGCGCTCCGCCCGGGAAAGCGAGCTTCGGAATCGCCTGCCAACCCCCCTCGTTGATCGCGCGGCTGCCGTAGGACACGCGCTTGCCGCCCTCGATCTCGGCGCGGATCGCGGGGTGCAATTTCCAGCGCTGGAATTCCTCGAATGGCGACAGATAGGGGTTCCTGTAGTCGAGCGCGACGACGAACCCCAAGGCGACCTGGCCATTGTCCTGATGGTAAAGAAATCCTCCGCCCCACGCATCGTCGAGCGGCCAGCCCTGGGTGTGGATCACTCGGCCTGGCTTATGCTGATCGGCAGGAACGTCCCACAACTCCTTGATCCCGATACCATATACTTGCGGTCCCGAATCCTTGCGCAGGTCAAAGATGCGCGCCAGTTCCTTGGTCAGATGCCCGCGCGCGCCTTCCGCCAAGAGGGTGTAGCGAGCGTGCAATTCCATCCCTGGCTGATAGTCGCCACGGTGCGTGCCATCGCGCGCGACCCCCATGTCGCCCGTCGCCACGCCGCGCACCGAGCCATCGTCGTTGAACAGCACTTCGGCCGCCGCGAAGCCGGGGAAGATCTCGACACCGAGCTCTTCGGCCTGCGCACCGAGCCAACGCGTCAGATTGCCAAGGCTCGCGCTGAACGTGCCCTTATTGTTCATGAACGGCGGCATCAGCAGGTGCGGGAGCGAGAATTTGCCTTTTTTCGACAAAACCCAGTGAAGGTTGTCGGTCACCGGAACGGTCAGCGGCGAGCCCTTTTCGCGCCACTCGGGGATGAGTTCGTCGAGCGCGCGCGGGTCGATCACCGCGCCCGACAGGATGTGCGCGCCGATTTCGCTGCCCTTTTCAAGCACGCAAACGCCGATCTCGCGGCCCTGTTCGGCGCCGAGTTGCTTGAGGCGGATCGCAGCGCTGAGCCCGGCAACGCCGGCGCCGACGATAACGACATCATACTCCATCGACTCGCGGTCGCTCATTCGATTCCCCTCGTCGCACACTGACATCAATTCGACCGCACCGCCCTGCCAATTCCTTGACCGCGCCGTCAACCTTGGTCGATGGAAGGGAAATGGGTGGGACCGACTTGATCAAGGCCGAGATCGACCGCTCGCGCGCGGCGCAGGCGCTTGACTGGTGGCTGTTGTCCGGAGTCGATGTCGCGGTGGGCGAGAACCCGCGCGACTGGCGCCGCGCGGCGGCACCCGTGGCGCCAACGCCGCCTGCCGTAGCGGCGATCGCAAGCGCGGCCCCGAGCGACCTCACCGCATTTCGCGCCTGGCTCGAGGTCGAACCGGGGCTGCCACTCGACCGCGCCGGGGCGAAGCGCGTTCTTCCCCACGGCGCCGAAGCCGCGCCGCTGATGCTGATGGCCGACTTCCCATCTGTGCAGGAATCGGCCGAGGGCCGCCCGCTCGCGGGCGAATCGTGGGTGCTGGCGCAGCGTATGCTGGCGGCGATCGGGATATCGCCCGACGCAGCCTATCTTGCGACGCTGGCTTGTTTCCATGCGCCGGGCGCGCGGCTCGACGGCAGCGAGCTCGAGCGCTGCGCTCAAATTGCTCGTGACCATATTCGCCTCGCCAGGCCCGAACGCTTGTTGTTGTTCGGCGATGCTCCGGCGCGCGCCCTGACCGGTCAGCCGCTGGCCAGCGCACGCGGCAAGGTCCACCGCATCGAGGGTGTGCGCAGCGTCGCCACCTTCCACCCGCGCTGGCTACTCCAGCGGCCGTCGGACAAGGCGCTGGCGTGGAAGGATTTGTTGTTATTGATGAGCGAGGAAGGCTGATGAAGCGCGCGCTCCTGATCCTGCTGGCGGCGACGACGGCTTCGCCCGCGCTCGCGCAGTCGGATCCCCTCGCGCCGATCGCGGCCGAGCCGATCAAGACCGAGCCGGTGAAGGCCAAGCCGTTCCCCATCGAGCCGCCTGCAACTGGCGTCGCGCCGCTGCTCCCGCCCGTCGCGGCGCGTCCGATCCCGAGAGATTGGCGTCAGCTGTTCGACGCGATCCGCGCCGAGGATTGGGTCGGCGTCGCGGCGGGGATCAATGCACTCCCCGCGGGTCCGCTCACAGCGGTCGCCAAGGCCGAATATTACACGGCCCGAACCGGCCCGCGCACCGAGCTTGGCGCGATCCTTGACCTCCTCGCCGAGGCCCCTGACCTCCCCCAGGCCGAGCAATTGCAGCGCCTGGCGAGGACCCGCGGCGCGGTCGAGCCGCCGACGATCATCGTGCCCCGCCGGACGGTCGGACTGCCAACCGCGCCGCGCCGCGGGAGAGCGCCACCGGTGAGCGGTGAGCCAGCCGCCGATGCGCTGCGGCTCGCGCTCGATCCGCTGATCAAGATCGACGATGCCGCGAGCGCCGAAGCGCTGCTGGTCGCGCAACTGCCTTATCTGTCCTACGAAGCGCGGGCCGAAGCGTCGCAGCGGGTCGCCTTCATCCATTATGTGCGGGGCCGCGATGCCGACGTACGCCGCGTCGCCGACCAGGGCCGCGCCGGCGCGATCGGCGAGTGGGGCGCGCAAGCGGCATGGGTGAGCGGCCTCGCGGCGTGGCGGATGGCGGATTATACGGCGGCGCAGGCGGCATTCGGCGACGCGATGCGACTGGGGCGCGGCGCGGAGTTTACCGCTT
>JALYRH010000017.1 GCA_030855425.1 Pseudomonadota bacterium
CCGCGGCCGGACTGACTAGACCACCACTGACAGCAGGTCCGCGGCGTCGATGTGCACGGGCGCGAGGCCGACCGGGGCGTCAGGATGCCGCGCCGCCGTAAGTTCGAGCGCAGAAGCGATCGCGATGAGGCAAATCGGCAGAACCGCCCGGCCAGTCCGCATCGGCATTTCTTCAATTATGCGCAGGCGTCGGCCAAGGAGCGCAAAGCGGCCGCTTCCTCCCCCACTTTGCACGAACGACCGCATTTGGGCATTTGCGCTGCCTTCTAGTCCGACCGTTATGGGCGCAAAATGGATATAGCCATGATTGAACGTGCTTCTTGGGTGTAGGCGATGATGTCCTCGGCGACCGTATAGACGCGCAGTACCCTTGCAAAGTTTGTAGGCGATCTAGGCTCGGACCTCGTAGTCGCGCGTTGATTGAGCATGAAACTCCGGAAACCAATCGTGCTCATCATCGTGGCGCTGTCTGCCTGCTGCAGGCGCCTCGAGGAACCCATGCTTCCAGCAACGGAAAATCAGTTGGGCCGAGGTTCATCCGAGGTGGCCCCTCGCGCGCCGTCTGACCCACCTGCACAATCGGCTCGCGAGCGGCTCAATCAGATTGCAGCAGAGGTCGTGGCGTGGCGTGGCGCTTCGAACTTGGCGGAAGCCAAGCGCCATGCCGAAGCTACGCGCAATCTTGTCGTCGGCCCTACCGGACCAGGCTATGGCGACATCGATCGAGACGGGATGGTCTCAGGAGCCAATGCGGTTGGACTGCTGCCGGGGCGAAAGGGCAGCGCAGCTTTGGCGGTACCTGCAGCAAACAGCTGCGCCGCCCGCGACCTGCTTGGCGGCAGTTGGGAAGATCCGGCGGCCAGGTGGGCAATCTTCCAGTCGAAAATCGTTGCGTGGCAGCCCGGCAACAACACTTTCCCGACGCTGCCGAGCCATGCACAGCGGGTCGTTGGTTGGGCAACCCTGACCTTGAAGTCAGCGGATTTGAAAACGGCTCGTGAGTTTGCCGTGCACGCGAAAATACACGTTGATGTTAGCCAAGCCGCACTTACGCGTTGCTAAGGTACGCTCCTCATCACTTGGCAAATGATGATGAGGCTAAGTCCTGACGCGAGAAACGATTGGGCTCTAGCAGGCGTGCTCAAGGCGCGCGGCGTGTTGCGCGTGGTCGCGCTTCACCGCCGCCCAAGCGCGGGGTCGGACGTCGGATCACGCCTCGACTCGCTTGCTCCGCCAGTTGGTTCGTAAGTGCGGTAGAGCTTGTCAACGGAGGCGGCGGGTGGGCCATTCTTCGCTGCGCGGTCGGCCACGGTTGGCGGCTTGTCCCACGGCATCTTGCTGGCGACGAGCTTAGGCAGGTTGACGTAAACATCCCGGCCTGACCGTTGAACGACGGCTTCCATGGGGATGTAATTATCGGAGGTGAAGATGAGGCCTTGCGGCACTAGAAGGCAGGCGTCGTTCTCGCCCGTGGCGGCTAGCACCTCTTGCACGGCGCCGATTTCGCCATGATCCGATCCGCGCACGACATCGCCTTCATGTACGATGATTCCGACAGTTTCCAGGCCATCGAAGGCACGATAGAATTCTTCGACCGTGATCACCGCGTTGCCGAGAAGTGGATAGTTGAGCCGGATCGCTGCCTCGTACGAGGGCATGCTTTCTGACCCTATGGCGTCCGACAAGTAGGTAACGTCGAAGCCGCGCTCAACCGCGTGACGACCGGTGGACTCGCAGCACAGATTGGCTGCCATCCCCGCGATCACCAGGTGAGTGATCCCGAGCCCTTCCAGTTGCTCAGGCAGATCGCTCATGAACACGTCGGTCGTTTTGTGCGGCTCGAGAATGATGTCGCCGGCTGAGGGCTGGAGATCTGGGTGAAAGTCGGCGCCCCAGGTTCCAGCCAGGAACATCTTCTTCTCGTACATGATGCGGTTGATGCCGCTGCGCTTCTGAAGCGCATGCTCGGCATAGTCCTCTTCAGTAAAAGCCATCGGCCCAAAGAGCAGCGGGATGCCGCGTTCGTGTGCGCCATCTATCAACTCGCGAAGATGCTTGACCACGTCGTTATGCTCGACCGTCGCCTTGGTAAGCTCCCAGGCCGCTCCGCCCTCGGAGAGGAAGTCGTTCACCGGATCGATGATCAGGATCGCTGTCTTGTCACGAGGATAGCCAGGCATCTCGTCCTTCGCGAGATAGGTGCCCCGATTACGCCGTTCTTCCGGAGTGAGATCATTGCCAGTCATTTTCCGTTTCCTTGGTCTTCCTGATTCGGTGAGATGGTCGCGACGTTGCACAGTTGGACAGCTGCAATCGGGTGCCCCTCGTCGAGGAGAACTCTCTACGTTCGCGCGTGCGCCAGTTGGCGATCATGGCGAACATCCGGTCCTTGATCGCTGCAGCGGATGCCCGGGCGAACCTTTACTGCTCCGCCCGGCCATTACCGGATCGTCAGATGACAGCGCGATCGGGATCGCCAGCTGCCTGCCGCGGCATGACGAACTGAAGCCGCTGCATGTATGGATCCATCTGTTTGGTGCTCATGAACCGCTTAATGGCCGCAGCGTAATAGGCCCGGGCTTGCTCGACGCCGCGCCGGCCGGTCGCCACATCATGGGCCAGGTTAATCGCGAGGAAGTTTGCCCCTTCCTTGTCACAGCGGGCTGACATTTGCCCCTTCGTCCGTTCAACGATCACGCTTCCGTCATAGCGGGCGAGATCGTCGAATTTGCCAAGAGGCACTCGATAATCGATCGCCTGTTCGAGCAGGTCAGGATGCGGTGTGGGGAAATTGTGCGGGATCGTCTCGCGCGACACCCGAGTCCACTTCCATGGCCCGTTGTTCCTCCACATCAGCATCGAGGCGGTCACCTCCTGAGGGGGGCCATATTTCTGCATCATGTCCATGGCCGCCATTCGCGACGCGTCGGGCCAGCCGGCCACGAGCGCCTGGACGCTCGCCATGTCAGTCCGGCCGCCCATCTGAGAGACCCCCGCGCGCGAGTAAGGAGCGGTAGTGCAGCCGGTCAGTCCGGTTGCGCCGATGGCCAAAGCTCCCAGAACAAAGCTCGTCATACGTATCGTCATATCGTCTCTCCTGCGTGGTCAGCCCCACCGCTGATTGTGCTTGAATCGGTTTTCTGAACGGGTCGCTGTGCTCGCGCTTCGTCCCGGAAAGTTCTGGGGTCGCGCCCATAGGCAGATTTGAAGGCACGTGAAAAATAGCTTCGGCTAACATATCCGACCGTTAATCCGATCACTTGCACCGGAAGGTTCGTTGCCCGCAGAAGGCTGGCCGCACGGTGCAATCGGATCTGTTTGAGCAGGTCCATGGGAGGACGATCGAATGCCTCCGAAAAACGCTCCGAAAAAAGCGATCTGCTCATTCCGCTCGCCGCTGCCAATTCTTCTACCGTGTGCTCACGAGCGGGATCCTCAAGGAGCTCCAGAAGCGCCTGCACGAGCCGCGGGTCTCCGCCGCCCAAAAGAGGAAAAAGCAGCAACTCCCCTCGTTCGGCCTGGTTGCGAAGAGAGAGGATCAGGCACTGCTTCATCAGCGCCTCGAGCAGCGGCTTGGTCCCGAACCGTGGTCCCTGGAGCTCCTTGATCATGATCTCGAACGCGGAACGCACGCACGGGTCACCAGCCAGCGAAACAACGATCGATTCCCTTAGTCCTGAAAACAGGTCGAGGCCCTCGCAATCCGCGGTGATCGTGCCGCAGGCGTTAATGATGACGGGGTCCCCGCCATCGGCGAACTTCATCATGCCATCGCCGACGGGAGTGGCTATGTCCTTCCAAACAATGAGTTCGGGCTCGTCACCAGTTTCGGCGATCTCGTGACTACAGCCAGGGGGCAGGTATAGCAGCGAATCCGGGCCGAAATCGACTTTGGCGCCGTCGTCACTGCGAAGTACTCCCTGACCCCGAAGCACATAGTGAACCATGACGGCTTCCATGGCAGGAAGCTTGAGGCGCGTGCCCCGGCTGACTTCGCAAAGTGCCAGGGCGTGCATCCGCACGTCCAGCAGGCAAAGAAGCCTCTCGATGATTTCGGTCTTCATGAGCAATATGAGAGCGCGCCGCTGTCCTCGCAGTTCCGTTCTTGGAGGATAGTGCACAATTTATCGACAGACGGGCACGAACTGGCGTGCCGAGCTTCTGCCTGCGTCCGTTCCCGGTCGATTGAGGACCGGCTGCTTCGAGGCCCTTAGTCGAGATGCCAGACGTTCGTTCGGCATTGCGGAGAGTGCCTGCCAGCGGCGCCAGGCACATCTCAACGCGTCATACGGCCCACGCGGGGGTTAGGACGCTAACGGGTATGCAGTTGTGAATTTCACACGTTCCATCGCGAAGCGAGAAGTGACATTCTTTAGAGGAACCCGGCTGATCAGGTCGCGGTAGAAGGTGTCAAAGGCCGCCATATTGCGGACCGTTACGCGCAGCAGATAATCAATGTCGCCGGCCATGCGATGCACCTCCATCACTTCCGGCATTTCGGATAGCAGCGCGCTGAAGCGAGCCAACCAATCCGTGGAATGGTCTCCGCATTCGATTGAGACGAACACAGAGATATCCATCCCAATCGCCTCAGGGCTGAGGATCGCCACGCGGCGCTCGATGACCCCTGACATCTGGAGCCGTTGGATCCGCCTCCAGCAAGGAGTCTGCGACAAGTTCACGCGGGCGGCTATTTCGGCAACGGGAAGCGAGGCGTCTTCTTGAAGAATGGCAAGTATTTTCAGGTCGGTGGAATCCATCTGATAAATTCACTTAATGTAGAATAATTTTCTAATTCGAAGCTTGAGATAGCAGGGATGTTGTTATCGAACCACCGCTGTTGAAGCTTGTATTCGCTAGTGTATTTGAAGGCCCACCGTCATCCTCACGCGACGTTTCAAACAGGTGATCCGGCATTAATCTTCCAATTGTTTCAGGCGTCCGCAAGGGCGCCAGCGCTGTGGTGGCGATGACCACCATAACCTTGCCGGAGCCGGGCGCGTTCAAACGGTGTCGGATCGCAATCGCACCGGACACGTCGCACGCATCAACCGATCATCGAAGTGCCTGACCGATCGCTAACGGCCGGGATTACACATGAACAGTCTGGCGCTTCAACGCGGCGGCCATAAAGGAAAAGGCAGAGCAATGAGGTATGGTTATTGGGCGCCGGTATTCGGCGGTTGGCTTCGAAACGTCCCTGATGAGCAGATGGAGGCGAGCTGGGACTATATGTCCCGGCTCGTGCAGCGATCGGAGGATATCGGCTACGATCTGACGCTGATCGCCGAGCTCAACATGAACGACACCAAAGGCCGCGACGCGCCCACGCTCGACGCTTGGTCGACCGCGGCCGCGCTGGCCGCGGTGACCCGCTCGATCGAGCTGATGGTCGCGGTGCGCCCCAACTTCCATCAGCCGGCGCTGTTCGCGAAGCAATCGTCCAACATCGACCGGATCAGCGGTGGGCGGCTCGCGCTCAACGTTGTTTCATCCTGGTGGGCGGACGAAGCGACCCAATATGGCCTTCAGTTTGACCAGCATGATGACCGTTATGCGCGCACCTCTGAATGGCTGAACGTGGTTGAAGGCCTTTGGAAGGAACCGCGGTTCACCTTCCAGGGACAGTTTTACAACACGGACGGGGCGATCAACGAGCCGAAGCCGGTGCGCAAGCCCGTGATCTACGCCGGCGGTGAATCGGATGCGGCCAAGGCAATGATCACGGCGCAATGCGACGCCTACGTCATGCACGGCGACACTCCGGACGTAATCCGCGCCAAGATTGCGGATATGCGCGGCCGCCGCGAGCGCGCGGGCAAGCCGCCCATGACCTATGGAATGGCCGCTTACACGATCGTTCGCGACAGCGAAGCCGAAGCGCAGTCCGAGGTCGCCCGCATCACCGACATGGGAGGCAAACCACCGCCGGGCTTCGACAATTTCGACCAGTGGCTTTCCGGCACTCAGCTGGAACGTGAGCTGAAGATCCAGGAATATTCCGTCACCAACCGCGGTCTCCGCCCGCGCCTGATCGGCACGCCCGAGCAGATCAGGGAGAAGATCGCCGAATATGAGGATGCGGGGCTCGATCTGCTCCTGCTCCAGATGAGCCCGCAGGCCGAAGAGATGGAGCGTTTTTCGGCTCAGGTCATTCAGCCGGCCGCCGCCGCTTCGGCCGATGCGCTGGAGTCAGAGCAGTAGGGCCAAGGCTCTTCCGCTCGGGAGAGCGCGCAGTCCGTGGAGAAGCGAATGTCCAACGCCGTACGAATTTTGGCGGGCTTGGCGGCCGGCCTGCTGCTGGGAACGCTCGGCGTCTGGGCGGGCGTGCCGCTTGATCCTGCGCTCGGCGTCGCGGGCGTGGTCGGCGGGCTGTGGTTGGATGCGCTCCGGATGACGGTCGTCCCGCTGGTTTTCGCGCTGGTCGTGACGGGCATCGCCGCCGCCGCGGCGACCGCAAGCGCGAGCGCCGTGACGCGCCGGGCGCTGATCCTTTTCGTATCACTGCTGCTGGTATCGGCGGTAACCGGCGCGCTTCTGGGGTCGGTACTGCTGGGCGCTTGGTCGCCGCCGGCGGATGCTCTCCTTGCACTGCGCGGAGGGCTGGGCGTGAGCGAGTTCCCGTCAATTCCGCCCGTTGCGGAATGGCTGCGCAGCCTGGTCCCAACGAACGTCGTTTCGGCCGCCGCGGAAGGCGCCATCGTGCCGCTGACCCTGTTCGCGCTCCTGTTCGGTCTTGCCGCAGCGCAGCTACCGAGCGAGCGGTCCGCCCCACTCCTCGGTTTTTTCCGTTCTATTGCCGATACGATGCTGCAGATTGTCGGCTGGGTCTTGGTGCTCGCCCCGCTCGGCGTCTTCGCGCTCGCCTTTGGAGTAGGCGCGAAGCTTGGCCTGGGGGCGGGAGCCGCGCTGGCGCACTATGTCGGAGTGCAGATCCTTGTCACGGCGGCTCTGGGGCTCGCAATGTATCCGCTTGCGGTGTTCGCCGGCGGGTTGAAGCCGGGCGCTTTTGCCCGGGCAACTCTCCCCGCTCAGGCCGTCGCTGCCAGTACTCAATCTTCACTCGCTTCGTTGCCGCCGATGCTCGCGGGCGCTGGGCGCCTTGGCCTCGCCGCCGATAGCTCTGCAGTTGTTTTACCGCTCGCTGTTGCTCTTTTCCGTCTCGCCGCCCCCGCCTCGATTGTGATCGTGACTCTGGCCCTCGCGAAGATGAGCGGTGTCCCGGTCGGTCCCGCCCAGATCGCCATTGCAGTCCTGCTCGCATCGGTGAACACGCTGGTGATCGCCGGCTTGCCCAACCAGGTGACCTTCTTTGCGGCCTATGCACCGCCCGCGATTGCTGCGGGCGTCCCGATCGAGCTTCTACCGCTATTACTTGCGGTCGATACAATCCCGGATATTTTCTACACGGTAACGAACGTCACGGCCGACGTTGCGGTGACGTCGATCGTCTCGAAGGATCGTCTCGAAGAGGGAGTGGATAGGGCTGCACGGACGGAGTGAGCGACGGGAGACCACGACATTGCGACCCTGGCCGAAGGTCCTTCGCATCCGCCCGGAAGGCTCGCGCATCGTGCCGGTCAACTGCTGGCTTGAGCGATCGTCAGAGGACCGGTTACCATCACCCGCGCGCACGGACGGACGTGGTTCGATCGACACAGTCCTGATCTGCACATTTGAATTTCGTGGAGTCGCAAGAATTCCGCGGCACAGTAGAGCCGTCCTCCGCGCTCATTTCAACCACGGTTTGCGCTTTGAAGCGTCGTTGCCCGATGTCAATTCGACTAACATTTCTGTTTCTCTAACTGCCCAAAGCGGACGATCTGCTTGAGACTACGGTTGTTCGCGCCTGGCCTTGTCGATGTCAGGCAGTTTGACGGACCTCTCATCGGCGAATTGCCTAAATCAGGTTGCCGATGCCTGCCTTACTCGCCCTCGCCCGCAGGACGTCTGCCCGTCCGAAGCGGCCGGAAGTCGAACAGCTCGGGCCGATGATAGTGTCCGGTAACGTCAAGCGTCATGCTCTCCTCGCTTGCGCGTGTCAGGTCGAGCTCCGCCATGATAATCGCTGCCCGGTCGTAGATCGGATCGGTGATATATTTGCCGTCCGGCCCGATGATGGCGCTGCCGCCCTTCAAGACCCACTGATCGGGGCCGGTCACCCGATCCGGATGATGCTCCAGCTCGGACGGAAGGGCGGACGCGCGCATGAGAGCGCCGGACGCAAGCACGAAGCACCGGCCCTCGAACGCATATTGGCGACTGGCTACCTGGTGGAGATCGTGGACAGTCGGCCACACCGCGACATGCAAATCCTCTCCGGATTCATGTAACGCCTGCCTCGCCAGAGGCATCCAATGCTCCCAGCACACAAGGGCGCTCACGCGG
Organism: Pseudomonadota bacterium; assembly: GCA_030855425.1. Next base: position 8,389 of record JALYRH010000017.1, read on the forward strand.
CCACAAGGCGTGTCTACGGCGCGCAAGCCTTCGACGTCCCCCGCGCCCCAGATCAACCGCTCGGTATAGGTGGGCATCAGTTTGCGGTGGTGATTGAGCAACCGGCCATCCGGACCGATCGTGAGGAGCGAGTTGTAGAGTGTGCCGCGGCCCGTGCCGCGGCCGATCCGCTCGCTGATTCCCACGACAATCGTCGCTTTTGCCTGTCGGGCTGTATCGGAAAGGTGATCGAGGTCAGGACCTGGAATGGTGACGCTGTTCTGGGCGATTCTCGCAAACACCGCCTTGACCGGCGCATGATCCCACAAAGCGGCATCGCGGCATAGGTCAAGCCACGCCGGATAGCCGGGGATCCAGGTCTCCGGAAAAACAATAAGCTCCGCACCCGCGCCCGCCGCTTCGAGCGCCTTTTCGCGGGTCAGATCCAGCCCGGCCTGGAGACTGTCGGCTACCTCATCCTGGACGATCGCAGCCTTGACGGTCCTGTTTCGCATCACTCAGCCTTCCTGTTCGCGCCGCTCGAACACGTCGTAATGTGCCACCCGTTCGTCGAAACGGGACAGGATCGCGGCAGCGGCGACGGGAATATGCGCGGTCTCGTGATCTGCTCCGACAAAGTCTTTTATTGCATCCAGATTGTCGAACCACATGATCGTGGCGAATTCCACCTCATCCTGAAGATCGCGGCGCATCATGTCGATGTGCCGAAATCCGCGGATGCTCCTTGCTTCGATCCCGGGGATCACGGTCCCGCGCAGTAATGCTTCATATCCCGCGGCGTTCTCTTTAGTCGTCCAGCCACGCCAGAACCTGCAAATCATCGTGAACTCCTTAAGCTCAGACCATAGTCGGCGCCATCAGGCGGCGCCACCGCAGATATCCGCCCTTTCGCCTCGTTTACCATGCCGTGGGTTTAATCACGTCCCGAGGCCGGGACACGATGGGCCTCTTCGTGGTTTGGGGCTTTTGAGCTCAAATATGCCTGCCGCGGCGCTGGGTATTTTCGAAAAGGTGATGCCCGCCGTCGCGGAAATTTCCCAATGATCTGATTGCCATCATATTCATGTCGGGTGCGCCATTTCTCTAGCGGCGCCCTTGCCTTTCCAGGGTGCGAATTGCCTATCGCTCGCGCCCGAAGCTGATAGGGCATATTGCTCGCCCCCCCCAAGCCCCGCGCCAACGTCTGTGACAGACATGATCAAGCTCACCGACCGGACCTTCAGTCGACTGGTGTTGACCGTCCTCGCGATCGGGTTTGCCGCGCTTACCGCGGTCGGCGCGATGGCGGTCTGGACGGTATCGCAGAACCAGGCTCACGCCCGGCTGATCGAACATGCCTATCAGGTCAACGCCACGATCAACCGCTTTCAAATCCAGATCGAGCGCGCCGAAACAGCCCGACGCGGCTATCTGCTCGATCAAAGTGCTTTGTTTGAGCGCGAATATGGCGCCGGGACGACTACAGCGGAGGCGGCGCTCGACCGCCTCGACGCGCTTATCCGCGATCCGGCTCAGCGCCGCCGACAGCTCCGCCTGCGCGCGCTGACGCGCGCCGAAGTCGCCGCGCTTGACCTGTCGATGGCGTTGGCCAGGTCGGGCAACCTCGGGCGCGCGCAAGCGGCGTTCGACGACGTCCTGAGCGTGCGTGCCTTGCTGGAAATCCGCGCGCTGTCGGAGCAGATGGCGAGGGCCGAGGACGCCCTGCTGATTCAGCGCGGCATCAATCAACAGGCAAGCCTGTTCCAACTGTACCTCGTCTTCGCCGGCGCCGCGTTGCTCCTGCTGCTCGTCGGGCTGGGTTCGGGGTGGGCCATCCGTCGCTACACTGGCAACCTCGCCGCGTCGCGCGATGAGCTTCGCGAGCTCAACGCCAGTCTCGAAGGCGCGGTTGGGGAGCGCACCGCCGACCTCCAGCGCGCCAATGACGAGATTCAGCGCTTCGCTTACATCATCAGCCACGATCTGCGCGCGCCGCTGGTCAATATCATGGGATTCACCGCCGAGCTCGAAGCTGCGACCGGCTTGCTTGGCGACTATGTTGCGCAAGTCCACGAGCAGGCCGCTGACAAGGTCTCCGCAGCGGTCCTGCTTGCCGCCCGCGAGGATTTGCCCGAGGCAATCGACTTTATCCGCTCCTCGTCGCAAAAAATGGATCGACTGATCAACGCCATCCTCAAACTGGCGCGCGAGGGGCGGCGGAGCTTGACGCCCCAACCGTTGGCGATGACCCAATTGATCACCTCGATCAGCGATAGCCTCGAACACCAACTCCAGGAGAAAGGTGCGACGATCATCGTCGAAGCGCCGCTTCCGGATCTTGTCAGCGACCGCGTGGCGATCGAACAGCTCTTCTCCAACCTGATCGGAAATGCGGTCAAATATCTCAAGGACGGACGCCTCGGCCGGATCGTGGTGCGCGGCAGTCGCCAAGGCAACCAGCTGATCTATGAAATCGAGGACAATGGCCGCGGCATCGATCCGCGCGATCACGAACGCATCTTCGACCTGTTCCGCCGTTCGGGCCAGCAGGACCAGACCGGCGAAGGGATCGGGCTTGCCCATGTCCGCACCCTCGCCTACCGACTTGGCGGAACCATCCAGGTGCATTCGGCACTCGGCGAAGGCGCAACATTCCGCCTCAATCTTCCAGTCACATACCGTGATGAAGGAACAGCAGCATGACCAACCAGCTCTCGGTCAACATTGTCATGATCGAAGACGACGAGGGCCATGCCCGGCTGATCGAAAAGAACATCCGGCGCGCTGGCATTTCCAACGGCCTGACCCATTTTGTCGACGGCACCAGCGCGCTTGAATATCTGTTCAATCATGATGATGGCCCGGGCAAGAACGGACCGGCACTGGTGCTGCTCGACCTCAACCTGCCCGACATGAGCGGGATCGAGATCCTGACCCGGATCAAGAGCGATGCCACGCTGCGCCGCACCCCGGTGGTGATCCTCACCACCACCGACGACCAGCAGGAAATTCAACGCTGCTACGATCTTGGCGCCAACGTCTATGTCACCAAGCCGGTCAATTATGAGAGCTTCGCCGACGCCATCCGCCAGTTGGGGCTGTTCCTGTCGGTGATCCAGGTGCCCGATAGCGAAGCCAGTTGATCGCCACGGCCTCCCGGATCCTGTACATCGACGACGATGACGGACTGCGGCGGTTGGCCGAAAAGCTGCTCGCACGGCGCGGCTACGTCGTCGCCACTGCCGTGAGCGGACCGGCCGGCGTAGCGCTTGCCGCCGCTGAGCCGTTTGATTTGATCGCGGTCGATCATTACATGCCGGGGCAGGATGGCCTTGCCACGCTTCAGGCGCTTCGCGAACTGCCCGACTGCCCGCCGATAGTCTATGTCACGGGATCCGAGGAAAGCAGCGTGGCGGTCGCCGCGATGAAGGCGGGCGCGTCCGATTATGTCGTCAAGTCGACCGGCGGCGATTTCATCGACCTGCTCGACAATGCTTTCCGTCAGGCGCTCGAAAGCGTCCGTCTGCGCACTGCCAAGACCGCCGCCGAGGATGCCCTGCGGGTCAGCAATGCGCGGCTCGAAACGCTGCTGCACGAGGTCAACCACCGCGTCTCGAACAGCCTCGCGATGGTGTCGGCATTCGTTCATCTCCAAGCCAAGGCGCTTACCAACGACGAAGCGCGCGCCGCGCTCGAGGACACCGAGCGCCGCATCCAGGCGATCGCCCAGGTCCATCGCCGTCTTTACACTTCCGACGATGTCGAAAGCGTCGCGATGGACGAATATCTCGCTGCGCTGGTCGAGGAACTTCAGGACACTTGGTCAACCAGCGCCGCGCCGCGCCCGATCCGGCTCGATGCCGAGCAACTGCGTCTCCATCCCGACAAGGCGGTGTCCCTTGGGGTGATCGTCAACGAACTTGTCAGCAACGCCTGCAAATATGCTTATGGCGATGGTGTCGCGGGCGAAGTTCGTGTGCGCTTCGGCCACGCCGGGGACGGTCATTTCCACCTCATCGTCGAAGATGATGGCATTGGCCTGACGGCTGGTGCCGCGCCACGCGGCAGCGGGCTCGGATCACGGCTCGTGCTGGCGATGGCCAGAAGCCTGTCCACCAACCTCGACTACGACCCCGTCCACAACGGCGTCCGTGCCAGCCTGCGCGCCGCGATCTAGTTAGCCCTTGCCCGACCCGGGTTCGGCCAGCTTGCGGTGCATTGCGGCGGTCACCGATTCGGGCAGCACACCCGCGGCCAGCACCTGGGCCTGGTTCATCATCCCGTGGACCACCTCATGCTCGCCCTTCATCATCGCCTCCCAACCGGTCTTGGCGACGTCGGCTGGATCAGCCTTCTTCATTTGCCCGACCTTGGTGTCGAGCATGCCGGCGCGGGCGAAGAATTCGGTGTCGGTCGCGCCCGGCTTGAGGCAGGTCACGGTCACTCCGCTATCCTTTACCTCGTCGGCAATCGCGGCGGCGAAGCTGTCGACGAAGGCCTTGGTACCGTTGTAGACGGCGTTGAACGATCCCGGGATATGCCCGGCGATCGATCCGGTGATCAGCACCCGGCCTTCGCCGCGCGCGACCATCGCCTTCAGCACCGGCTGGATCAACAGCAGCGTTCCCGTGACATTGGTGTCGAGGGAGTGGCGCCAGTCCCGGACCTTCAGGTCGAGAAAGGCCCCGCCGGTCCCGACGCCGGCATTGGCGACGAGCACGTCGATGTCGCGCCCACCGGCGGCATCGAGCAATTGATCGACGCCTTGCTGGGTCGAAAGATCGCCTTCAACCTGCCGCACCTCGACGCCAAGCTCGTCCAGTCCCGCCGCCGCATCGACGAACGGCGTGTCGGCGGCGACCAGCAAGTCATAGCCGTCGGCCGCGGCGAGCTTGGCGATCTCGAGTCCAATCCCCGACGAAGCCCCGGTGACGATCGCGAATTTAGAACGAGACATCGGCAAGCTCCCGCGTTTCGGTGACGTCGCCCTTGGCCATTGCCGGCTTGAGGACGATCTTGGTGTAATCATTCTGTTCGTCGTGCCAGTGGCGATACATCTCGGGGCCGTCTTCGATGCTGGCACGGTGCGAGATGAGGAATGTCGTATCGAGCTTTCCCTCGCGGATCAGGTCGAGCAGTTGCTTGCCGAAGCGCTGGACGTGGGTCTGCCCCGACTTGACCGATAGTCCCTTTTCCATAAGCGCGCCGATCGGAAATTTGTCCGCCACCCCCCCGTAGACACCGGGGATCGACACGCGGCCGCCCTTGCGACAGGCAAGGATCGCCTGGCGGAGCGCATGCGGCCGATCGGTGCCGAGGTAAGTGTGCGCCTTTACCGTGTCGGCGATGTTATCGATGCTCAGCCCGTGGCTTTCCATGCCGACCGCGTCGATGCACGCGTCGGGACCGATCCCGCCGGTCATTTCGTTGAGCGCCTCGCGGACATCGACTTCCTTATAGCTGAGCACCTCGGCGCCCATCGAGCGCGCAAGTTCGAGCCGGCGCGGATAATGGTCGATCGCGATCACGCGGTGTGCGCCGAGCACGAACGCCGATTGGATCGCGAACAGCCCGACCGGGCCGCAGCCCCACACCGCGACCGTATCGCCGGGCTCGATGTCGCAATTGACCGCCGCTTGCCAGCCGGTCGGAAGGATGTCGCTGAGGAACAGCACCTTGTCGTCGTCGAGCCCGTCGGGGATGACGATCGGCCCGACGTCGCTGTACGGAACGCGCAGATATTCGGCCTGCCCACCGGCATAGCCGCCGGTCAGATGGGCGTAGCCGAACACACCCCCCATCGCATGGCCGTAAGCGATCTCCGACGGGTCGGCGGTCTCGGCGGGGTTGCTGTTGTCGCACGCCGAAAACTGCAGCTTCGAGCAGAAGAAGCACGATCCGCACGAAATCGTGAAGGGGATCACCACCCGCTGCCCCTTCTTGAGCGTCGATTTGGCCCCGACCTCGACCACTTCGCCCATATTCTCGTGGCCCAATATGTCACCGGCACGCATCCCGGGAATATAGCCGTCGTACAAGTGAAGGTCCGATCCGCAGATCGCGGTGGAGGTGATCTTGATGATCGCATCGCGCGGATTGACGATTTCCGGATCGGGAACAGTGTCGACCCGAACATCGTGGCGGCCGTGCCAGGTTACTGCGCGCATGTCGTTCGCTCCTAGATTCGGGCTTCGGTGGGGGATTCGGAGGTGCGCGCCGATGGGCTCGCATTGACGGTGACTTCGCCGGTTTCGAGCAATTGCTTGAACCGCCGAAGATCGCGCCGTGCCTGGATACTGGGTTCGCGCTGGAACAGTTTTGCGACCAGTTTGCCGATCGGCCCGGCGGGAGGATCATACGTCATTACCAGCTGGACGACGGTGCCGCGCCCCGGCGGCGCATCACTGAAGATCGCTTCGCCCGCCGTCGTGATCTGACTCCCCTCGACGCTTTTCCAGGCGATCCGCTCGCCGGGGACATCGTGGGTCATCTCGGTGACCAGCTCGACCGTCGTTCCGGCGGGTGCCTCGATCGTCCAGCACCATTGCTTGTCGTCGATCTTTTCGACTGATCGCACATTGTCCATGAACTCGGGGAAGCGGGTGAAGTCGCGCCACCGCGCGTAAACCTCTTGCCGCGGCCGGTTGATCGTCACGCTCCGACCAATCAGCGCGCCCTTTTCGCCCTTGGGCTTATCGCGCAACGTCCATTTGGGTGCGTCGCTGATCAGCGGCGCGTCCGGATCGCCCTTGCCGCGCTTGACGAAAAAGAACGCCGCGCCGACCGTCGCCAGCAGCGCGCCGGCGCCGATCACCGCGCGCTGCGCCGAGGGCGAATCCATGATTGATGGGCGTTCGGGTGCGCGTGCCATGCTGTCCTCCGCAAGTGAGGGCGCTGCCCGGGCGAGGTGCGCCGATGCACAGGGTAACTGGCTGCAAGGCGCGTGGTTCCGCAAATCCTCCTTCCCCGAAAGGAGCGCTTGCGTGACCGATCAGCAGCTTAGGCCGGCCAGCCCTCGACGATTTCGACGAAGCGAGACAGCCATGCGTTGGTCTGGTGGCCGTCGACCACCCGGTGATCGATGGTCAGCGTGACATAGGCCATCGGGCGGATGAGGATCGCGTCCTGCCCGTCGATGGTGCGCACCACGACGCGCTTTTCGAGCTTGCCGATACCGAGGATCGCGGCTTGTCCGGCGTGGAGGATGATCGGCGCCGCCAGCAGGCTACCCGACACGCCATGGTTGGAAATGGTGAAGCTGCCGCCCGACACCTCGGCGCCGGTCAGCTGCCGCGCGCGCGCGCGGCTGGTGAGGTCGTCAAGCCTCGCGCCGATCTCCTCAAGACCAAGCGCGCCCGCGTCCTTGACTACCGGCACGACCAGCCCCTTGTCGCCGAGCGCGGTTCCAATCCCGACGTTGATCGCTGGCGCCAGCGCAATGCGGTCGTGTTCCCACCGCCCGTTGATCGACGGAGCAACCGCCATTGCGTCGGCCGCGGCCTTGATCAGATAAGCGGTGTAACTGAGCTTGATCCCGCGCTCCGCCAGCGCTTTCTTGTGCGCGGCGATGGCACTGAAATCGGCCTCGAACACCGCGGTGACGTGCGGGGCCTCGCTCGTCGCGCGGACCATGTTCTCGGCGATCCTGAGCCGCATCCGGTCGTGGGGGATGTCGCCGATCTGACGCGGTTGAGCGGTCGCCGGCTCACCAACGCTGACCGTCGTCACGGATGCCACCGCCGCGTCGACATCATCGCGCGTAATCCGCCCGCCGCGACCGGTGCCGGTCAGGCGAACCGGGTCGATGCCATGCTGGACGATGGCGCGCTTGACCGAAGGGGAGAGGCGCATCTCGGCTCCGTTCGTCCCGAGCGCAGTCGAGGGACGTTCGGCACGCACGGAGCGTGTCTCGACTTCGCTCGACACGGACGGCGTATGGAGTGCGTCCCTCGCGGAAATCCGCCCCAGCAGCGCCCCCGGCACCGCCTCGGCATCGCTATCAAGGATGATCTCGCTCAGCACCCCGGCGGCGGGCGCCGGCACTTCCTGGGTGACCTTGTCGGTCTCGAGTTCGACCAGCGGATCGTTGATCGCGACGACGTCTCCAACGCGCTTGAGCCATGTCCGGACGACCGCCTTGGTGCCTTCCTGCTCGTCGGGAACGCGCACGTCGATCATCAGAATCCGACCAGCCGGTCAATCTCGGCGCGGATCCGTTCGACACTCGGCACCGCCCATTCAAGCAGGGTTGGGTGATGCGGACTGGGGATGTCGGGCATCGTCACCCGCGCCACTGGCGCGTCGAGGTCGAGGAACGCCTCGTCGGCGACCACCGCGGCAATCTCGGCGCCGAACCCGCCGGTGCGCAAATCCTCGTGCACGATCAGACAGCGGCGCGTGCGCTTCACGCTGTCGAGCACCATCTCGCGGTCCCAAGGGTTCAAGGTGCGCAGGTCGATCACGTCGGCATTGACCCCTTCGGCCGCCGCTTCGCAGCGCGGCACCATTGCTCCCCACGTCACGATCGTGATGCGGTCGCCTTGCCTCGTTTTCCTCGCCTTGCCGAACGGGACCACGAAGGCGTCGCCCGGCCAAGGCCGCCGTGCCCAGCTGTCGTCGAGCATCGCGCGATGCTCGAAGAAGATTACCGGGTCGTTGCCGCGCAAGCTCGCGCGCAACAGCCCGACCGCATCCTCGGCGTTCGAAGGCACCGCCACCTTCCACCCGGGGTTGTGGACGAACTGCACTTCGTTGGTCTGGCTGTGCCACGGGTCGCCACACTTGAAAAAGCCGCCCGGGATGCGCAGCACCATCGGCGCGGAGAAGCGGTTGGCGGTGCGCCAGCGCATGGTGCCGCAATCATTGATCTGCTCTGTTGCGGGCTCGGCATATTTTCGGAACTGGATTTCGGGCACGGGCATCAGCCCGGCAAGCGCCATCCCGACCGCGCGGCCGATGATTCCCTCTTCGTTCAACGATGTGTCGAACACGCGGTCGTGGCCATATTTGTCCTGCAGGCCCAGCGTCACCGCATGGACCCCGCCCTTGGGTCCGACATCCTCGCCGAACACCAGCATCCTGGGATTGGCGTCGAGTTCCTGGTCGAGCACGCGGCGGATCGCGGTGACCATGTTGATCCGCTGACCGTCGGGCGCGGGCTCCTCGGTCGTGCCGTCCATGCTCAGTCCGGCGCCGCCACCGACCTTGCTCGCGGCGTCCTCGAAAAACACATGCTTCAATACGTCGGCGGGTGAGGACACACCGCGCGCTTCGGCTTCCGCACGCGCGGCCTCGACCTCGGCATCGACCGATGCTTCAATGAAGTCCCAGTCGAGATGGTCAGCGAACGCTTTCAACTTGGGCAATGGATCGCGCGCCCACTCGGCCGCGACCGTCTCGTCGGACTTGTAGGTTTGCGTATCCTGGAAGCTGTGCCCCTCCAGCCGGGGAACGGTGAGGCGGATCAACGCCGGCCCCTTCCGCCCACGAACATGCCCGACCGCCTCGCCGATAAGCCGCGCTGCTTCTGCAGGATCGGTTCCGTCGCCATTCCAGATCGCAAGATTCTTGAAGCTGGCAAGGTTCGCTGCAATGTCGCGCCCGGGCGTCTGATAATCCGACGGCACCGAAATGCCGTAGCCATTGTCCTCGATGTAAAACAGCATTGGCAACGATTGCGTAGTCGCAATCGTTAGCGCGGCCCAAAATCCGCCCGTGGCGCAGCTGGCATCGCCGCCAAGCACCACACCGATGGCACCGCGCTTCGCTCCGCCAAGCACGCGTTCCTTATAGGTGACCGCCTGCGCCCAGCCTGCCGCCGGAGCATATTGCGCCCCCACCCCGCCGCACATCGGCAGCGCGTGGCAGCCCCCCGGATTGGGGTAGTTGAACACCACGCCAATATCGCGCCCGTCCGAATAGCCCCCGGCCCGCCCCATCCCCGAACCGAGCGCATCGGCAAGCGGAACCCCGAGTGCGAGCAGCATCGGACGCGAGCGATAATAGCCGCATGCCGCATCGCCGTCCTTGAGATGAAGCCCGAGAATGACTTGCGCCATGTCATGCCCACGCGCCGAAAACTGGTACATGACCTTCTTCTCGGGAACGAGCCGGGTTTCCTCGAGATGATCGAGCGCCCGGCTTGTGCTCACCAGCCGTGCGACTTCCGACCATTCGACCGCGCCGATCACTTTCGCATCGGCCTCAGCCATCCATCGCCTCGATGATTGCGGCGATGAACCGGTCGAGCGCGGCGTCGGCCATGCCGAGCACGTTGAAGCGCCCGCTGTCCGCCATGTAGATCGCATGATCGTGGCGCAACTTGCGCACCTGGTCGAGTTCGAGCGGAAGCATCGAGAACATACCGAACTGCTCGCCGATGTAGGCCAGCCGCGGGTCGGCGGCGGCGATCCGGGTGCGGATCCGGGCGATGCGGTCGCGCATGTCGCCCAGCTCGGCCTGCCAGTCGGCGGTAAGATCCTCGTCGTCGAGCACGATGCGCACTGCGGCGGCGCCATGATCGGGCGGCATCGACCACATTTCGCGCGCCAATTGGAGCACATGGTCCAGCGCGATTCGGCTGCTGCGCTCATGCGCGGTCTTGATCCACAGCGACCCGACGCGGTCGCGGTACAGGCCGAAATTCTTGTCGCAGCTCTGCGCCACGATCACCTCGTCGCAGCGATCGAACAGCAGATGAAGCCCATGTGCGTCGGCTTCGAGCCCGCGCCCCAGCCCCTGATAGGCGATGTCGACGAACGGCAGCAGCCCGCGATGCGCGATCGTCCGCACGACGTCGGCCCATTGATCGTCGTCAAGGTCGGCGCCGGTCGGGTTGTGACAGCAACCGTGGAGCAGAACGACGTCGCCGCGCCGCGCGCCATCAAGCCGTTGCATCATCTCGTCAAACCGGATGGTGCGCGCGTCGCGGTCGTAAAAGCCGTAACGCGACACTTCGAGTCCCGCCGCTTCGATCACCGGGATATGGTTGGGCCAGGTCGGGGTTCCGACCAGCACCCGCGCCGCGGCATTGGCCTTGGCGATCAGCTTGAACCCGAGCGCGAGGGCGCCGCACCCGCCGGGCGTGTGCAGACCGACGATGCGCTCGTCGGCGGCGTGGCGGCCGAGCACGATCGGGCGCAGCAATTGCGTGTAACGCGTGTCCCCCGCGCCGCCGAGATAGCTCTTGGTTTCTTGCTGCTGCCACAGCCGCTGTTCGGCCGCCTTGATGCAGCGCAGGATCGGGGTCCGCCCCTCACCATCGCGATACACACCGACGCCGACGTCGATCTTGTCCGGCCGCGGATCGGCATTGGCCATCGCAATCAGCGCCAGCAGCGAGTCGCTCTCGATCGCGCTCAGCGTTTCAAGCAGTTGGGCGCCCCCGCCCGGTCCGGTCATTATCGGCTGGTCCAGCATGGCCGCAGGACTAGCGCAGCCGGAACGAACAGTCACGCATCATAGTCGATCGCCACGCCCTCGCCGACCGGGACCGACTGGCAGGTCAGCACATAACCCGCGGCGACTTCCTCGTCGGTCAGCCCGTAACGCGCGGCCATCTCGACCTTGCCGGCGACCACGCGCGCTCGGCAGGTCGCGCACACCCCCGCCTTGCACGCGAACGGCGCCGGCATTCCCGCATCCCGCGCGCTGTCGAGGATGTTGGCACCGTCGAACTCGACCCGCCGCGTGCGCCCGTCGAGCGTCACCGACAGCGTCAATCCCGCGGCTTCCTGTTGTAACGCCACCATCTGCGCGGCGAGTGCAGCCGACGGGCGCCCTGCGGTGAAGCGCTCGATATGGATCCGGTCATGGGCGATATCCCGCGCGACCAGCGCCGCCTCGGCGGCATCCATCATCGGGCCGGGACCACAAATGAACCAGGCATCGATGCCTTGCGGATCGTCGACCAGCGCGTCGATCGCGGCATCGCAGGTTGGCCGGTCGAGCATGCCGTTGAACAGATCGATGTCGCCCGCCTCGTCGCTGAGGAAATGATAGAGTTCGAACCGCCCGATATAGCGGTCTTTCAAGTCCGCGAGCGCATCGAGGAAGATTACCGAACTGGCGTCGCGATTGCCGTAGAACAAAGTGAAGCGCGAGCGCGGCTCGACGCTCAGCGCGGTGCGGATCAGCGACATGATCGGGGTCACGCCCGACCCGCCGGCAAAGCCGACATAATGGCGGGCCTGGACGGGATCGAACTGGCAAGTGAAGCTGCCGTGCGGCGTCATCACGTCGAGCGTGTCGCCGGGCTTCAATTGATCGCCGACCCAATTGGAAAAAGCGCCCCCCGCGATGCGCTTGACGGTCACCTTGAGCGCGCCCTCGTGCGGCGCGACGCACAGCGAATAATTGCGCCGTACCTCTTCCCCGTCGATGTCGGCGCGAAGCGTCAAATGCTGCCCGGCCTTAAACGCGAACGCGTGTTTCAGGGCGTCGGGGACCTCGAACCGGATCGAGCTGGCGTCGTCGGTCTCGCGCAAAATCTCGGCGATGCGCAAGCCATGGAACTGCTCGGCCATTCTACCAGGTCGCGTCGGGAAAGCTGCGCGGAATGTGCTGCATCGTCGCAAGCAAATGGCCAAGATGCTCACCATGATGCCCGCGCCGTCCGCCAAGGATCGGGCGCTGGTCGGTGGGCGCATCGAGATTCGCCTCGCCCAGCACGCGCGCCACATCGGCGCGATACTCATCCTCGAACAAGCGCGGATCGGCGGCAATCCCGCGCTCGATCAAGCCCTGCAGCAGATCATCGACTTCGAACAATTCGGGCACGAAGCGCCAGCACCAGTCGAGCCCCTCGGCCATCCGAGCAGCGCTTTCCGCGGTCCCGTCGCCAAGGCGGATGACCCAGTCGGCGGCCAGCTCGCGATGATAGGACACTTCCTTGACGCCTTTGGATGCGATCCCGGCGATCGCGGCGTCGCTCGACTTTGCTAGCTCGCGGTAAAGCAGAAACTGCCAGTTCGAAAACAGCCACTGCCGCGCAATCGTCCGCGCGAAATCGCCATTGGGCTGTTCGACCAGTAGGCAATTCTTGTAATCGAGCACGTCGCGGTGGAACGCCAATTGGTCCGCATTCCCCGCTTCCCCCAGGAAATGGGTCGCCTGCCCGATCAGGTCGAGCGCCAGATTGGCAAGGCTCAGATCGACCTCGAGCGCCGGCGCATGCCCGCACCATTCGGACAAGCGCTGCCCAAGCACCAGCGCATCATCGCCCAGCCGCATCAAATAATCGGCGCGTGCGGTCTCGTGCGCATCGGCCACGGGCGCGTCAAACACCCCACCGTCAGGCGCATTCTTGCTGTGGCGGACCTGGTCGGGTTCGATGACGGGTAATGACGGCATCCCCTAACTCCGTTCGTGTCGAGCGAAGTCGAGACACGCAGCGCTACGTCCCTCGACTTCGCTCGGGACGAACGGTGGGGGGATACGAAGCTCACCACTCATATATGCGTCACCACATCGGGGATGTCGTAGAAGGTCGGGTGGCGATAGACCTTGTCCTCGGCGGGTTCGAACATCGGACCGCTATCGGCGGGGTCGCTGGCGATGATCGAAGCCGACGGAACCACCCACAAGCTGATCCCCTCCTGCCGCCGCGTATAAGTGTCGCGCGCATGGCGCAGCGCAAGCTCGCTATCGGGCGCGTGCACGCTCCCGACATGGCGATGGTTGAGCCCCCCCTTCGAGCGCACGAACACCTCCCACAACGGCCATTCGCTCACGCCGCCTTCGCCTTGCGCTTGGCCTCATAGGCCATCGCAGCATCGCGCACCCACGCGCCTTCGTCCCACGCATCGCGGCGCGCCTTCATGCGTTCCTTGGCAACCGGCCCCTCGCCGCGCACCACCGCGTAAAATTCCTCCCAGTCGAGCGCGCCATAATCATGCCCGTCCTTCTCCTCATTCCACTTGAGGTCCGGGTCGGGCACGGTCAGCCCGAGATACTCGGCCTGCGGCACCGAAATATCGACATGCTTCTGGCGCAGGTCGTCATTGGTGTCGCGCTTGATCCGCCACCGCATCGATTGCGCCGTGTTGGGCGAATCGGCAT
>JALYRH010000018.1 GCA_030855425.1 Pseudomonadota bacterium
CTTGACGTCCTTGCGCGCATAAAACGCCGGGGTCAGCACCTTGACCAGCACATAAGCGGGCAGGCCGGTGACCAGGATGGCGAGGATGTTGCCAGTGATGCGCGCGCTTTCGACGCTATATTCACCGCCCTGGTAGAGCGCGCCGATGATCGGACCCGAAGCAACCGCGAGCGCGAGCGTCGCGGGCAAGGTCAGCAGCATCGACAGGTCGAAGGCGCGGGCCTGGACGTCGGCCGCCTCGACCTCGTCGTTGCGCGCGATCGACTGGCTGATCGCCGGAAGGATGGCGACGCCCAGCGCGGTGCCGATGATCGAAAGCGGGAGCTGATTGAGCCGGTCGGCGTAGGACAGATTGGTCAATGCGCCTTCGCCGAGCCGCGAGGAGAAGTAAGCGTAGAATAATTGGCTGATCTGATAAACGCCGGCGGCGATCGTCGCGGGCAGGATCAGCGTGACCAGCTCGCGCACCGCCGGGGTCATCCTCGGGCGTCCGAAACGCAATTTGATACCGGCGCGGCGCACCGCGACCCAGCACAAGGCGAATTGCGCGACCCCGCCAAGCAGCACGGCGATCGCCATATAGCGAACCGTTTCGATCTTGTCGGGCGGCGCCACCAGCAACCCGATGATCAGCGCGACGTTGAGCAAGGCGGGGGCAAAGGCGGCGACCGCGAAGCGGGTCAGCGAGTTGAGCACCCCCGACAGGAGCGCGACCAGGCTGATGAACAGCAGATAAGGGAAGGTCCATCGCGTCAGTTCGACGGCCAGCTCAAGCTTGCCGGGTACCTGTTGATAGTCGCCGGCAACCACCAGCAAAATGCCGGGCATGGCGATTTCGAACAGGATCGTGACGAGCAGCAGCGTCGGCATGAAGACCGACAATATGTCGCTCGAAAACACTTCCGCGTCAGCGGTCCCGCCGGCCTGGAGACGCCGCGAAAAGAGCGGCACGAAACCGGCCGAAAATGCGCCCTCGGCGAACAATCGCCGAAAGATGTTGGGCAGCAGGAAGGCGAGGTTGAACGCGTCGTTGGCGTGGCTCGCGCCAAGCACCCGGCTGCCAATCATGTCCCGCGCAAAGCCGAGCACTCGGCTGACCATCGTCAGTCCGCCGATCGAGCCGATCGCCCGGTAGAGATTCATGCGGCGCGGCGGCTCAGGCGTTGCCGGCCGGCTCGGCGTCAGCAAGCGGCTCGTCGTCGGCGTCGGCGTTGGCGTCGGCGGGCGGCTGGGCAGATTCGCCGTCTTGGCCAGGCTGTTCGAGCTGCGCCATGTAAGCCGCGGCGAAATCGATCGGGTCGAGCAATACGGGCGGGAAACCGAGGTTCTGAACCGCCTCGGCAACGATCTGGCGCGCGAACGGGAACAGCAAGCGCGGCGCTTCGACAAGGAGGAACGGCGCGAATGCATCTTCGGGGATGTTGATCATGCCGAACACGCCAGCGTAGCTCAGGTCGACGAGGAAGTGCGCGCCTTGCTCCGATGCCGCCTTCAACTCGATGCGCAGGATGACTTCATGGACGTCGTCGCTGATGCGGCTGACATTGAGGTTGAACTGAACGTCGAGCTGCGGCGTCGCCTGCCACTGAAAGACCTGCGGTGCGCTGGGATTCTCCGCCGACAGATCCTTGATATATTGCGCCAGAGCGTTGATCTGCGGACTTCCGTCTTGCTCACCATTCAGCACGCTATCGGAGGTATTTGCCTGGCTCGCCATATCGTCGGACTTCCGTTCGAGTAGAGGGGTTTGGGCGTGATACGAGATTGCACCAGCGCGTGCCGCAGCGCCTAGCAGCCGCCTTCAAGCCGTGCAATGGGATGAGCCGAGGCAAGGCCGGATGGAGCGACGTTTGTATCCGCGCGTTATGACGCTTATGTTGGGTGCCGGGCTTGGATTGCCCCGTGATGGCAAGCGCCATCGCCCGCTGATTAGAAAGTTGGATCCTTGGTTGCCATCGTCATCCTCGCGCTCGTCGCGGTTTTCATCGGCCTCCGGCTCTACGCCGTGCTCGGCGAGCGGACCGGGCATGAGCAGCCGATCGTCAAGCCCGCCGACGCCGACGCGGACGCGCGAATCGAACCACGTGCCGCGACGGCTGCCGGTCTGGCCCCGACGATTCCGAGCGATGCCGACGACCTTGCTTACCTGCCGACCGCGGGGCCGGGGGTACGCGCCTTGCTTGCCGCCGACCCGTCGTTCGACGTTGCCCGGTTCCTCGATGGCGCGCAGGCGGCATATCGGTTGATTCTCGAAAGCTTCTGGAAGGGTGATCTCGATGCGATGCGACCGCACGTCGACGATCATATCCACGACGCCTTCGCGGCGGCGGTCGATCAGCGCACCAAGGATGGGCTGATCCTCGACAATCGCCTGGTCGCGATCGAGCAAGCGATTATCGCGGGGGCGGAAGTCGAGCGCAAGATTGCGCTGGTGACGGTTCGGTTCGAAGCCGACATTGCCGCGGTGACGCGCAACGCAAGCGGCGAAGTCGTCGCCGGTTCGCTGTCGGATGCGGTCCAGACTCGCGACCGCTGGACCTTCCGTCGCGACATTGGGGCGCATGATCCCAACTGGCTGCTGGTCGAGACAGACGAAGAAGCGTGAAGGTGCGGTGCCGTAGTTTTGTGCTGGCGGTCGGCCTGCTGATGGCGGGCTGTACGACGCAGCGCCCGCCGCAGGTCTCGCCGATCATCCTGCCGGTGCCGGCGCCGGCGGTGCCGGTTGTTCCGGCGCCCGCGCCTCCGCCCCCGGCAACGGCGCGCCTCGCCGGCGTCAAGCTGGCGAGCCCCGCGCTGGTTTCTCCTCTCCACGCACAGCGCGCGCTCGGCGCGTTTCGGATCAGTTGTCCGTCATTGGTCAGGCGCACCGATACCAGCGGGCTGACGCTCGCGTCCGACTGGCAAGCGCTTTGCGCCGAGGCGGCGACGATCGCGCCCGCTGCTGCCGTGGCATTCTTCCGCGACCGCTTCGACTGGGTTGTGGTCGGACCGGGCGAAGCCTTCGCCACCGGCTATTATGAACCTGAGATCCGCGGCTCGCGAATCGCCCTGCCGGGGTCCGCCACCCCCATTTTCCGCACCCCGCCCGACCTCGTGCGCTGCACGCGCATCGACGGCCAGACCGGACGCGGACGGATCGACGACACCGGGCAATGCGTCTTCTATCACCCGCGCGCCGAGATCGAGGATGGCGCGTTGGCCGGACGCGGACTCGAGATCGGCTATGCCGCCGACCCGGTTGATTTGTTCTTCCTTCAGATCCAGGGGTCGGGACGATTGATGCTGCCCGACGGCGGCGTGATGCGGATCGGCTATGACAATCAGAATGGCCGGGAATATGTCGCGATCGGGCGCTTGCTGCGCGACCGCGGGCTGCTCCCCCAGGGCGGCGCGACAATGAAGGGGATCGTCGAGTGGATTCGCGCCAACCCCGCTGAGGGCCGCGCGCTGATGCGCGAGAATCTGAGCTATATTTTCTTCAAGGAATTGACTGGCCCGGGTCCGCTCGGCGCGCTCGCGCTGCCGGTGACACCGTTTGGCACCGTCGCCGCAGACCCCAATTTCGTTCCGCTCGGCGCGCCGGTCTTCCTCGATCTCGATCGCGATGAGGCCGACGGCCTGTGGGTTGCGCAGGACACCGGCGGAGCGATCAAGGGCGCCAATCGCTTCGACACATTTTGGGGAGCGGGTGCCGCCGCCGAGGCGACCGCCGGCGGCATGTCGGCCAGCGGGCGCGCCATGATCCTGTTGCCCAAGGGCGCGGCGGCGCGTGCGCAAGCTAGCCGCTGACGAAGCCGAATTGTGGGCGAGGGTCGCGGCGACAATTCGCCCGCTGTCGCGCGATTTGCTGATCAAGGTTGCTGCGGCCCGGCCGCCTGCCCCGCCGTTGGCCGCCGCGTCGTATCCTCCCACGGCGCCGCGTGGCCGCATTCCCCCGCCGCGGCCGCTCATCCCCCCTCCAGCGCCGCGCCCGACCCTCCAGTCGGCGACGCTCGATGGCGGATGGGACAAGCGTCTCCGCTCGGGGACGATCTCGCCCGACCGGACACTCGACCTCCACGGCCTTCATCTCGATGGTGCATGGTCCGCGATCGACCACGCGCTCGAGCGCGCAATCGCCGCCGGCGACCGCGTCGTCCTGCTGATCACCGGTCATGAACGGCGCGGCGAACCGCCGGTGCTGCGCGGAAGAATCCGCGCCGCCGTCCATGACTGGCTCGCCTCGTCGCGCCACGCATCGTACATTGCCGCAGTGCGCGCCGCGCATCGCCGGCACGGGGGCGGAGGCAGCCTCTATATCATCCTTCGCCGTCGCTAGTTTTTCCATCCTTTATTAACCCCGACTGTTTAGGCGTCGTCCCCACGATGTGCGCGCGCTTTGGCCGTGCATTGCGAGTGGAGGGGACCAGCCATTTCGGGGATGAAGGAAGGATCGGCGCAGAAAATCAGCAACGCCCTGTTATCGGGCGTCGCCGGCTTTGCCTCGTTCATCTTTTCGCTCGCCGCCTTCCTCACCATCACCAAGCTCGACGAACAGATCATCGCGTCGATCGTCGCCGGCTGTTTCTGCCTGCTGATCAGCTACATCGCGTCCGAACGCCCGAATGGCGAGAATGCGCGCGCGCTTGCCGCATTGGGCGATCGCCTGCTGGCGGTCGAGCATGGCGATTTCACCAGCCCGGCGCCGCGCATCGTCCGCGACACGCTGCCCAAGCTCGCGGCGGCGGTCGACGGGTTGTTCGCCGAAGTGCGCAGTTCGATCGAGAATGCTCATGCGCTGGGGATGTACGATCCTGTCACCTCGCTCCCCAATCGGCTCCATTTCCGCGCCGAGGCCGACAAGTTGATCGGCACGGCCGAGTCCGGAGCGCGCGCGGCGATGCTGTTCGTCGACCTCGATCGGTTCAAGAGCGTCAACGACAGCCTCGGCCATGCGCGCGGCGACCAGTTGCTGGTCATGGTCGCCAATCGGCTGCGCGTGGTAGTCACCGCCGAAGTCGGCGACGATAGCGCGCGACCGTTGCTGGCGCGGCTAGCGGGCGACGAGTTCACCATTTTCGTGCCGCGCATCACCGGCGCGGCCGACGCCGAACGCGTCGCGCGGCGCATCGCGCTCGCGATCGGTGAGCCGTTCGAGCTCCACGGCCACAGCATCGAGATCGGGGCCTCGATCGGAGTCGCGCTGACCCCCGACCACGGCACCAGCATCGAGACCCTGATGCGCGCCGCCGACATCGCCATGTATCGCGCCAAGGAGAGCGGCGGGAGCCAATATTGCCTCTTCTCGACCGAATTGGCCGACGAGCATCAGACGCGGATCGATACTGAAGTCGCGCTTCGCGAAGCCGTCCAGCGCGGCGAGTTCGTGCTCGCGATGCAACCGCAGTTGAGCCTCGTCAGCGGCGAGATCACCGGGGCCGAAGCCTTGCTGCGCTGGAACCATCCGCGCGAGGGTCTGCGCCAGCCCAACAGCTTCATCGCGATCGCCGAGCAGACTGGAATCATCGCCGAGATCGGCGAATGGGTGATCGCCGAGGCAGCGTCGATGATCGCCGACTGGCAGGCGGGCGGGATCGCGCGGCGGCTGGCGTTCAACGTCAGCCCGCGCCAGCTCGACCGCGCCGATTTCTTCGTCATGCTGCGCGCCGCCTTCGCTGCACGCCACGTGCCGCTGTCGCTCATCGAGCTTGAATTCACCGAGTCGGCGGCGATGGAATGTTCCGCATCGGTGCTCGCCGAAATCGCCGCGCTGCGCGCCGATGGCGCGACCATCGCGATCGACGATTTCGGGACCGGCTATTCGAATATCGCCCGGCTGCGCGCAATGCCGCTCGACCGGGTCAAGCTCGACCCGTCGCTGATCGCCGACATCCACACCAGCGAGAAAGCCCGGATCGTGGTCCAGGCGGTGATCCAGCTGATCAAGGGCGTCGGGGCCGAGATCGTCGCCGAGGCGGTCGAGAATATCGCGCAGGCCGACATCCTGCGCGCGATGGGTTGCGACACGGTCCAGGGCTTCATCTTCGCGCACCCGATGTTCGAGGACGATTATGTCGCGTGGATTCGCAACGCCGAACGCGGCAGCCGCTCGGTCGCCTAGGCCAGCGCGGCGGCGATGATGCGCGCGTAGATCCGGCTCAGCGCCGCGATGTCCGCCACCGCGGCTTGCTCGCCGACCTTGTGCATGGTGGCGTTGGGCAGACCGAAATCGACCACCGGGCAAAGCTTGTAGAGAAAACGGCCGTCCGACGTTCCGCCGCTGGTCGACAGCCTCGGCTCAATCCCCAGTTCGTCGCGGATCGCGCTTGCCACGAGGTCGTAGAGCGTACCCGGCGGCGTGAGGAACGCCTCGCCCGAAATGAGCGCCCTGAGCGTAGCACCGGGTGCATGGCGCAGCATGACCTCGCGCACGCGCTCGACCAGGTCGGCCCCGCGCTGGAGGTTGTTGAAGCGGATGTTGAGCCGCGCGGCGGCGCGTGCCGGGATCAAATTGGGCGCTCCCGGCGGGGTGATGATCTCGGTCAATTCGAGGTTCGACGGTGGGAAGGCGTCATTGCCCTGGTCGAGGATCCAGCCGTCGAGTTCGGCGACGATCCGCGCCAGCGCGCCGATCGGATTGGCGGCGAGATGGGGGTAAGCGACATGACCCTGCGTTCCCGGCACTTCGATCCACATGTTGACCGACCCGCGCCGCCCGATCTTGATGGTATCGCCGAGGCAAGTCTCGCTGGTCGGTTCGCCGATCAGGATCATGTCGGGCTTGATCGCGCGCTCCGCGAGCCAATCGATGATCGCAACGGTGCCGTCGGTGGCGGGGCCTTCTTCGTCGCCGGTGATGAGCAGCGACAGCGTGCCGTCATGGATCGGGACGGCGGCGGCGGCGGCGACGAAGGCGGCGATGGCGCTTTTCATGTCATTGGCGCCGCGACCGGTCAGCACGCCGTCACGGATGTGCGGGTCGAACGGATCGTGGTCCCAGCCGTCGCCCGCGGGGACGACGTCGAGGTGGCCGGCAAAGCCGAAGTGCGGGCCGCCCGAGCCGCGCAAGGCAACGAGATTTTCGACCATCGGATCGCCGCGGGTGAAGCGGTGGACTTCGAATCCGAGCGGCAAAAGCGCGGCCTCGAGCACGTCGAACACCGCGCCGGTGGCGGGAGTGATGCTGGGGCAGGCGATCAACGCGCTGGCGAGGGTCACGGGATCGATCACGCGCGCGCCTTTACGTTCCTAAGTTCTCAAAAGTCTCCGGGCGGCCTACCATTTGCAAGACAGGGAAGCGGTCGGAGCGGGGGTGGCAGCGGGCGCAGTCGGGCAGCGGTCGGGCATGACCCGATGCTAGCGGCTCAATCCGGTGTAGGACAGCCCAAAGGAAGCAGCATGCCGATCATCGACCTGGCCGCCGTCGCAGAGACCGACCGCACCGGCTATCCGCCGCCGTTTGACGGTGATGTTTCGGGCCGCTGGTATCGCCGCCTCGCGCCCGCCACCGGCCTGACCGACTTTGGCGCCAGCCTCGTCCGCCTCGAGCCCGGCGCCTGGTCGAGCCAGCGCCATTGGCACGAGGGCGAGGACGAGTTGATGATCATGGTCGAAGGAGAGGCGATGCTGGTCGAGGACGACGGACGCACGCTGATCCGTCCCGGCGATATCGTGGCGTGGCCCAAGGATGTCGCCAACGGCCATCACCTGATCAACGAGAGCGAGCGCGAGTGCCGTTTTCTGGTCGTCGGCACCGACGGCGGCAAGAACTGCCATTATCCCGACATCGACCTGATGGCGGAGGGCGGGATCGATCGCTACCTCCACAAGGACGGCTCGGCCTACTGAGGTTCGGGTGCGAACAGCCAATGCGCCACGAGCACGGCCAGGCCCGCGCCGAGAAGCTGCATGAGGACGAACGCCGTTACGTTCGAAGGGGCGATGCCAGCAAAGCTGTCAGTCAGGCTACGCGCGATAGTGATGGTCGGGTTGGCGAAGCTGGTCGAGGAGGTGAACCAATAGGCCGCCGCGATGTACAAAGCGACGCTGGCCGGGACCGACGCGGCGCGATGGCGAATCGTGCCGAGGATGGTTATGAGCAGACCAAAGGCGGCAATCGCTTCGGACAGCCACTGCCCTGGGCCATCGCGCAATCGCAGCGACTGCTGGATCAACGGCAGGTCGAACATGGCGTGGGCCGCGATGACCCCTAGCAGGCCGGCGGCGAGCTGCACGACCAGATAGCAGGCCGCGTCGCCGGCACTGATTTCGCGGCGGAGTGCGAAGGCCAGCGTGACGGCCGCGTTGAAATGCGCGCCGCTGACCGGGCCGAGCTTGACGATCAGCACATAAAGCATCGCGCCGGTGGCAATGCTGTTGCCGAGCAGGGCGATCCCGTCATTGCCGCCGCCGAGCGCCTGGCCCATGATCCCCGATCCAACCACGGTAGCGAAGAGGAAAAAGCTGCCGAGTGCCTCGGCGGCAAGACGCCGCGCAAGCGCGGGGGCCGGCGTGCGGCGACGCATCACTCGGGCAAAGTCTCTTCATATTGTTCGATCACCCACGGTTCGTCCTGGGCAAGTTCGATCCATTCGACGACGTCGGCGCGGTGGAGCACGGCGTCCATGTAGGTCGCGGCGAACGGCGGGACCTTGACGCCATATGTGACGAAGCGGGTGACGACGGGAGCGAACATGATGTCGGCGGCGCACCATGTCCCGAACAGATATTCGCCCGATCCGCCGAACCGCGCGCGCGCCTGCGCCCACAGGTTGAGGATGCGGACGATCTCGGCCTCGACCTCGGTCGAGAGCGGCACCGTGCCGAAGCTCTTGCGGACGTTCATCGGCAGGTCGCGGCGCAGGTTGGAGAAGCCTGAATGCATTTCGGCGGCCATCGAGCGCGCCATCCCGCTCGCGGCGGGGTCAGCGGGCCAGAATTTGTCGCGACCGACGCGGTCGGCGAGGAAATCGATGATCGCGAGGCTGTCCCACACCACGCACTCGTCATCCCACAGCACCGGCACCTTGCCGAGCGAGGGGGCGAACTCGGCGCCCTCGCGGCGCTTTTCCCAATTCTCGTCGAACATCGGCACGACCAGTTCGTCGAATGCCTCGCCCGATTGTTTGCACGCCAGCCAGCCGCGGAACGACCAGCTGGAATAAGCGCGATTACCGATAATCAGCTTCATATGCTTGCCGCCTCCAGGATTGCCGTCCTCAACTCGGCGATGCCGTCGCCGGTTTCGCTCGACGTGGCGAACAGGGTCGGATGCGAGGCGGGGTGCCTGCCGGCCTCGGCGCGAACCGCATCGAGCGTCGCGGCGAGTGCGCTGGCCTTGATCTTGTCGGCCTTGGTCAGCACGACATTGTAGCTCACCGCGGCCTTGTCGAGCATCGTCATCACTTCGCGGTCAACCTCCTTCAGCCCGTGGCGGGCATCGACCAGCACCAGCGTGCGCTTGAGCACTTGCCGCCCGCGCAAATAGTCGTTGATCAGGAAGCGCCAGCGCTTGACCATGTCCTTGGGTGCCTCGGCAAAGCCGTAGCCGGGCATGTCGACCAGCCGAATGACGGCCGGTGTGCCAATTTCGAAATAATTGAGTTCCTGCGTTCGCCCGGGAGTGTTCGAGGCGCGCGCCAGTCCCTTGCGGTTGGTGAGCGCGTTGAGCAGCGACGACTTGCCGACGTTCGAGCGCCCGGCGAAGGCGATTTCGGGCACGCCGGGTGCGGGCAAATGCTCGAGCCCGGGCGCCGATTTCAGAAACTCGATCGGCCCGGCGAACAATTTGCGCGCGCGTTCGGCAAGGTCGGCGGTGTTCGCGTCGTCATCCATCACCGTTCGTCCCGAGCGAAGTCGAGGGATGCCGCGCGAAACGTGTCTCGACTTCGTTCGACACGAACGGGGAGGGTGCTGCCCACGACAATAAGATGGGACGCGCTCATTGCGGGTGCGCCGGGACCGCGCCCTCGGCGTCGCTGTCCTTCTTGAGGTCGTAGCGGTGATAGAGCCACTTCTGCTGCGCGATGGTGAGGATGTTCGACACCACCCAGTAGAGCTGCAGCCCGGCCGCGAACGGCGCCATGATGAACATCAGCACCCACGGCATGATCGAGAAGATCTGCTGCTGGACCGGGTCCATCTGCGCCGGGTTGAGCTTGAACTGCATCCACATCGTCACGCCGAGCAGGATCGGCAGCACACCGATCGCGAGGAAGCCCGGCGGGGTGAAGTCGAGCAGCCCGAACAGGTTGACCGGGGTCATCGGATCGGGCGCGGACAAATCCTTGATCCACAGAGCGAACGGTTGGTGACGCATTTCGACCGACACCATCAGCACCTTGTAGAGCGCGTAGAACACCGGGATCTGGAGCAGGATCGGCAGGCAGCCCGCCGCCGGATTGATTTTCTCGGACTTGTACAGCGCGAGCGTTTCCTGCTGGAGGCGCGGCTTGTCGTCCTTATATTTTTCCTGGAGCACCTTCATCTTGGGCTGGAGCGTGCGCATCCCGGCCATCGAGCGGAACTGCTTGTCGGCGATCGGGAACATCAACAGCCGGACGATGAAGGTCAGGCAGATGATCGCCACGCCGAAGTTGCCGGTGACGAGGAACAACCATTGCAGCAGCGAGAAAATGGGCCGCATGAACCATTCGAACCAGCCCCAGTCGATCGACTTGGTAAGCTTGGTGATCCCGGCGCTTTCGTAGCGATCGAGCCAGGCCTTTTCCTTGGCGCCGGCGAACAGGCGCGTATCGCTGCTGACCACCTGCCCGGGGGCGACGATCGTCGGCGCGCCCAAATAATCGGCCTGATAGGCGCCGGTCGCGCTCTTGCGGAAACTGGCGGCGATCGGTGCGCCATTGGCCGGGGCGAGCGCGGTCAGCCAATATTTGTCGGTGAAGCCGAGCCAGCCGCCGCGGCTGTCGCGGGTCACCCCCGAGCGATCCTCGTCGAGCGTCTCCCAGTCGGTCTCATAATCGGCGCGCGCGCCAAGGAAGCTGATCGGGCCGACGTGGCTCGTCCAGCTTGACGCGTCGGCCGATTCCTCGGCGCGGCTGACCAGTCCGAACGGGGTCACCGCGACCGGCGCGGCGCCAAGGTTGACGACGCGCCGCTTGACGTCGAACAAATAACCATCGTCGATCGACACGATCAATTCGAAGCGCTGCCCGGTCGGGTTGGACCAGCTGAGCGTCACGGGCTTGCCGGGACTCAGCGTCGGGGCGCTTGCGGTCCATAGTGAATTGGCGTCGGGCGCGGCGACGCCCTGACCGGTCCAGCCGAAGCTGGCGAAATAGGAATTGCTGGCACCGGCCGGCGACAGCAAGCGCACCGGAGGTGAGGTCGGCGAAATCGCTTCGCGCTGGCGGACGAGCACGAGGTCGTCGAACCGCGCGCCTTTCAGATTGATCGACCCGGCGAGGCTCGGCGTGTCGATCACGACGCGCGGGGTTTCGGCGAGGACGACGCGGCGTGCGCGGATCGCCTGCGGCGCGTCGGCGGCCGGGTCGGCCCCGGGCTGCGGCAGTGGCTTGAGCTTGCCATTTTCGACGGTCTGCGTCTGCGGGGTCGCGGTCGGGAAATAGCGGTCGGACAGCAAGCTCCAGCCAAGCAGGACCATCGCGGACAGCACGATCGCCAGCAGCATGTTGCGGTTGTTCTCGTTCACTTGCTTGTCAGTCCTTCGTCAGGGAACCGGATCGGGGCCTTGGCCCCCCCAGGGATGGCAACGGAAGATTCGCCTGAGCGCGAGCCATCCGCCGTTGAGCGCGCCATAGCGCCGAAGCGCGGTGATCGCATAGGCCGAACAGCTTGGCTGGAAACGACACGACGGCGGGAGGACCTTGCTCGGGCCCAGCTGCCAGCCGCGCGTCAAGAGGATGAGGGCGCGCGCGATCACATCATCGGCTTCGGGCAAAGCCTGGCCAAGGCGCGCTTCAGTTCGGACGCCAGCGTGGCATAATCGCGTTCGATGCCGCTCGAGCGGCCGATCAGGACGTGGTCGGCGCCGGGGATCGCATGGTCGGGAAAGGTGTCGCGGACGAGCGCGCGAAAGCGGCGCTTCATGCGGTTGCGGACAACCGCATTGCCGATCTTCTTGGTCACGGTGAAGCCGATCCGCACCATCTCGTCATCGTCGCCGCGCTGTCGGACGAGCAGGACGAAGCCGGGCATCGGCGCGCGCTTGCCACGGTTGGCGGCAAGGAAATCGGCGCGCCGCGTCAGTTGGACTAAGCGGAGAGCTTCTTGCGGCCGCGGGCGCGGCGGTTGGCCAGCACCTTGCGGCCGCCCGGCGTCGCGCTGCGATGGCGGAAGCCGTGGCGCCGTGCGCGGACCAGGTTGCTCGGCTGAAAAGTGCGCTTCATCGCTCATGCCTTCAAAGTCTAATGCAAAAAGGGCCGCCGAAGCGGCCGTTGTTGAGGGCGCCAATATGGTGGGCGAGGTCCAAAGTCAATCGCTGCGCACCGGCAACGTCAATTGCCGCGCTCAGGGTCGCCGGGCATTTCGGGCGGCAATGAAGGTGGGTCGGGGACAAGCTTGGCAAGCTCGTTGTGCGGGGCGTCGTGAGAGAGAGGAGGGCAGCCGAGCGCTTCACGTTCCTTGCGGATCGCCTCGCGCCGCCTGGCACTTTGCCGCCGCAGGCCCCAATCGGCCCAGCGCCCGACCTTGGGCCGTTTCGTCTTTATCCGGACGTAATGGCGCTTGGCCCACATGCTCGTCTTGAGCACCATCGCCAGCCCGATCGCGAACACGAAGATGCCGCCCGGGCCGGGGATGATCCCGGCCAGCGGCGACAGCAGGATGAGAATTAGCCCGACCCCGAAGATCGACCATTCGACCGCGGGATGATCGATAAATCGGTGCCATTGCCTACGCGTCCACATGGACCGTCATGTGGGCAAGCGCGGCGCGCGCCGCAAGGGTCGCTTGCGTTTGCCACCGTCGCGGGTCTAGCCTGGGCGGGCCGAGCCAGGGGGATGGTTGAACACGCAATGCCGGGGCGCTGCCGGGAGTGACCTTTGATGGTCGCGACCGTCGCCACTGTCGCTTATCTCGGGCTCGAGGCCCGCAGCGTCGAGGTTCAGGTGCAGTTGAGCACCGGGCTTCCCGCCTTCATCATCGTCGGGCTGCCCGACAAAGCGGTCGCCGAGAGCCGCGAGCGGGTCCGCGCTGCTTTGTCGGCGATCGGGCTCGCGCTTCCGCCCAAGCGGATCACGGTCAACCTGTCGCCCGCCGACCTGCCCAAGGAAGGATCGCACTTCGACTTGCCGATCGCGCTCGGGCTGCTCGCGGCGATCGGCGCGACCGATGCCGAGGGATTGAGCCATTATATAGCGGTCGGCGAATTGAGCCTCGACGGGCGGATCGCTGCCTCGCCCGGGGTGTTGCTCGCCGCGCTCTACGCCTCGTCGCGCGACATGGGGCTGATTTGCCCTGCGGTGCAGGGACCCGAAGCGGCGTGGGCGGGCAACGTCGATTTGATCGCCGCGCCCGATCTGCTCGCCTTGCTGTCGCATTTGAAGGGCACGATGGTGCTCGCCGCGCCGGTCCCGGGCGAGGCCGAGCCCGCCAGCGGCGGCCCCGACCTGGCGCAGGTCAAGGGCCAGGAGATTGCCAAGCGCGCGCTCGAGATCGCCGCGGCGGGAGGGCATAATCTGTTGATGAGCGGCCCGCCGGGAGCGGGAAAGTCGCTGCTCGCGGCGTGCCTGCCGGGGATATTGCCGCCGCTCGACCCGTCCGAAGCGCTCGAAGTGTCGATGGTCGCGTCGATCGCGGGCGAACTCGATTCGGGCAAATTAAAACGACGGCGCCCGTTTCGCAGTCCGCACCACAGCGCGTCGATGCCGGCGCTGGTCGGCGGGGGGCTCAAAGTGCGACCGGGCGAGATCAGCCTGGCGCATCTGGGTGTGCTGTTCCTTGATGAGTTGCCCGAATTTCAGCGCGCGGTGCTCGATTCATTGCGTCAGCCGCTCGAGACGGGGACGGTGAGCGTCGCGCGCGCCAACATGCACGTCACGTTCCCGGCGCGGGTCCAGCTGATCGCGGCGATGAACCCGTGCCGTTGCGGGCATCTTAGCGATCCGGCGCTGGCGTGCGCGCGCGCGCCGCGCTGCGCCGCCGATTATCAGGCCAAGGTGTCGGGGCCATTGCTCGACCGGATCGACCTCCACGTCGAGGTCGGCGGGGTCAGCGCCGCCGATTTGACGCTGCCGCCGCCGTGCGAGGGCAGCGCCGAGGTCGCCAACCGCGTCGCGCAAGCACGGTTCGTGCAAACGCGCCGCTACGCCGACGAAAAGGTGCGGACCAATGCCGAGGCCGACGGCGAATTGCTCGACCGCGTCGCCACCCCCGACGAACCGGGCCGGAAATTGCTGGCCGAGGCGGCGGTGGCGATGCGACTGTCGGCGCGCGGCTATCACCGCGTGCTGCGCGTTGCCCGCACCATCGCCGACCTCGCGTGGAGCGACCAGGTCGGGCGGATCCATATCGCCGAAGCATTGAGCTATCGCCACCGCGCGCCGCGCAATTAACCGGCCATCTTGCCCCGCGCCCGTGGCATGCTAAGGGCGGTTCGAAGTGCCCCCGTGGCGGAATGGTAGACGCGCTCGACTCAAAATCGAGTTCTTCACGGAGTGTCCGTTCGAGTCGGACCGGGGGCACCAGTTTCTCGCAAGATGGCGCGTTACGGCGCGGCCGGGTCGACCGGCACCTCCAGCCCGCGCTGAACCGCGGGGCGGGCGAGGCCGCGTTCCAGCCATACGGAGACGTTGGCGAACCGGGCGAGTCCGATGATTTCATTCGCTTCATAATGGACGTCGAGCCCGCGCACCCAGCCGAGCATCGCCATGTCGGCGATCGAATAATCGCCGGCTACCCACTCGCGATCCTGGAGGCGGGCATCGAGCACCCCGAGCAGCCGCTGCGCCTCGGCGATGTAGCGATCGCGCGGGCGCTTATCCTCATATTCCGCCCCGGCATATCGGTAGAAAAAGCCGACCTGCCCGAACATCGGGCCCATCCCGGCCATCTGCCAGAACAGCCACTGGATCACTTCGATTCGCTCGGCAGGGTCGCGCCCGATGAAACGATGATGCTTGTCGGCGAGGTAGAGCAGGATCGCTCCTGATTCGAACAGCGCGAGCGGCTTGCCGTCGGGGCCGTCCGGATCGAGGATCGCGGGAATCTTGCCATTTCGGCTGAACGAATGAAATTCGGGGGAGCCAGTGCCGTCTTCGCCAAAACCGACGCGATGCGCCTCATAGGCTAGTCCCAGCTCCTCGAGCAGGATCGAGATCTTGACGCCGTTGGGCGTGGCCAGCGTGTAAAGCTGGAGCAGGTCGGGATGTTCGGCGGGGAAACGGGTCATTATCGGAAAGGCGTCGGGCGTCATGGCGGTCCCTTGTCGGTTGCAACGGGCAACGAATATGGGGACGGGCGGAGAAATCGCAACGACTGGCGGGCTGGCGCGGGAGTGATACAGTCGGCGCCATGGATGCACCGGTCAGCCCCGCAGCGCTCGATTCGCACGAGCATGAGCATGAGACGCTCGAGTTCAAGCGGGTGCGGCTGCTTGCCTCGCTGACCTTGATCGGGGGGATCGGGCTGATCCTCGCCTTGCCGTTCGCGTTGCGCGCGGGCGCCGAATTCTTCTTGCCCGTGACCGCCGCGCTGGTGATCGCGATCGCGCTGGTGCCGATGCTCGAATGGTTCGAGCGGCGCGGGGTGCCGGCGAAACTCGCCGCGGTGCTGTGCGTGATCGTGTTCCTGTTGATCGCGATCTTCGCCATCGCCTCGATCGTGCTCCCGGCAATCGACTGGGTGGCGCTGATCCCGCAGCGCATCGATCGCGTGACGAGCGCGCTCGCGCCGGTGCTCGACCTCTATTCGAGCTTGCAGAAGTTCATCGACCGGACCGTGTCGAACATCGCCGTCGGGGTCGCCGACAACAGCCGCACGGTGCGGGTCGAAACCCCCAACACGATGCTCAACCTGATCACCGCGTCGGCGCCGCACGCCGCGATCCAATTGTTCTTCGCGCTGCTGGTGATCTATTTCTTCCTTGCCGGGTGGACCGGGATGCGCAAGCGCACGATCGTCAGCCGCGGCAGCTTCGAAGGCGCGCTGACCACCGCGCGGGTGATCCAGCAGGTCGTTGCGGCCACCTCGACCTATATCGGCACGATCACCGTGATCAACGTCGCGCTCGGCGCGCTCACCGCGC
Source organism: Pseudomonadota bacterium (assembly GCA_030855425.1). The sequence goes on from JALYRH010000018.1 coordinate 16,205, forward strand.
TGGTGCTGTGGGGGCTGGGGATGGATTCGCCGGTGATGTGGGGCGGGATCGTCGCGGTGCTCAATTATATCCCCTACCTCGGCCCGATCGCGGCGGCGGTCCTGCTCGCGCTCGGCGGGCTGATGACCTTCGCCGATCCATGGGCGGCGTTGCTGCCCCCGGCGATCTTCGTCGGGCTGCACATGATTGAGGCCAATGTCCTGACCCCGCTAATCGTCGGGCGCAAGCTGACCATCAACCCGTTGCTGATCCTCGTCTCGCTGTCGTTCTGGGCGTGGGTGTGGGGGACGACCGGGGCGTTGCTCGCGGTGCCGCTGCTGATCATCCTCAAGACCATCTTCTCGGCCGCGGGGACGCCCGACATCGCCGGCTTCCTGTTCGAGGACGGAACGCTGACCCACGTCGGCGAAGAGGATGAAAAGGAAAACTGATCGCGGGGTGATTTCGCGCGGGCGGTATCGGCGCGGACACGCGTTAAAAAGACAGCGGGCTTGTTGACAGCCAAGGGGGGCTACCCTAGTTGCCCGCCCACACCAGAACGCGGGTGTAGCTCAGTTGGTTAGAGCGCCGGCCTGTCACGCCGGAGGCCGCGGGTTCAAGTCCCGTCACTCGCGCCATTTTCCCCTTCGTTCGATCGGTCGACGATGGCGCGTATCCGCGCCATTGCCGCCACGCGAGGGCGCGAAATCCGGCACAGCATTGACGGTTGGATCAGTTGGCCGCGGTGGCCGGCTTGCCCGCCGCCGAGGCCGGTGGACCGAACGGCTTGGCCTCGGCCCCGGTCGGACCCGCGCCGTCGAGCGCATGGCGCAGATTGTCGGACGCATCGACGCGCTCGACATAAGGCGTCAGCTTGATCTGCTCGACCGCTTCGCGCGCCTTGAGGTTGAAGTGAATCGAAACGCGCTTGCCGGCGTCGGTCACCTTGACTCCGTCGATCTCGTCGAGCGCCTCGACCGCGGCGACTTCGGTCGGCGGGACCATCGCCTTGGGCAGGACATGCTCGACGCTGAGCGCCGCCTGGCGCAGGCCGCGGGCGTCGGCTTCGCGCGCTGCATAGCTTTGGCTGAACGCTGCCGAACGGCCCCAGCCGCCCGACCAGCGATAGAAGAGATGCGCGCCCTCGATGTGGGTCTTGACCAGGCTCGAGGCCCAGTAAGGGAGTACATAATTAGCGTGATAGTGGGTCGCCAGTCCGACCGGCGCATGGACCGCCCCGGCAAGGGCCGCGATTGCCACCTGGCGCGCGCGATTCCATGCCGAGGCCATCGGGGTGTACGCCATCGACCCGTCGCAGGTGAAGGTGAACTGGCAGCCGGTGGTGCGGGTCGAGCCCTGGAATACCACGCCGCACACGCTTGACGGGTAGACCGGGTGGCGGACGCGGTTGAGGATGACCTGCGCGACGGCGCGCTGGCCATTGTCGCTTTCCCGGCCAGCCTCGTAATAGATCGCGCTGGTCAGGCATTCGAGGGCCTGCGCGCGCGATGCCGCGTTCGCCTTGCCCATCGCGAACGGGGCCGCGGCGGTGATCGGAAGATCGGCCAGCGGAATTCGCGCGTTCATCGCCACCGCGTCTTCGGGGGCGACATCTCGCAACTCGGTCGCGCTGGGCGAACTCGGCATTTGCGATCCCGCCGCGAGGCTTGCCTTGGGGGCATTGCCGAGCGTCGGCCGGGCGTCGCTCACCCCGGCAATCGCCAGCGCCGCAGCGCAGCCGAGCAGGCCGAGCATGGCGGTTTCACGCGGGCGCGAACGCCAGTGCCACGGGGGCGTTGATGGTAAAGCAATGCTCATGGGGAAGCGGAGAGATAGGCCGATAATCAAAAAATTTCAACCAACCGACGACGAGCCGAGGCAAATCAGGGCCTGAAGCGCCCCGTTTCAATCCATTGCAACACTGGCTTCAAGGGCAGGATCCACGCGATCCCGGCGACGAGATAGAACAGACCCTGCACCAGCACCGGCCACTGGCCGACGCTGCCCGCGAGCGACGCCACCGCGACCACCCAGATCGCGATGAGCACGAGTATCGCGAACACTCCGACGGGCTTGCGCCAGCTTGGCTCGATCATCGAAACATCTCCAGTCCGTCGGGGGAAGCAAAGCCGTCGAGGGCGACGTCCCACGGATCGGGGACGAGCGCGGCGTCGATCCGCTGGAACCCCCAGCCGCAGCCGACCAGCCGTGCGCCGGCGGCGCGAAGACCGGGCAAGGCGCGGTCATAATGCCCCTTGCCCATGCCGATGCGGTTGCCGCTGGCGTCGACCGCGACGAGCGGCATGAGGATCAGGTCGGGCGAGACGATCTCGGCGTTGGCGGGGGGCTGAAGTATGCCCCACGGCCCAGGATCGACCGGCGTTCCGGCGCGAAACGTCATTCGCGAATCGCGGTCGACGAAGAACGGAAAGCTCGGCCGCAGGGGCGCGCATGATGCTCGTGCGAGCGCGGGCAGGGGGCTGATCTCATCCTTCATCGGGGCATAAGCGGCGACAATGCCGGCGGTGGCGAACAACGGCTCAAGCGCGTCGGCGAGCGCGTGTTCGAGGGCGGCGCGGGTGTCGCGACCAAGCGAGGCAGCATAATCGCGCCGCCGCTCGCGCATCGCGCAGCGGAGAGCGCTTTTATCAGGGATGGGAATCGACATGTGACGGGACCACCTTGGCCGTTTGCCATGAAATCCTCTGACGCCAAAAGCATCAGGTGGGGACCATGTGCACCGGACCCCAATGGAAACAGAGTGGCCCGGGCAGGGACAGCCCCCTAGGATAATGAATCGCCTCAGGGATATCCGAAAGCTCGTACGAGGCAGTACCCGTCACACCCTATCTAGGCGTTCGGCTCAACGGTCTCAAGTGTGTTGGCGAGCGATTCGAGCCGCTCGGCGAGTTTGACGGCGCGCTCGACCAACGCAGGGTCGGGGCCGGTCGGCAATTGCACCTCGCGCCCGTCGACGATCTGATCGGCGAGGAGCAGCGAGGCGAACAGCAACAGCCGCGATTCGGACAAGGTGCCGAGCCCGGCGAGCGCTTCCTTGCTCTTGGCATCGACCAGCGCCCCCGCGGCGCGGAGCGTGTCTTCCTCGCCCGCGCGGCAGGCGACGCGATAATTGCGCCCGGCAATCGAAAGCTCGACCTCCGCCATCAGCCGCGGGCCCCCGCGGCGCGAATCAATTCGTCGAGTTCGGCGACGACGCTCGCGACCTTGCCGCGCAGCGCATCGTCGCGGCCACGGTGGAGCGCGCCGCGCTCGATCGACCGCTCGATCCGCAGCAGCGCGCGCTCGGCGCGGTCGAAGGCGTGGTCGAGGGGCGATTGGCTCATCGGCGACGGACTAGGCATATTGAAACCACTTGCCAACCCGCGACACTTGCCAGTGCAAAGGTGAACGCGGCACGCGCGGCAAGGTTGACGCTGCACCGTCCAGCGACAATAGGCACCAGACCATCGGCCACCTCGCCTTAGCGGGGCGCCCGACCCATGGGAGATTTCATGCCGACGCAACGCCGACTCGCCAACGCTATCCGCGCCCTGGCGATGGATGCGGTCGAAGCCGCGAACAGCGGTCATCCCGGAATGCCGATGGGGATGGCCGACGCCGCCACCGCATTGTTCACGCGCCATCTGAAGCATGACCCGAGCGATCCCAACTGGCCCGACCGCGACCGCTTCGTGCTGTCGGCGGGGCATGGTTCGATGCTGGTCTACGCCTTGCTCCACCTCACCGGCTATGCGCGACCGACGATCGACGACATCCGTAATTTTCGCCAGCTGTCGAGCCCGTGCGCGGGGCATCCAGAGAATTTCATGCTCGACGGGGTCGAGTGCACCACCGGCCCGCTTGGGCAGGGGTTGGCAATGGCGGTGGGGATGGCGATTGCCGAGCGTCATCTGAACAGCGTCTATGGCGACGAACTGGTCGATCATCGCACCTTCGTGATCGCCGGCGACGGCTGCCTGATGGAGGGCCTCAACCACGAGGCCGCTGGGCTCGCGGGTCATTTGAAGCTCGGCCGCCTGATCGTGCTGTGGGACGATAATCGCATCACCATCGACGGACCGACCGAGCTCAGCCGCAACGAGGACGTGATGGCGCGCCACGCGGCGATGGGCTGGCACACGGTCGAATGCGACGGGATGGACAGCGCCAAGGTGTCCAAGGCGCTCGATGAAGCGGTCGCCGACATGCGGCCCTCGCTGATCCGCTGCAAGACGATCATCGGCTATGGCGCACCGACCAAGCAGGGCACGTCGGCGACTCATGGCGCGGCGCTGGGCGCCGACGAAATTGCGCTTGCCCGCAAGGAATTGGGCTGGTCCGACGAGGCTTTCGTCATTCCCGACGACGTCGCGAAAGGCTGGCTCGATGCTGGCATGCGCGGCGCCAAGACGCGCGCCGAATGGCACCGCCGGCTCGATGCATCGGACAAGAAGGACGAATATCTGGCGCGGGTCACGGGCGAATTGCCCGACGATTGGCTGAAGCCCTATCTCGACAAATTGCTGGCCGACCCGCCCAAGATCGCGACCCGCAAGGCATCCGAAAATGCGCTGGGCGCGATCAATGCCGCCATTCCGGCAACGATTGGCGGATCGGCGGATTTGACGGGGTCGAACAACACCAAGACCAAGGATCAGGCGCCGCTCGATTCGAGCAATTATGGCGGGCACTACATCTATTACGGGATTCGCGAATTCGGCATGGCCGCGGCGATGAACGGCATGGCGCTCCATGGCGGGGTGGTGCCTTATGGCGGGACGTTCCTGGTGTTCAGCGACTATTGCCGCAATGCGATCCGCCTGTCCGCGCTCCAGAATGTGCGGGTCATCTATGTCATGACTCATGATTCGATCGGGCTTGGCGAGGACGGCCCGACGCACCAGCCGGTCGAGCATCTGCAGTCATTGCGGCTGATCCCCAACTTGGCCGTCTATCGCCCGTGCGATGCGGTCGAGACGGCGGAGTGCTGGGCCGCGGCGTTGGCGGACACAGGGCCGAGCGTCCTCGCGCTGTCGCGGCAGAATTTGGGCCCGATGCGGACCGAGGCGGCGGCGGAGAATTTGAGCGCGCGCGGCGCCTATCGCCTGAAAGCGGCGAGCGGGCAGCGCCAGGTGATCCTGATTGCAACTGGGTCCGAAGTCGAAATCGCTGCCAGGATCGCGGAGCGTCTCGAAGCGCAAGGCGTGGGCGCCGACCTTGTGTCGATGCCGTCGACGGGGCGCTTCGACATGCAGGACACGGCCTATCGCGAAGACATCCTGCCCGACGTTTCGAACAAGCAGATCCTGCGCGTTTCCATCGAGGCGGGAACCACGATCGGCTGGGAGCGCTATACCGGACTCCATGGCCTTCGTTTCGGGCTCGACCATTTTGGCGCGTCGGGAACGGCCGATCAATTATACGAACATTTCGGTCTCACCGCCGACGCGATTACACCGCAAATCTTGGAGAAACTGGGACAATGACCAAAGTCGCAATCAATGGCTTCGGCCGCATCGGCCGCCTGGTCGCCCGCGCAATCCTGAGCCGCGACGACCATGACCTGGAACTGGTCGCGATCAACGATCTGGCCGACGCGACGTCCAACGCGATGCTGTTTAAGCGCGACAGCGTCCACGGCACATTCCCGGGCGACGTCAGCGCCGAGGGCGACGAGATGATCGTCAACGGCAAACGCATCAAGGTCACCGCCGAGCGCGATCCTGCGAACCTGCCGCACGCGGCGCTGGGCGTCGACATCTCGCTCGAGTGCACGGGGTTCTTCACCGACCAGGCGGGCGGGCAGAAGCATCTCCACGCGGGCGCCAAGCGCGTGCTTATTTCGGCGCCTGCCAAGGGCGCCGATTTGACCGTGGTCTATGGCGTCAATCACGACAAATTGACCGCCGAGCACAAGATCGTGTCGAACGCGTCCTGCACCACCAACTGCCTCGCGCCCGTCGCCAAGGTGCTCAACGATTTCGTCGGCATCGAGCGCGGGCTGATGACCACGATCCACGCCTACACCAACGACCAGAAGATCCTCGACCAGATCCATCCCGACATGCGCCGCGCGCGGGCCGCGGGGATGTCGATCATCCCGACGACCACCGGTGCGGCGCGCGCGGTCGGCGAAGTGCTGCCCGAACTCAAGGGCAAGCTCGACGGGTCGGCGATCCGCGTGCCGACCCCCAACGTCAGCCTGATCGACCTGACGT
>JALYRH010000092.1 GCA_030855425.1 Pseudomonadota bacterium
CCTCAGGCTTGATACAAAAAAATTAGCGACTTTCCGCGCCCAACTCATCGGGTTGCCCCGCGGCGGCGGCCGGATCGTCGCGAACGAGTGCGCCCTATAGCGAAATGGAGCGACGACGCAAGCGGTTCGCGAGCGGGCGTCCGCTGTAGGACAAGCAGTTTCGCACAGCAGCCTGCCTCATTATGCACCTGCTACTTTTTTCCTCACCGGTTAAATGGGACGGACTCTATCTTAGAGGGGAATATAGTGCGTTATTTAGGGTTTATCGGGCTGGTCCTGGCTACCGCCACACCCGCCGCAGCTCAGGAAGCCGCCACCGAGCGATCGTTCGCGTGGCGAATCAATGACAAGGCTGCCCCGCCTGACCCTTCGCTTATATCCAAGAATGGTTTCGGGCTTCAGATCATGATCACCGGGGATTATGAGGGTTTCTTGAAGGCGTGGGAGGGGCCGACCCCGCCGATGCTCTCCGTCACGAACCGGACCGAGCGGGGCAAGCCGGTTAATGCCATGCTTATCTTCAGCGGCTGCAAAGCGTCGACAGATGGCAACTGCAATTTGACCGCCATTTTCAACATCAGCGGCCCCGATGGCGCGCCCTACGGCAAGCCTCAAAGGGGTACGGTTTGGAGCCGCCCACCGGCTCCGGGCTACGCGCTTCAGCTTTCCGAGGGCGGTATTGGAATGGTTATCGAGCCCGGTGAATTGCTCGGCCGATACACTTTAGGGGCAACCGTCACCGATCATGTGGCTGACATCACGGTGGCGGTTGAAGCACCAATAGAAGTCGTCGAAGCGGGCACGTTGCCCGTGCGGTAAATTGAGTTGATTTTGGGACCTTCGCGAGCAAGGCGGGTGACGATCCAGCCCGCCACAACGAGTTGGGGGCCGCGGTGTCCTTTCGTTACCCTCGCTTCATGCCGGCATGTTAGAAACACCGAGGACTCGATCCCCGACAAACGGGTTGGTCGCGCGTTCATGGCCGAACGTCGACATCGGCCCGTGGCCGGGGACGAAGGCAGTGTCATTGCCCATCGGCCAAAGGCGGTCGGCGACGGAATTGAGCAGGTCCTGATGATTTCCGCGCGGGAAATCGGTGCGCCCGATCGATCCCTTGAACAGCACGTCGCCGACCAACGCAAACTTTGATTCGGGGTGGTGGAATACGACATGGCCGGGCGTGTGGCCGGGGCAGTGCCGCACGGCAAAGTCAAGGTCGCCGACCGTCGCGGTGTCACCATCGACCAGCCAGCGATCAGGCTCGAACGACTGGCCGAATACGCCGTAACGCGCGCCGTCCTCGGCCAGGCGGTCGATCCAGAAGCGGTCGGCTTCATGCGGACCTTCAATGGGAACACCCAGTTCGGCGGCGAGAATCCCGGCTGATCCGCAATGGTCGATATGACCGTGGGTAAGCAGGATTTTCTCGATCGTCACCTTGTGCTGGACCATCGCCGCCTTGATCCTGTCGATGTCCCCGCCGGGATCGACGAAGGCGCCGCGCATGGTCTTGGTGCACCACAATAAGGTGCAATTCTGCTGCAGCGGCGTGACCGGGATAATCGTTGCCTGCAGCGGCTGGATGGCGTTTGTCATGCGCCTCAAGTGGCGCCGCGCACCACTTGAGGCAAGTCTTTCGCTTATTTCTTGAGCAACGTCTGGTCCCAGAACATCAACGTGTTCCAGAACAGATAATCCTGGTTTTCCTTCTTGGCGAAACCATGGCCCTCATTTTCGCCGAGCAGATACCAGGCGGTGCCGCCACGGGCACGGATCGCCTTGACGATCTGGTCGGCCTCGGCCTTGGGCACGCGCGGGTCGTTGGCGCCCTGGACCACGAACAGCGGCGCCTTGATCTCGGCGATCCGGCGCAGGGGGGAGATGTCCTGCAGCTTGGCACGCTGCGCGGGGTCGCGCTCGTCGCCATATTCCACCCGCCGCAGGTCGCGGCGATAGCTTTGCGTGCCTTCGAGGAAAGTCACGAAATTGCTGATCGCAACGTTGCACAAGGCGCCTTTGAAGGCGTCGGGAAAAGCTATCGCCGAGGCGTAGCACATGTAGCCGCCGTAGGAGCCGCCGGTGACCGCAAGCCGGTTCTTGTCGATCCGCGGGTCGGCTGACAGGCGCGTCAGGAAGGCGCCAATGTCCTTGACCGAATCCTCACGCTTGAACGGGCCATTGTCGAGCCCCACGAACCGCTTGCCATAGCCGGTCGAGCCACGGACGTTGGGGAAGAAGATCGCAATTCCCTGTTCGTTCAAGAGGTAATTGTTGCGCCCCATGAACCCGGGCCGCGACTGGCCTTCGGGGCCGCCGTGGATGTTGACGATCAGCGGGCGCTTGCCGGGGAATTTGCGCGCATCGGGGCGGTAGAGGAAGCCAGACACCGGCTCGCCGTCAAAGCTTTTCACTTCGACCAGTTCGGGCTCGACATTGACGTTGGGATCGAGCCCGCCGGTCTCGCTCTGGGTCCAGCGGGTCAGCTTGAGCGTGCCCGGGTCGAGCGAATAAGCATCGGTCGGGCTCTTGGCCGAATTGAGCGACAGGCCAAGCGCGCCCCACGGCGCGAATTCGAGCCCGCCGATGGTCCCGGCCGGGATCGAGTCGACGCGGCGGATGCGCCCGCTGGCAACGTCGAGCAGCGACAATCGGTCGATCCCGGCCTCGTTGGTGGTGAAGGCGACGGTTCGACCGTCCTTCGAAATGGCGAAACTGTCGACGTCCCATTTGCCCGGAGCAGTGACTGGAGTGAATTTGCCCGTCTGAGGATCGATTCGGCCGAGGCGCTGGACGTCGCTGTCCTCGTCCGACGTGATCCACAAGGTCCCGTCGGGCGCATAATCGGGATCGCCAAAAGCAATCGTTTTCTTATGGTCGCCGATCGGGCTGAGTTGGCCGCTGGAGAGGTCGAGGCGGAAAAGCTTGGCATCGGTGATCGAACGATATTGGCCCACGATCGCGGTGCGATTGCCTGGCGCGATGGCACCAATGCTCCAGCCGCCGCCCTTGACCTCGGCGACGCGGCGCTTCGAACGGGGCTCACGCGGGTCCATTACGTAAAGGTCGTTGTCGGTGCCGTTGCGCTCGGTCGAGCTGAAGCCGATGAGCTTTCCGTCAAGGCTCCACGCGCCGCGCGAATTGCGGCTTTTGCCCCCCGCGGTGAGCTGCGTCAGGCGGCCGTTGCCGAGGGTGTAGAGCTGGAAGAATTCGTCGCCGCCATTATCCTTGGAGACAAGCAATACGTCGCCGGTCGGAGACAGGCCGCCGCCGAGCGGTTCGGCCTCGAAGCTGATCTGGCGGCGGTCCATCATCGGCCCGGCGACGCGGTGGAGCTGGCTGACATTGCCGAAGCGGGTCGAGATCAGCATCGATCGGTCGGCGGCGTTCCACCCGGCAAAGCCCGCGCCGCGCGATTCCATATAGGGGCGCGAGGCGGCGGCAAGCGCCTCGGGAATGACCGGGACGCCATCGGCGGTCAGCGCGGCCGGCTTGGCGACCTGAGCGGTGGCGGGAATGGCGGATCCGGCGAGCAGCGCGGCGAGCAAAAGACGGTTCATCATGTCATCCCCCAAACGTCAAAGTTGGCGAGCAGCTTGGCCGAGCGAGGGAGTACGGGCAAGCGCTCGGCCCGCTGCTGGTCGAATTTTACGGAAGTTTGTCGAGCGACGGGGGGACGTCCTTCATCGACGCCGCGACCGCTTCGGCGCGGCGCAGCGCGCGGAGGAAATTGCCGCCGGCGAGCTTCGCCAGATTGGCATCGCTCCAGCCGCGGCGGATGAGCTCGGCGAACAGCACGGGATAGCCGTCGACTCCGCCGAGCCCAGGCACGGTGTCGTCGATGCCGTCGAGATCGCCGCCGATACCGACATGGTCATGGCCGGCGATGCGCGCGACATGATCGATGTGATCGGCGACCTTGGCGATCGAGAGTTGCGGCGGCGGGTTGGCGGCCTCCCAATCCTTGAGCCCCTTGGTCACGGCATCCTTGCTGAACGAATAGAGCGACTTCAGCCGCGCTTCCTGCGCCGAGCGCTCGCGGCCCCACGCCCAGAATTCGGGCGCAAGGAAGGCGGGCACGAAGGTGACCATCATCACGCCGCCGTTCGCGGGGAGGAGCCGCAGGACGTCGTCGGGGACGTTGCGGGGATGCGGGTTGAGCGCGGCGGCGTCGGAATGCGAGAAGATCACCGGCGCGCGGCTCGCGGTGATCGCATCGCGGGCCGTGGCGACCGAGACATGGCTCAGATCGACCAGCATGCCGAGGCGGTTCATCTCCTGGACGACCTTCACGCCGAACGGGGCGAGGCCATCATGTTTCGGCTCGTCGGTCGCGGCGTCGGCCCAGTCGGTCGTTTGATTGTGGGTCAGCGTCATGTAGCGGACGCCAGCCTCATGGAACATGCGCAGCGTGGCCATCGAGGAGTTGATCTGGCGGCCGCCCTCCATGCCGAGCATCGAGCCGATCCGGCCGGCGCGATGAATCCTGACGAGATCGTCAGCGCTCGAGGCCAATTGCAGATGGCGGGGATAGGCGTCGATGATCCGGTGCGCGGTGTCGATCTGCTCGATAGTCGTACGGATCGCCTCGTCGCCAGTGATCGTGCCGGAAATGTAGACCGACCAAAGCTGGCCGCCGACCCGCCCCGCGCGAAGCCGTTCCATGTCGGTCATCAGCGGTGGCGTGCGGCTCGCCGTCCCAGTCTCCAGCCCTTCGACCGACAATCCAAAATCCTGGCGCAGCGCCCACGGCAGGTCATTATGGCCGTCGATCAGCGGAGTTTTCTTGAGGATGCGGTCGATGCGCGCCTTGGTCGCGGGGTCGATTGGCTGGGCGACCGCAGGCGATGCCAGCAGCAGCGCGGACAGCAAGAGCCAGTGATGCATCATATTTCCTTTCGAATGAGCAGTGGGGTTTACGAAGCAGGTCGCCGAAGCGCAATGCGGCGGCGATGTGGATCCTGTTCGACGATGCGCGCCCCGGCGGGGGCAAGCCGCGGCTATACCAGGCGCCGCGCGCGGTCGTGGTCGCGCATGATCTCGACGAGGTCGCACCCGCGCTCGATCGGGTACGCGCTGCGGTAGCAGCGGGTGCCCATGCGGCGGGATGGCTGGCGTTTGAAGCAGGACACGCGTTCGATGCCAAATTGGTGGCAAGCTTTCGCACCTGCGAGGGACCATTGTTGTCGTTCGGGCTGTTCGATGATTATGCGACCCCCGATCTGGCGCAATTGCTGCCCCCGCCAGAGGGCGCGTTCGCCGGCAAACCGGGCCCGCGCATCGAGCGAACAGCGTATGAATTCGCGGTCGCCGAGGTGCGCGAGCATCTGTTCGCGGGGGATTATTATCAGGCCAATCTGACGTTTGGCTGCGATGTCGCGGTGGCGGGCGATCCGCTCGCGCTCTACGCGCGGCTGCGCCGCTCGTCGGGTGCGGGGTGGGGCGGGGTGATCCGCGACGGGCAGCGCGCGATCATATCGTTGTCGCCCGAGCAATTCTTCACGATCCGCGATCGTTTGATCGAGGCCAGGCCAATGAAGGGCACCGCGCCGCGCCGCGCCGATCGGACGGCCGATGCGGCCGAGGCGGCGGGGCTTGCCGCCGACCCCAAGCAGCGCGCCGAAAATCTGATGATCGTCGATCTGATGCGCAACGACCTCGCGCGCGTCGCCGAGACCGGGAGCGTCGCGGTCGCCGAATTATTCGCCGTCGAGACCTATCCGACGCTCCATCAGATGATCAGCCGGATCACCGCGCGGCTTTGTCCGGGGATCGACGCGGTCGAGGTGCTGAGAACGATTTTTCCGTGCGGGTCGGTCACCGGCGCGCCCAAGATCGCCGCGATCGAGGCGCTGCGCCGGCTCGAACCCGAGCCGCGCGGCGTTTACACCGGGTCGATGGGATGGATCGAACCACCATCGGCCACGGGACCGGGCGATGCGGCGTTCAACGTCATGATCCGGACGCTCGAATGGCGCCATGGCGAACATCGCGCGCGGCTGGGGCTCGGTTCGGGGCTTGTGGTTGACAGCAAGCCACGCGATGAATGGGCCGAATGCTTGCTCAAGGGAGCTTTTGTGGAGCGTGAACGCCAGGCCTTCGACCTCATCGAAACGATGCGGTTCGATCCACAGGAGGGGATTTGGGAGCTCGACCGGCACCTCGACCGGCTCCGCGCGTCTTCCGATCAACTCGGGTTCCGCTTCGATCGCCATGCCGCGCGCAACGAGCTTCAGGCAGCGACCTTCGGGCGCAAGGGTCGCGCGATGGTGCGCCTTTTGCTGTCGCCAACGGGCACGATGGCGATCGAGGTCAAACGCTATGAGGCCCCAACCAAGCTTCCGGTGCGGGTGGCGGTGCGCGCACTGCCGGTCGGATCGAGCGACTTTCGGTTGCGCCACAAGACCACCGACCGGCGCTTCTACGACCGCGCGCGGCAGGAGGACGGGGCCTATGAGACGATCTTCGTCGACGACGAGGGGCAGCTCACCGAGGGGAGCCGGACGAGCATTTTCGTCGAGCGTGACGGTCATCTGCTGACCCCGCCGACGAGCCGCGGCCTGATCCCGGGAATCCTTCGCGCCCAGTTGATCGACGAGGGCCGCGCGAGGGAGGCCGAGCTGACCCCGGCGGACCTCGCCGGCGGTTTCTTCGTCGGGAATATCGTGCGCGGGCTGGTGCCGGCGCGTTTGGCCTAAGGGTAGTCGGCGCCGGCCCGCGCCCCCACCCGGCCTCCCACAGCGTAAACTGGATTGGG
>JALYRH010000093.1:0-2776 GCA_030855425.1 Pseudomonadota bacterium
CTGTCGGCCATGTAGATCGCATGGTCGGTGCGCAGTGCGCGGACTTGTTCGAGGGTGAGCGGCAACATCGAGAACATGCCGAACTGCCCGGCGATATAGGCCAGTCGCGGATCGGCTGCGGCAATTTTCGCGCGGACCCGCGCAATTCGCTCGCGCATGTCGCCAAGCTCGGCCTTCCATTCGGCAGTGAGCTCCGCGTCTTCAAGCACGATGCGCACCGAAGCAGCGCCATGATCCGGGGGCATCGACCACATTTCGCGCGAAATCTGAAGCACATGGTCGAGTGCGACGCGGCTCGATTTCTCATTGGCCGTCTTGATCCACAGCGACCCGACGCGGTCGCGATAAAGCCCGAAATTCTTGTCGCAGCTATGCGCGATAATGACTTCGTCGCACACATCGAGCAGCAGATGAAGCCCGCGCGCATCCTCTTCAAGCCCGCGACCAAGCCCCTGATAAGCGATATCGACGAACGGCAGCAGATCGCGCTGCGACAGCATCCGCGCGACCTGCGCCCACTGATCGTCGTCGAGGTCGGCCCCGGTCGGATTATGGCAGCACCCATGGAGCAGCACGACGTCCCCGCGCTCTGCCGCATCAAGCCGCGTCATCATCGCATCGAAATTGATCGCGCTTTTTTCCCGGTCGTAGAAAATATATTCCGCCACTTCGAGCCGCGCCGCGCCGATCACCGGGATATGATTGGGCCAGGTCGGCGTCCCGACCAGGACGCGGGCGTCCGCGCGCGCCACTTCGATCAGCTTGAATCCCAGCGACAGCGCGCCGCATCCGCCCGGCGTTTGAAGCCCGACGATCCGCGCGTCGCCGGCATGTCGCCCAAGCACGATCGGGCGAAGCAATTCGGTATAGCGCTTGTCCCCCCGCCCGCCGAGATAGGCCTTGGTCTCCTGCTCGTTCCACAGCCTTTGTTCGGCGGCCTTGATCGCGCGCAGGATCGGGGTGCGCCCCTCGCCATCGCGATAGACCCCGACCCCGACGTCGATCTTGTCGGGCCGCGGATCGGCATTGGCCATTGCGATCAAGGCGAGCAGCGAATCACTCTCGATTGCGGCAAGCGTTTCAATCAGTTGGGCGCCCCCGCCCGGTCCGGTCGTTTTTGGCTGGTCCAGCATGGCGTGAGGGTTAGCGCAGCCGCGCCAAACAGTCACGCATCATAGTCGACTGCCACGCCCTCGCCGACCGGCACCGATTGGCAGGTCAGCACATAGCCGGCTTCGATTTCGTCATCGCTCAGGCCATAGCGCGCAGCCATTTCGACTTTGCCCGCGGTGACGCGCGCGCGGCAAGTCGCGCACACCCCGGCCTTGCATGCGAATGGCGCGGGCATCCCCGCATCGCGCGCCGAGTCGAGGATGTTGGCCCCGTCGAACTCGATCCGCCGCGTGCGCCCGTCGAGCGTCACCGACAGCGTCAGTCCGGCCGCTTCCTGCTGAAGCACCGCCATGTGCGCGGCGATCACCGCTGACGGACGCCCCGCGGTGAAGCGTTCGATGTGGATCCGGTCATGCGCCACATCGCGCTCGATCAATGCGGCCTCGGCGGCGTCCATCATCGGCCCGGGACCACAGATGAACCACGCGTCGACTTGCGTCGGCGCATCCACCAGCGCGTCGATCGCAGCGTCGCACGTCGCTCGGTCGAGCATGCCGTTGAACAATGCGACATCGCCGTCTTCGTCGCTGAGGAAATGGTATAATTCGAACCGCCCAATGTAGCGGTCCTTCAAGTCCGCCAGCGCGTCGAGGAAGATCACCGAACTCGCATCGCGGTTGCCGTAGAATAAAGTGAATCGCGACCCCGGCTCGACGCTTAGCGCGGTGCGGATCAGCGACATGATCGGTGTGATCCCCGACCCGCCGGCAAAGCCCACGTAGCGCCGCGCCTGCGACGCATCGAATTGGGTCGTGAAGCTGCCATGCGGAGTCATCACGTCGAGCGTATCGCCCGCCTTCAACTGATCGCTGACCCAGTTCGAAAAAGCGCCCCCCGTGATGCGCTTGACGGTGACCTTGACCAGCCCCTCCTGCGGCGCGACGCACAGCGAATAATTGCGCCGCACCTCCTCGCCGGCGATGTCGGCGCGCAACGTCACATGCTGCCCCGCCTTGAACGCGAACGCGCTTTTCAGGGCGTCGGGAACCTCGAAGCGGATCGAACTGGCATCGTCGGTTTCGCGCACGACCTCGGCAACGCGCAGGCCATGAAAATGCTCGGCCATCCTACCAGGTCGCGTCGGGGAAGCTGCGCGGAATATGCTGCATCGTCGCAAGCAAATGCCCGAGGTGCTCGCTGTGATGCCCGCGCCGTCCGCCAAGGATTGGCCGT
The DNA here is from genome assembly GCA_030855425.1 of Pseudomonadota bacterium. Next base: position 2,347 of record JALYRH010000093.1, read on the forward strand.
TGGTCGGCGGGCGCGGTCAGATTGGCCTCGCCAAGCACGCGCGCCAGATCGGCACGATACTCCGCCTCGAACAAGCGCGGATCGGCGGCGATCCCGCGCTCGATCAAATCCTCGAGCACCTCGTCAACCTCGAACAGTTCGGGCACGAAGCGCCAGCACCAGTCGAGCCCCTCGGCCATCCGCGCCGCGCTCTCCTCGGTACCATCGCCGAGCCGCACTACCCAGTCGGCCGCCAACTCACGGTGGTAAGAAACCTCTTTCACGCCCTTCGCCGCGATCCCCGCAATCGCCGCGTCGCTCGACGCCGCAAGCTCGCGGTAAAGCAGAAACTGCCAGCTCGAAAACAGCCACTGCCGCGCAATCGTCCACGCGAAATCGCCGTTCGGCTGCTCGACCAACAGGCAATTCCTGTAATCGAGCACATCGCGGT
>JALYRH010000093.1:2786-6699 GCA_030855425.1 Pseudomonadota bacterium
AACGCGAGCTGATCCGCATCCCTCGCCTCCCCCAGGAAATGCGTCGCCTGCCCGATCAGATCGAGCGCCAGATTGGCAAGGCTCAGATCGACCTCGAGCGCCGGCGCATGCCCGCACCATTCCGACAAGCGCTGCCCAAGCACCAGCGCATCGTCGCCAAGTCGCTGGAGATAATCGGCCCGCGCGGTCTCATGCGCATCGGCCACCGGCGCGTCGAATGCCCCGCCGTCTGGCGCCGACTTGCTGTGACGGACCTGGTCAGGCTCGATAACGGGAAGGCTTGGCATCAGATGTGAGTCACCACGTCGGGAATGTCGTAGAAGGTTGGGTGGCGATAGACCTTGTCTTCGGCGGGTTCGAACATCGGCCCGCTATCGGCGGGGTCGCTGGCAATGATCAAGGCCGAAGGCACCACCCACAGGCTCACCCCCTCCTGCCGCCGCGTATAGGTATCGCGCGCGTGCCGCAGCGCAAGTTCGCTATCGGGCGCGTGGACGCTGCCGACGTGGCGGTGATTCAAGCCGCCCTTCGAGCGCACGAACACTTCCCACAACGGCCACTCGTTCACGCCGCTTTCGCCTTGCGCTTGGCCTCATGCGCCATTGCCGCGTCGCGCACCCATGCGCCCTTGTCCCACGCATCGCGGCGCGCCTTCATGCGTTCCTTGGCGACCGGCCCCTCGCCGCGCACCACCGCGTAAAATTCCTCCCAGTCGAGCGCGCCATAATCATAGCCGCCTTTCGCCTCGTTCCACTTGAGGTCGGGGTCAGGCACGGTCAGCCCGAGATACTCCGCCTGCGGCACCGAAATATCGACATGCTTCTGGCGCAGCTCGTCATTGGTGTCGCGCTTGATCCGCCAGCGCATCGATTGCGCGGTGTTGGGCGAGTCGGCATCGGGCGGGCCGAACATCATCAAACTCGGCCACCACCAGCGATTAAGTGCGTCCTGCGCCATCCGCTTCTGCTCGGGCGTCCCATTGGCCAGCGCGATCATGATTTCATAGCCCTGGCGCTGGTGGAAACTTTCCTCCTTGCACACGCGAACCATGGCGCGGGCATAAGGCCCGTAGGAGGTGCGCTGGAGCGGCACCTGGTTCATGATCGCGGCGCCGTCGACCAGCCAGCCGATCGCGCCCATGTCGGCCCAGGTCAGCGACGGATAATTGAAAATCGTCGAATATTTGGCTTTGCCCGACAGCAGCGCCTCGGTCATCTCGTCGCGCGACGTCCCGAGCGTCTCGGCCGCGCAATACAGATACAGCCCATGCCCCGCCTCATCCTGGACCTTGGCAAGCAAGATCGCCTTGCGCCGCAACGACGGCGCGCGCGTGATCCAATTCCCCTCGGGCAGCATCCCGACGATCTCGCTATGCGCATGCTGGCTGATCTGCCGCACCAGCGTTTTCCTGTACGCTTCGGGCATCCAGTCCTTGGGCTCGATGAACTCGTCCGCCGCCACGCGCGCCTCGAACGCGGCGAGAAGCGCTGGATCCTCGGTCGGGCCGATCGGCTTGACGTTGGGCTGCTTGCCCATTTCGGTGGTGTACATGATGGACATGTAGCGCGTGCCGCTCTCGACTTCAAACCAGGGCGCGCCATTGACGTTGCTTGAGTCCCGGGCAAGCTTTGCTATGCCCGCTCCATGTTAGCTTGCACGCATCCCCGGCAGGAAGCCCGCCTCGCCGCGCTCGAGCAATATCATATCCTCGACACGCCGCGCGAAGCGGAGTTCGACGATATTGTCGCGCTGGTCGCCGAGATTTGCGAGGCACCCGTCGCGGTGGTCAATTTCATTGACTCCGACCGGCAGTGGTTCAAGGCCGAAGTCGGTCTCGGCGTGTCGTCAACACCGCTCGACACCAGTCTTTGCAGCCACGTCATCCTTGAAAACGACTTTGTCGAGATTCCGGACACCCATCGCGACCCGAGGATGAGCGACAACCCGCTATGCGTCGCCGAGGACGGATTTCGCTTTTATGCCGGCGCGCTTCTGAAAACGCCCGAAGGTTTGCCGCTTGGAACCCTGTGCGTGCTCGATCGCCGCCCGCGATCCCTCACCCCGCTCCAACGGCGCACCATAGCCCTGCTCGCCGATCGAGTGATGAGCGAACTCAATCTCCGGCTCGCGCTGCGCCGGCAGTCATTGCTGCGTCGGGAAATTGATCACCGGGTCAAGAATTCGCTTGCCTCGGTCGGGGCGATCATCGGCCTTCAGGCGGCGCGCTCAGCCTCCCCCGAAACGCGTCTCGCGCTTGACGCGGTGCATGCGCGGCTGACTGCGCTCGAAGCGCTCCACGAGGAACTTCACCAGGTGGGCGACGGCGAGACGGTTGATTTCGCGGGACTGATCGATCGCGCGGTGGCCAAGCTTCGCCAGATCATCCCTGATCGTATCGCAATCGACGTCGATGTCGCACCCCACCGATTGAGCTCTGACCGGGCCAGCGCGATCGCGCTTACGGTCAACGAATTCGTGACCAATTCGGCCAAGCACGGCTTTCTCTCCGACAGCGCGGGAACGATCCGGGTTACGGGCATGGCGGAGGACGGCGGGTTTCGTTTGGTTTGCGAGGACGACGGCGCCGGCGATGAGGCGGCGATCGAGCGGATCGAGAACAGCGCCGGCCTCGGTATCCGCATTATCCGGACGCTCGCCGCCTCGCTTGGCACGACGACCGAATGGTCCGCGCAAGAACCAGGCGTTCGGCTCGAAATGATAGGGCCCGGTCCCCGCCCCGACCCGACCAATGATGCTTGGGAGGATGGTCGTGGATAATATCCTATATCAGGTCGAAGGGCATGTCGCGCGCATCACGCTCAACCGGCCTGACCGGCTCAACAGCTTCACTCGCCAGATGCACCTGGAACTGGTCGAAGCGCTCGACGCTGCCGCTGCCGCCCGCGTGATCATCCTCACCGGCGCCGGGCGCGGCTTCTGTGCCGGACAGGATCTGAACGACCGCGCGGTTGTCCCCGGCGAAGCGGTCGACCTCGGCGAAACCGTCGAGGCGAGCTGGAACCCGCTCATCCGCCGCCTCGCCACCATGCCGCAGCCCGTCATCGCCCGCGTCAACGGAGTCGCGGCAGGCGCCGGGGCCAATATCGCGCTCGCATGCGATCTCGTCGTCGCCGCCAGATCGGCCAAGTTCATCCAGAGTTTTTCCGCGCTCGGCCTCATCCCCGACAGCGGCGGCAGCTGGCACTTGCCGCGCCTCGTCGGGCAAGCGCGGGCATTGGGCCTGGCGCTGACCGGCGAACCGCTCTTGGCCGAGCAAGCCGCCGAATGGGGCCTGATCTGGAAATGCGTCGACGACGAGGCGCTCGACACCGAAGTCGACAAGCTCGCAAGCAAACTCGCCAGCCTCCCCCCGCTTGGCCTCGCCGCGATCAAGGCGATCATCCGCACCACGGGGACCCGCACCCTCGACCAGGAACTCGACCTGCAGCGTGACGAAATGCGCCGCCTGGGCTTCACCGCCGACTATCGTGAAGGCGTCGCCGCCTTCCTCGAAAAGCGCCCGGCGAACTTCGAAGGCCATTAGTATTTGTTCGAAACATTGGACGTACTGATGGGACCACTCATGCGCCCGGTTGGCGGCGTCCCGGATGGGACTTGATGGTCGTCACCATGCTCTCAAACATCGTGTCGTAGCTGAATTGCGCCGACCGTTGAACAAGTCGCGCGGCTCGTTGCTTCGATAGTCCGCTCTTCTGCTCGCGGGCGAAACGCTCGAACGCATTTGTCAGCGAGTCCTGCTTCAAGGGGTCAAAGTAGAGACCATCGGGCCCAAGCACCTCGGGGATCGAGGTACTGCAGCTTGCCACGACTGGCGTGCCGCACGCCATTGCCTCGAGCACTGGCAACCCAAAGCCTTCGTACAAAGAGGGAAAAATGAGCGCCCGCGCCGACA
>JALYRH010000019.1 GCA_030855425.1 Pseudomonadota bacterium
GTTTGGGCGGTGCCCCTATTCACCGCCAGGCCGGGACTACCTCAGACGGGCCCCGGACGAACGTAAAGGAAGAATATCATGCGCCATCGTGTTGGCCACCGTAAGCTGCAACGTACCTCTAGCCACCGTCTTGCCTTGTTCCGCAACATGGCGGCGGCGCTGATCAAGCATGAGCAGATCACCACCACCACCGCCAAGGCGAAGGAGCTTCGGCCCTACGTCGAAAAGCTGATCACGCTGGCCAAGAAGGGCGGGCTTTCGAACCGCCGCCTTGCGCATGGCCGGTTGCTCGACGACGCCCAGCTGGTGAAGCTGTTCGACGTCCTTGCCCCGCGTTATGCCGGCCGTGATGGCGGCTATTGCCGGATCATCAAGAATGGCATCCGCATGAGCGACGCGGCGGCCATGTCGATCATCGAATTCGTCGATCGCGATGTCGCTGCCAAGGGCCAGGATTCGGGCCCGGTGATGAGCGACGAGGAAGAATTCGCCGCTTAACAGCGCCCGGAAATTCCGAATCAGATCAGGCCCGCGCGCTTCGGCTCGCGGGCCTTTTTTCGTGCCGGTGATGTTAACGAATGTGAACCTCAGGCGCTATTCCAGTTCAGAAACGATGCACCCGATGAAGCCCATAAAGGGTTCAACGTCCGAACGATTCAATCTCGGGCATCAACTAGGAGCTTCGCAATGACCAAGTTCAACACTTTCATGATCGGTTCGGCCGGACTCGCCATGGCTTTGGCGGCTGCAGCAGCGCCTGCCGCTGCTCAATATTATCCGCAGCAGCAGCAGGGTGGCGGCGTCGTTGGCGCGATCATCAATGCCGTGACCGGCGGCTACGGCCAGTATCCGATGGGCAATTTTGGCTATTCGCAGGTCAGCCAGCGCGGTCTGGTGCAACAGTGCGCGGCAGCGGTGGAACAGCGCCTCAGCGGTGGCCAGCGTGGCTACGGCTATCAGAACGGCTATCAGCAGGGTTATGGCCAGCAGGGCTATGGCTATCAGAACCAGGGTGGCGGGCGCGTGCTCGGCATTCTCGGGGTCGAGCGCCGCTCGAACGGTGGCCTTCGTGTCCACGGCCTGGCGACCTCGGGTGCCTACGCCCAGCAGGGCTACAACAATGGCTATGGCCAGCAGGGCTATGGCCAGCAGGGCTATGGTCGTCAGGGCTATGGCATGAACCAGCAGGCCGACCTGAGCTTCAACTGCAAGGTCAGCCCGCGTGGCCAGATCAATGCAGTGAACATCAACCGCAACACTCAGCGTTATAATCAGGGATATAATCGCGGTTATTAATCCCGGCACCGCTTAGGCGGGTTGCAAAGGAGGGGGCGCCGGCTAGCATGTCGGCGCCCCTTTTTTCTGTTCTGTGGAGACGTCATGCGCTCGACCCCGCCCATCTTATTGCTGCTGATGTCGAGCGCCTGCGCGACCGTCGCGCCGCCGCAACCGCTTGCCGTCGAGACACCGGCACAGACAAATCTCATTACCCAGGAGCCGACCCTGACCTATCCCGCGACCCGCCGCACGGCTCAGGTCGATCCGCAATTCGGCGTCAATGTCGCGGACCCCTATCGCTGGCTTGAAAATGACGTCCGAACCGACGCCGAGGTGAGCGGCTGGGTCGAGCAGCAGAATAAGGTGACCAACGCCTTCCTCGCGACGCTCCCGCTGCGCGAGAAGTTCAAGGCGCGAATGACCGAGCTTTACGATTACGAACGGTTCGGCGTGCCGCGCAAGAAAGGCGCGCATTATTTCTATACGCGCAACAGCGGGCTTCAGAATCAGGCCGTGCTCTATGTTCGCGACCAGGTGGATGGCGAAGGCCGGGTCCTGATCGACCCCAACGCCTGGTCCAAGGACGGCGCCACCGCGCTCGCCGAATGGAGCCCGAGCGAGGATGGCAAGCTCGTCACTTATGCAGTCCAGGATGGCGGCACCGACTGGCGCACGGTCAAGGTGATCGACGTTGCCAGCGGGCGGATCCTCGACGACGAATTGAAATGGCTCAAGTTCGGCGGCGGGGTCGAATGGGCCAAGGACGGCAGCGGTTTCTATTATTCGCGCTTCCCCGAGCCCGCCGCCGGGCAGACCTTCCAGGCGTCGAGCCGCAACCAGAAAGTCTATTTTCACAAGCTCGGCACCGCGCAGGCCGCCGACCGCCTGATCTATGCCACGCCGGGCAACCCCGATTACGGCCATGGCGCGACGATCAGCGAGGATGGCCGCTGGCTCGTCATCACCACCTCGGTCGGGACTGACGATCGTTATGAAGTGACGCTGATCGACCTCGCCCGCACCAACGCCAAGCCGCGCACGCTGATCAAGGGCTTCACCAACAATTACAGCTATGTCGGCAATCAGGGCGACACCTTTTACTTTGTCACCAACGATAAAGCGCCGCGGCTCAAGCTGGTGGCGATGGACGTGCGCCAGGCCAATCCGGTGCCGCGCACGGTGATCGCCGAGGATGAAGCGACGCTCGACGGCGTGTCGCTGATCGGTGGCAAGCTGGTTGCCAATTATCTCGTCGACGCCAAGACCGAAGTCCGGGTCCACGACCTCGACGGCACGCTTGTGCGCAAGGTGGCGCTACCCGGGATCGGTACCGCGGGCGGGTTCGGCGGTACGGCGAAGGATCGCGAGACCTTTTTCGCCTTCACCAGCTTCAACCGCCCGACGACCATCTATCGTTATGATGTCGCGACTGGTGCGGCGACTCCTTGGGCCACGCCCAAGCTTGCATTCAACCCTGACGATTATGCCGTCGAGCAGCGCTTCTACGCTTCGAAGGACGGCACCAGGGTGCCGATGTTCATCGTCCGCAAGAAGGGCAGCACCGGCCCTGCGCCGACGCTGCTTTACGCCTATGGCGGGTTCAACGTCTCATCAACCCCGGGCTATTCGCCGACCCGGTTGGCGTGGCTCGAGGCGGGGGGCACCTTCGTCCTCGCCAACATTCGCGGCGGGGGCGAATATGGCAAGGCGTGGCACGACGGCGGTCGCCTCGCCAACAAGCAGAATGTGTTCGACGACTTCATCGCCGCGGGTGAATATCTCAAGGCCGAAGGGCTGACCGGGCCGGATCAGCTGGCGATCGAGGGCGGCTCCAACGGCGGGCTATTGGTTGGAGCGGTGCTCAATCAGCGTCCCGAACTGTTCGCCGCGGCGCATCCCGCGGTTGGAGTGATGGACATGCTGCGGTTCGACCGCTTCACCGCGGGACGCTATTGGGTCGACGATTATGGCTATCCCAACAAGGAAGCGGATTTCCGCAGCCTGCTGGCCTATTCGCCCTATCACAACATCAAAGGCGGGCGCAATTATCCGGCGGTGCTGGTGACCACTGCCGACACCGACGATCGCGTCGTCCCGGGGCACAGCTTCAAATATATCGCCGCGCTCCAGGCCGCCGACAATGTCGGCAACGCGCCGCACCTAATCCGCATCGAGACCCGCGCGGGCCATGGCAGCGGCAAGCCGACGAGCAAGATCATCGAGGAAACCGCCGATGTCTTCGCCTTTCTCGGGCACTTCACCGGGCTCGATCCGAAATAGGCGCTTCGGCGCGTGACACGCTCGAACTTACAAGGTTCGGGATAAGCTGAACCGCAGCAAACGGGCAATTCAGCCTCGATGCAGCCCGGTTTGCTTACTTTGGCTGCGTGTTGGGATGAGTGTGTCCCAGGAGCGGGGTTGGAGGAGATCGAAATGTCGGTTTTGATGAAGCTATTGACCGGTGCAGCCGGTCTTGCGGCAGCGGTTGGCTTCGCCAGCCCGGCTGCGGCGCAATATTATCCGGGCTATGGCTACAACAATGGCGGTGGCATTGTTGGTGCGATCATCAACGGCGTGATCGGTGGCGGCAATCGCGGTTACGGATACGGCAATTATGGCAGTGGCAACGACCGCTATGCCGTCAGCCAGTGTAGCCGCGCGGTCGAGGCTCGACTCGGTGGCGGTTATCGCGGCAATACCGGTGGCTACGGCTATAATAATTATGGCGGTGGCGCGCGGGTCGTCGGGATCACCGGCGTCGAGCGCAAGAATTCGGGAATCCGAGTGCGCGGTGTCGCGACTTCGGGCGCGCGCGGCGGCTATGGCTATAATGGTGGCTATGCCAATAATGGCGCCGACCTCAGTTTCAGCTGCAAGGTCAGCTATCGCGGCCAGATCACCGATATCGACCTCGATCGCCGCCACGCCTCATACGGCTACAACCAGGGCTACTATCGCGGCTATTGAGCTCGACGGATTTCGGCTTCGGTGGACAGGGATGCGTGCGAGCTTTACGGCTCGCGCGCATTCTTCGTTTGAGATGAAAGCGCCCCATGAGACTGACGCCTGCCGATTCGATCCTGATCGTTGATTTCGGCAGCCAGGTGACGCAATTGATCGCCCGGCGGGTGCGCGAGGCGGGGGTCTATTGCGAAATCGCCCCGTTCACTTCGGCCGAGGTGGCACTCGAGCGTCTCGCACCCAAGGGCATCATCCTGTCGGGCTCCCCCGCGGGAGTGCCCGATCCGGATAGTCCGCGCGCGCCGCAAGCCCTGTTCGACAGCGGCGTGCCGATCCTCGGCATCTGTTACGGTCAACAGGTGATGAGCCACCAGCTCGGCGGGACCGTCGAGGCGGGCGGCGGCGGCAAGCCAGGCGAAGCCGGGGGCGAGCGCGGCGGCGAATTTGGCCGCGCCTTTCTCACCGTGACCGAGCCGTGCGCCTTGTTCGACGGGCTGTGGCAGGTCGGCGAGCGCCACCAGGTCTGGATGAGCCACGGCGACAAGGTCACCGCCTTTGCCCCCGGGTTCAAGATCGTCGCGGTGAGCGACGGCGCGCCGTTCGCGGTCATCGCTGATGAGACGCGGCGCTATTACGGCACCCAATTCCACCCCGAAGTGGTCCACACCCCCGATGGCGCCAAATTGCTCGCCAACTTCGTGCATCGCGTGTGCGGCGTCGCGGGTGACTGGTCGATGGCGGGCTATCGCGAGGCCAAGGTCGCCGACATCCGCGCGCAGGTCGGGAAGGGCAAGGTGATCTGCGGGCTGTCGGGCGGGGTCGACAGCTCGGTCGCGGCGATTCTCATCCACGAAGCGATCGGCGACCAATTGACCTGCGTGCTGGTCGATCATGGGCTGTTGCGGCTCCACGAGCGCGAGCAGGTCGAAAGTCTGTTCCGCGATCATTATAACATCCCGCTCGTCGTGGTCGACGCCGCACAGCGTTTTCTCGCTGGGCTCGCCGGGGTCACCGATCCCGAAACCAAGCGCAAGTTCATCGGCGGCGAGTTCATCGCGGTGTTCGAGGAGGAAGCGGCCAAGCTCGGCGGCGCCGACTTCCTCGCCCAGGGCACGCTCTACCCCGACGTGATCGAAAGCGTCAGTTTCACCGGCGGACCGTCGGTTACGATCAAGAGTCATCATAATGTCGGGGGTCTGCCCGAGCGCATGAATATGCAATTGGTCGAACCGTTGCGCGAATTGTTCAAGGACGAAGTGCGCGCGTTGGGCAAGGAGTTGGGGCTCGACGACCAGTTCGTCGGACGTCATCCCTTCCCCGGACCAGGGCTCGCGATCCGCATCCCCGGCGAAGTGACCCGCGAGCGCTGCGACATCCTGCGCAAGGCCGACGCGGTCTATCTCGACGAAATTCGCGGGGCCGGGCTGTACGATGCCATCTGGCAGGCGTTCGCGGTTCTGCTGCCGGTGCGGACGGTCGGGGTGATGGGCGATGCCCGCACCTACGAGTATGTCTGCGGCTTGCGCGCGGTGACGAGCGTCGACGGCATGACCGCCGACATCTATCCGTTCGACGCGGCATTTCTGTCGGGCGTCGCGACGCGGATCATCAACGAAGTCGCGGGAATCAACCGCGTGGTCTACGATTATACCAGCAAGCCGCCCGGCACGATCGAATGGGAGTAAGCGCGGTGGGCTTGCGCGGGGCAGGTGCGGGCGCAATTCTGTTGATATTGGGGGACTGGCATGAACGCTGAAGTGAAGCGCGGGCACGACATTCCGGGCTGGTTCTGGGCTACGGCGGGGCTGGCGCTGCTGTTCGAGGCGTTCGGTTGCTATATATATGTCGTCCAGGTCAGCGCCGATCCTGCGGTCTTGCCGCTCGACCAGCGCGCGATGTGGGACGCGACCCCGGCGTGGATGATCGCGGCCTATGCGATAGCGGTGTGGGTCGGACTGATCGGCGCCGTGCTGTTGCTGATGCGGCGCAAGCTGGCGGTGCTGGCGCTGCTGCTCTCGCTGGTCGCGGTGGTCGTCCAGTTCAGCGGGCTATTCCTCGTCCCCCAATTGCGTCAGACGGTGCCCGACACCGCGCTCGTCGCGCCGATCGCGCTGATCGTGTCATGCTATCTCATTTTCCTTTTGGCGCGGCTCGCAAATCGGCGGGGGTGGCTGCGCTAGGCGGGGCGGGATAAGAGAATATCATGTCCACCTTCACCATCGACAGCGGCACCAGCCGCGCAACCCCCTCGCCGGTTCCGGGCAAGCGCATGACGGTTCCCGCGATCCGCGCGCGCAAGGTTGGCGGAACCACCGCCGAGCCGCTCGTCATGCTCACCGCTTACACCATGCGGATGGCGCAATTGCTCGACCCGCATTGCGAGATACTGCTAGTCGGGGACAGCCTCGGCCAAGTGATTTACGGTCTGCCCTCGACCGTCCCGGTCACCCTCGAAATGATGTGTGCGCATGGTGCGGCGGTGATGCGCGGCAGCTGGCATAGCCTGGTCGCGGTCGACATGCCGTTCGGAAGTTACGAAGGATCGCGTGAACTGGCCTTCGCCAGCGCGGCGAGGATCATGAAGGAAAGCGGTTGCGCGGCAGTCAAGCTTGAGGGCGGCGAGGCGATGGCACCGACGATCGCCTTTTTGAGCGAGCGCGGCATTCCGGTGATCGGCCACGTCGGGCTGACCCCGCAAGCAGTCAACCAGTTGGGCGGTTATGCCGCGCGCGGCAAGAGCGAGGCCGAGGCAAACAAGATCGTCGGCGATGCCCGCGCGGTGGCCGACGCGGGCGCGTTTTGCGTGGTCGTCGAGGGGGTCATGGAAAGGATCGCCGAGGACGTCACCGCAGCGGTCAGCGTCCCGGTCATCGGGATCGGCGCCTCGCCCAAATGCGACGGGCAAGTGCTGGTGACCGAGGACATGCTCGGGCTGTTCGAGCGTACCCCGCGGTTCGTCAAACGCTACGACGATCTTGCAAGCCGGATCGCGACCGCAGTCGAATCCTATGCCGGGGAGGTGCGATCGCGTAACTTCCCGACCGCCGACCAGACGTATCGCCCCAAGGGGGTCTGACGGCAAACCCCGCGCTGGCTTGGCCGCGCGGTTACGGGACGACTAAATGGTCGCCTGCGTGCCGTCCCCGGCCGGTCGAACCGGGGACGGTCGCGGGTCCGTTCAGCGAACGCTGATGGTGATCGCTACGGGGGCAATAGCGCTCCAGCCATTGGTTGCGATTTCCCTCGCCCGCGTGACGGCGCGGTCGATCTGGGGCTCGGCGCCTTGCAATGCCTGGGTGCGGCACTGCAAATATGCGAACTCGTGGGCCTTGCCCGATGGCACGGACACGCTACAGACGCCCTTGGCCGCAAGACGAACCCGCTTGACGAGGACATTCTCCTCTTTGAGTTCGGCGACATTTAGGTCGCGATAAGAAACGTGTTGGACCGGAATTTCCTTATCCGTGGCGGTCACGGTAATCGGACCTTGTTTCGCCACTGCGGGTGCAGTGGCCGCAAAAACCGCAAAGGTGACTGCACAGGCGGCGAACAGCGAAGTAAATTTCCCAGACATTTCGAGATCCTTCCTTTTTGCTTCCTCGTTTCAATCACGACTTCAGTCTGCTTCGAACAGGTCGATCTCAATCATGCTTCGACTAACGTGTCTTCGGATCGGCAAGAACACCGTTGCTGTCGACCAACCGACGAAAAGCGGATTTACGGCGCCTCAATCCTCGCGAAGACTCGTGATGCGATGGTGCCGGGTGCGGAGTCGGCGTTGGCCACATCCGCCGCTGTGCGCGCCCTCTTTGCGTTTCGCGTCCCGCGCGCTAGAGCGGCGGGCGCCAGCTTTCGTTCATCCGGGGTGGGGAATGAAGGCGCGACGGCTGGCACTGCCCCGACCAGACAAGAGGACGACCTTGGCGCTTCCCCCTGATACTTCCGACAGCTTCGTCCGCGAGGTCGACGAAAACCTTCGCCGCGATCAGATGGCCGATCGTGCCAAGCGCTACGGCGCACTCGTGGTCGGCGGAATCGTTCTTTTCCTGGTCGCGGTGGCGGGCTATCTCTTCTGGCAAAATCGCGAGCAGAAGCGGGCCGAGGCGGCGACCGAGCAATTGACCATCACGCTCCAGGACATTGGCGCCAACCAGACCGCTGCGGCGCCGGGCCAGCTCGATACGCTTCGCCAGTCGGATGCCGACGGCGTCAGGGCGACCGCTGGACTGACCCGCGCGGCCCTCGCGCTTCAGCAGGGCAATCGCAAGCTTGCGTCGACCGTCTATGCCGAGATCGCGGCCGATACGAGCCTCCCGCGTCCTTATCGCGATCTTGCCTTGGTGCGCGGCACCGCGCTCGAATTTGACGCGCTCAAGCCCGACGAGGTCATCGTTCGTCTCCAGCCGCTCGCCGAGCCCGGCCAGCCGTTTTTCGGTAGCGCCGGCGAAATGGTCGGCATGGCGTTGATTGCCAAGGGTCAGAAACCCGCCGCGGCGCAATTGTTTGCCAAGATTGCGGCCGACAACGGTGTGCCCGATTCGCTCCGCAGCCGCGCGGTGCAGGTCGCCGGATCGCTCGGGCTGGATGCCAGCGCTTCGCTTCCCACCGGCGCCACCACCGCCGAATGAAGGACTTTCTTCGCATGACGCGCACGACCACTTCGCTTGCCCTCTTTGCCTCGGCCGTTCTGCTGTCGAGTTGCGGCATCCTCAGCAAGAAGACTAAGTCGACACCCACGATCGGCGACCGCGTCGCGGTGCTGGTCAGCGAAGTCGATATTGAAGTTGACCCCGAGACCGCGGCCGCGCCGATGACGCTTCCGACCGCTACCGCCAACGCCGATTGGGCGCAGTCGGGAGGCAACGCCGCCAAGCTGGTCGAACATGTCGCGCTCGGCGCCACGGTCGGGCAGGCGTGGTCGGCGTCGATCGGCGAAGGCAGCAGCAGGTCGCGCCGGTTGGGCGGTGGGCCAGTCGTCGCGGGCGGCAAGGTCTATACGATCGACACGGTGGGCAGCGTTCGCGCCTTCGACGCCACCAGCGGCGCGCCGTTGTGGGTGACGCGGTTCGGCGACGCCAAGGGGAATGAGAACACCCTGTACGGCGGCGGGGTCGCGGTCGATGGCGGGCGCGTCTACGCGACCAATGGCTTCGGCTACGTCGCGGCGCTCGATGCTGCGACCGGGGCGGCGGCGTGGACCGTGCGGCCGGGTGGTCCGATCCGCGGCGCACCGACGGTCGCCGATGGCAATGTCTATGTGATCAGCCAGGACAATCAGATCTTTTCGCTGAAGACCGCCGACGGCTCGACCGCCTGGTCGAACGCCGCCGCGCTGGAAGTCGCGGGAGTGTTCGGCAATGGCTCGCCCGCGGTCGACCGCGGGACGGTGGTCGCGGGTTTTTCCTCGGGCGAGCTTAACGCCTACCGCGTCGAAAACGGTCGCATGGTGTGGCAGGACGCGCTGTCGCGCACGTCGATCTCGACCGGGGTCGGGGCGTTGAGCGATATCGATGCCGACCCGGTGATCGCCAATGGCATGATCTATGCGCTCGGCCAGGGCGGGCGCATGGTCGCGCTCGACCTCGCATCGGGTCAGCGGGTGTGGGAACTCAACATGGCGGGGATCGCCACCCCGTGGATCGCGGGCGACTGGCTGTTCGCGGTCAATGACAAGTCGCAACTGATCGCGGTGCAGCGCATGACGGGCAAGATCCGCTGGATCAATCAGCTTCCGAGGTGGACCAAGGAATCGAACAAGTCCGGTCAGATCAGCTATTTCGGCCCGGTGCTCGCCGGGGGCCGGCTGATCGTCGCCGGAAGCAATGGCGCCCTCATCAACATCGATCCCACCACTGGGGTCACGCAAGGCCAGACCAGCGTCGGGGGCGCGGTACGCTTCCAGCCGGTGGTCGCGGGCGGCTCATTGTACCTCCTGACCGACGAGGGCCGCCTGATCGCCTATCGCTAGGGCATGCGACCGTCGCTTAGCCCCGGCGCGGCCGGAACCTCGGTTTCCGCTTGGCTCGTTATGCGCTAGGGGGCGGCGATGTCCTTACCCACCGTTGCCATCGTCGGCCGACCCAATGTCGGCAAATCGACCCTTTTCAATCGCCTTGTCGGGAAGCGTGTCGCGCTGGTCGACGACCGCCCCGGCGTGACCCGTGACCGGCGCGAGGGGGAGGGCAATCTGCTCGGGCTCGAGTTTCGAGTGATGGACACCGCCGGGTTCGAGGAGGTCGATCCCGCCTCGCTTCCCGGCCGGATGCGCCAGCAGACCGAGGCCGCGGTGCGCGAGGCCGACGTCGCCTTGTTCGTGATCGACGGGCGCGAGGGGCTGACCCCGCTCGACGAGGAGATCGCGCGCTGGCTGCGGCACGAGAATACGCCAGTGATCGTCGCCGCCAACAAGTCCGAAGGCAATGCCGGCGAGGCCGGGCGGATCGAGGCGTTCGCGCTTGGATTTGGCGAGCCGTTCGCGCTGTCAGCCGAGCATGGCGAAGGGCTGGTCGATTTGTTCGAGGCGCTGCGCCCGCATATCGAGCCCGAACTCGCGGACGGTGAGGAAGCGCCGGTCGGAGAAATGCGCGGCGATGACGAAGATTATGTCGGTCCCTTGAAACTGGCGATCGTCGGACGCCCCAACGCGGGCAAGTCGACCTTGGTCAACAAGATGCTCGACGAGGATCGCATGATCACCGGGCCCGAGGCGGGTATCACGCGCGATTCGATCAGCATCGATTGGCATTGGACCAGCCCGGACGGGACCGTCCACCCGGTGCGGCTGATCGACACCGCTGGCCTGCGCAAGCGCGCCAAGGTCGACGACAAGCTAGAACGACTGTCGGCCGCCGATACCCGCCGCGCGGTCGATTTCGCCGAAGTGGTGGTGTTGCTGCTCGACGCGACGCGCGGCCTCGAAGCGCAGGATTTGCGGATCGCCGACCATGTCCTTGAGGAAGGCCGCGCCCTGGTCATCGCGTTGAACAAGTGGGACGTTGCCGAGCATGGTTCGTCCTTGTTCAACGGGGTCAAGGCGGCGCTGCTCGAAGGCCTTAGCCAATTGAAGGACGTCCCGCTGCTGACGGTGTCGGGCAAGACCGGCAAGGGCATTGACCAACTGATCGGCGCGGCGCTGGAAGTCCGGACCAACTGGTCGCGGCGAGTCGGGACGGGGGAGCTCAATCGATGGTTCGGCAAAGCGGTCGAGACCAATCCGCCGCCGGCGCCGGGGGGCAAAAGGATCAAGCTGCGCTACATCACTCAGGTCAAGACGCGCCCGCCAAGCTTCGTCATTTTCGGAAGCCGGGTCGACCAGCTACCGACCAGCTACCATCGCTATCTGCTCAATTCGATGCGGCGTGACTTGCAATTAGGTCCGGTTCCGTTGCGATTGACGATGCGCGCGACCAAGAACCCCTATGACAGCAAGGTCGAATAAACCCCCCCTTTACTCTTTGCCAGTTAGTGAGGGGGTTGGAACAGCCCCGGCGGGGCCGGACGGGAGTGGTGAGTGGAAGACGGCAACGACATTGTCGACTGGGTGCATTTCGAAAAAAGCCGCGCCGAATTGGGCCCCGGCTTCATTCGCATCCTTGGCTATTTCCGTGAGGATGGCGCCAAGAGCGTTGCTTTAATCGAGGCAGCGATGCGCGAGCAGAATACTGTCGGGCTGGTGATTCCGGCGCATACGCTCAAGGGCGAAGCGCGCCAGTTTGGCGCCGACCCCCTCGCCGATTGCGCCGAACTGATCGAGCAATCGGCGCGGATCAGCATCGAGACGCACAACTTCCCCGACGAATTGATTGCCGACGTGGTCAAGCTGCGCCGGCTGTGGAGTCAAACCCTCGAATTGTTCGACAAGGCAACCAACCCCCTGCTCACTCGCGCATCGTCGGGCGGGGCGTTCGGCCGCAAGGTCGCCAATCAAGGCTTCGGCCGCATCTGACTTTCAAAGCGTTTCGACCGTTGCCGCCGTCGTGCGCGTTGGTCGCGGACTGCCGCCGAGGGGCGCGCTGTTGCGCATCGGTTCAAGCCGCAGCCGGGCGAGGCTGCGCCACGCCCATTCGAACGGGCCGTAACGAAAGCGATCGAGCCATGGCTTCGACCACAGCAGCATCGCCGCCCACATCCCGATAACGAACAGGTAAAGCGCGGCGCGACCGATCTCGCCGTAGAAGCCGAGGCCGTAGCCGTAGAAGATGGTGGTCATCACGATCGAGGTGGTAAGATAATTGGTGAACGCCATGCGGCCCGCGGCGCCGACCCGATCGAAGCCGCGGCTCCCTGCATATCGGCCAGCGACCAGCATGATCAGCGCCGCCCAGCCGATCGTCATGATGATATCGAACGGCATCGACCAGGCAAGCGATACACCAAATACGGTAAGCGCGTCATAGCCGCTTCGCACCTGATAAATCATCAGCGCGACCAGCGGCGGGGTCGCCACCGCGAAACAGCGCATCGCCCAGCGGCGATATCGCTTCGGCTCCCAGTGACCGGTCAGCATGCCGGATTTGAACAGCGCCATCCCGATCAGCATCAGACCAAGCGTCTCGAGCCCGTACTGGATTAGCGACGCGAACGGCTTGGTCGTTTCGTCCTCAAGGCGCTCGCGCATGATCGGGCGGTAGCCTGCCCGATAATGAACGAGATCTTCCCGGACGCGCTCCGCGCTGGCCCCGAAGAATCCCTCGATCTCGGTCAAGACCGGTCGCATTTCCTCGGCTTGCGCGGGCGGGGCATTGTCGCTCCGCGCCATTTGCAACCCGATCGACTGCGCACCCATGAACAGGAATGAGACGGTCAGCAGTCCGATCGCCCAGCGGCGGAGCGCCCTCAGCGACCGGTTGCGGAAGAAGAACAGAAGCATGCCGCACAGCGCATAAAGGGCGAGGATGTCGCCCCACCAGATCAGGTAGAAATGGAGCAGGCCGAACAGGAGCAGCCATGCCATGCGGGTGAAATGCGCCACCGCCGGGCGCCGCGACGAAGCGATCGCCCGCTCCATCACCAGCAACATCGACGCGCCAAACAGAACCGAGAACAGCCCGCGCATCTTGCTGTCGACGAAGACGAAATTGAACGCCCAGGCGAGCCAGTCGAGGCCTTCGCTGCCACCGAACGCGGTGGGGTTGAAATACGCCCCGCCGGGGAGCGCGAAGGCGTAGATATTCATCGCCAATATGCCCATCACCGCGACCCCGCGAATGACGTCGAGCGAAGCGATGCGCTCGCGGGTCGGCGTTATGGTCGTATCGGTCATGCGAAGCCCCCTTCGGTCGCCGCTGTCGTAGCACGGCGATACGGTTAGAGAGATTCTTTTCGACCAATCGCGCGGATTGCGCTTTGGACGCCGCGCCCGGTGAGCGTCAGGCTTCGGCCGGTTTCGACTGAAGCTGGATATAATTGGGCAGGCCCATCGCCTCGATCATCTCGAACTGGGTTTCGATCATGTCGACATGACCCTCCTCGGCGGCGAGGATTTCGGCGAACAGGTCGCGGCTGACATAGTCGCGCACGGATTCGCAGTGCGCCACGGCTTCCTTGAGCTGGGCGACCGCCTCCAGCTCAGTGTCGAGATCGGCCCTGAGGATTTCCTCGACCGTTTCGCCGATGCGGAGGCGGCCGAGCATCTGGAAATTGGGCAGGCCGTCGAGAAACAAGATGCGCTCGGCGAGCTTGTCGGCGTGCTTCATCTCGTCGATCGATTCGTGGCGCACGAATTCGGCGAGCCGCTTGATCCCCATATGATCGAGCAGTCGGTAGTGCAGCCAATATTGGTTGATCGCGGTCAGCTCATTTCTGAGCGTTTCGTTCAATAGCTCGAGTACCCGTGCGTCGCCTTGCATGCCCGTCTCCTGTAGTCAGGCGACATACGCGCATAGCGAGCGTCGGGAAAGGGCAAAAACGGCTGAAAACCAAGAAATCTTTGCGACTGATAGTCAGTCGCAGCGATGAGCTACGCGGCTTGGGCGGTCACTGCGAGCAATGCAGCGCGCTCCGCTGCGACCACTTCCTCGGCAAAATCGAGGCATGACCCACATTGGAATTCGCAGCCCAGCGACCGGTAGGCGCTATCCGCACACGGACAGCCGCGCCGGGCGGCGACCCTTATCTCATCCTCGCGAATCGCGTTGCAGCTACAAACGATCATGCGCACTTGAATAGTGCTAATGCGACCTATTCGCAAGTGTTATGTTCGAGCGTCTAAGTCGGCATCGTCGGCACGGACGCGGCTAATGCCAGCTCGAAACCTGCTCGAGCGGCTTCTTGCGGGTGGCGTAAACCGGGATGGTCGCGTCTTCGGCCGGCAGGCCGGCGACGATGATCATCAGCGGGGTTTCGCTGCTCGGCCGTCGGCAGATTTCGCGCAGGAAGCCCATCGGTGACGGGGTATGCGTCAGCGTTGCCAGTCCGGCGCGGTGGAGTGCGGCGAGCATGAACCCGCAGGCGATCCCGACGCTTTCGGTGACATAATAATTCTTCTTGTCGGCGCACGGCTCGATCCCGTCACGGCGCTGGCCGAAGACGACGATCAGCCATGGCGCGATATCAAGGAAGCTCTTGTCGGGGTCGGTGCCGAGCGGGGCGAGCGCATCGAGCCATTCGCGGCCTGCCTTGCCAGCATAAAAGGCTTGCTCTTCCTGCTCGGACTCGAGCCGGATGCGGTGCTTCAATTCGGCCGAGGAGATGACCGCGAAATGCCACGGCTGGTGGTTGGCGCCCGACGGCGCGGAACCGGCAGCGAGGATCGCCTGCTCGATGATGTCGCGCGGCACCGGGGTGGCGGCGAACATCCGGCAGGTGCGGCGGGTGGAAATCTCGTCGCGAAAGGCGCGAGCGGCGGCGATGCGCTCCTCGTCGGACATCGCCGGCAGCGCAGTATAGGGCATGGTCGGATGATCGATCATTGCGCACCCGATATGTTGTTGGCTTGAGAATGCGCCATCGCTCAGGCCAGCGCCGTGTCGGCGCCCATCAGCGCGGGGAAGAAGCCTTCGTGCGCGGCGCGGAGGTCGGCGAGGGGGACGCCAAGGACGGTGTCGCCGCCGACCATCCCGACGGGCAGTAACGCCACCGGGGCTTCCAAGATTCCGGCGAAGGCACCGGGCCGACAGGTCACAACGAAACGCGCCTGATCCTCGCCAAACGCTTCGGCGGTGCTGAGCGCATCGAGGCTGCGTTCGCCGCCCGCGTCGTTGAGGTCGGGGTCGTTGAAGGCGTCGCCCCAGACGGTGCTTGGCTGGCTGACATAAATCGACAAGTTTGCGCCAATGTTGCCGGCGAGCGCCATTTCGGCGACGGCGACCAGCAGGCCACCATCGGAAATGTCATGGACTGCAGTCAGTCTGTTGTCGGCAAGCAAGGTTCGGACGAACTCCCCGGCGCGGCGTTCCAAATCGAGGTCGGTCGTAGGGGGAGGGCCGTCGCGACGATCCGTCATCTCGCGCAGCCATAGCGATTGGCCAAGGTGCGTGCCGTGCCCGCCGACCAGCCAGATCTCCTCACCCACGGCCTTTAACGCGATCGTCGCGCCTTCCTCCCAATCGTCGAGCAAACCGACCGCGCCGATCGCGGGGGTGGGCAGGATAGCGCTGCCGTCGCCGGTGGCTTTGGATTCGTTATAGAGGCTGACATTGCCGCTGACGATCGGCATGTCGAGCGCGATACAGGCTTCGCTCATTCCGGCGAGGCAGCCGACTATCTGGGCCATGATTTCGGGGCGCTGGGGGTTGCCGAAGTTGAGGCAGTTGGTGATCGCCAGCGGCTTGGCGCCGACCGCGCACAGGTTGCGATAGGCTTCGGCAACCGCTTGCTTGCCGCCCTCGACCGGGTCGGCGTAGCAGTAACGCGGGGTGCAGTCGGTGGTCATCGCCAGCGCGCGGTCGGTGCCGTGGATCCGGACCACCGCGGCGTCGCCGCCGGTCTGCACCGTGTCCGCGCCGACCTGGCTGTCATATTGCTCCCAGATCCAGCGGCGGCTGGCGATCGCGGACGAAGCCATCAGCTTGAGCAGGTCGGCGCCGATGTCGGTCGAGTGGGGAACGTCGCCGAGCGGCGCGATCCCGGCCCACGCCTTATATTCGCTTTGGCTGAAATAGGGACGCTCATAGAGCGGCGCATCATCGGCGAGCGGGCCGAGCGGGATGTCGCACACGACCTCGCCGTCATATTCGAGCACCATGTGGCCGGTATCGGTGACTTCGCCGATCACCGCGAAATCGAGTTCCCATTTCTTGAAGATCGCCTCGGCGAAACCTTCCCTGCCGGGTTTGAGCACCATGAGCATCCGCTCTTGGCTTTCCGACAGCATCATTTCATACGGCGTCATGCCCGTTTCGCGGCACGGCACGGCGTTCATGTCGAGGCGGATGCCGACCCCGCCCTTGCTCGCCATTTCAACACTCGACGAAGTGAGTCCGGCAGCACCCATGTCCTGGATCGCGACGATTGCATCCGACGCCATCAGTTCGAGGCAGGCCTCGATCAGCAATTTTTCGGTGAACGGATCGCCGACCTGGACGGTGGGGCGCTTTTCGTCGCTGTCCTCGCCAAAGTCGGCGCTGGCCATCGTCGCGCCGTGGATTCCGTCGCGCCCGGTTTTCGACCCGACGTAGACAATCGAATTGCCGACCCCGCTTGCCGCCGAATAAAAAATCTTGTCCTGATCGGCAATCCCGACGGTCATCGCGTTGACCAGGATGTTGCCATCATAAGCGGGGTCGAAGTTGACCTCGCCGCCGACCGTGGGAACGCCGACGCAATTGCCGTAACCGCCGATCCCCGCGACCACGCCGGCAATC
The DNA here is from genome assembly GCA_030855425.1 of Pseudomonadota bacterium. Next base: position 17,043 of record JALYRH010000019.1, read on the forward strand.
AGGTGGCGCATCCGGGGATGGTCGGGACGGCCAAAGCGCAGCGCGTTCAGATTGGCGACTGGGCGAGCGCCCATAGTGAACACGTCGCGCAGGATTCCGCCGACCCCGGTCGCCGCGCCCTGGTAGGGCTCGATGTAGCTCGGGTGGTTGTGGCTCTCCATCTTGAAAATCGCGGCGAGCTTGGTCCCGTCCGGTCCATCGCCGATGTCGATCACCCCGGCATTTTCGCCCGGGCCGCAGATCACCCACGGCGCTGCGGTGGGAAGATTCTTCAAGTGGACGCGCGACGATTTGTACGAACAATGTTCGGACCACATGACGGAAAAGATACCGAGTTCGACGATGTTCGGCTCACGGCCGAGTGCGCTGAGAACGCGCTCATATTCTTCGCTGGACAAGCCGTGCTCGGCGACGATTTGGGGGGTGATCATGGCTGCGCTCCTAGCCGCGCGGGACCCATAAAAAAACCCCCGGCGATCGCTCGCCAGGGGTGGTGGTGGTTTGGGGAAGCGGCGTTACGCCTTGCAGCTCTGGCCGTTATAAGTGACGGTTGCCACAGTCGCGTCACCGCTGAGCGAAGGTGTTCCCGCCTCGCCCACCTTGATCGGGATTGCTCGAGCGGCCTTGTCGGTTTTCGCGCGCGCGCTGCCGTCACTCAGCCAGTCGACGTAAACGACGCTGTTGTCCTTGCAGCGATAGGACTTGCTGGCGACGATCGACGGCGGGAGAACCACTTTGGCGGCGGCGGCGGCGTCGGCGGTGTTGGCGGCGGCCTCTTCCGAGGTGCGACCCTGGACGATGGGTTCGTTTTGGCAGGCCACTAAAGCGGCGCTGGCAACGGCGATAAAGAGCAGGTTTTTCATGGCGCTCTCTTCGCGAGCGCAACATCGAGCGTCAAGCCGTGATTGCGCATTCGTCGCGTCCTCGCCTACATTCGTCGAATGCAGGAGCCAAGCAGCAGCGAACGGATACAGCGCGTCAGGATCGGACTGACCGGGCTGGCCTTCGTTTTCCTGCTCGTTCTGCTCGGCACTGCAGTGAGCCGATCGGGTGACGATCCTGCGGCGCGGGCCACGGCCCAGGCCAATGACGTAGGCAATGCCGCCGAGCCCGAGGAACCGCTGGCGCAAATCGGAGCCGCGCCCGGCCAGTCGAGCAGCCAGAACGGGGCAAGCGACGCCGCGCAGACGCCGTGAGTCGGCCATGGCTGATGGTGCTCGCGATCGTCGCCGCGAGTGCTGGCGGGGTGGCGCTGGTGAGGCAGCGCGAGGCCCCCCTCGCACAGCGCGACGGGGGCGGCGCCCGGCAACCCGCGCTTGCCGTCCTTACCAGTCTGCCATTGCTGTTCGGTGAGCGATTTGCACTTGACGGCGGCGGCTCGCCGACGCTGGCGCGACTTGAAAAAAGCTATCGCATCGTCCCAATCGCGATCGCCGACGCGGCGAGTTTAAAAGGACAGCGGTTACTGCTGATGGCGCATCCCCGCGCCCAGCCCGCCGACGCGTTGGTCGAGCTCGACTCTTGGGTGCGGCGCGGCGGCAGAGTCGTCCTCGTCGCCGATCCGAAACTCGACTGGCATAGCAACCGCTTGCTCGGTGACCCGTTGCGCCCACCGCCCGATTTTGCCGATACCGGGCTGCTTGCCCATTGGGGACTTGGCCTCGAAGGGCCGACCGCAGATGGACCGCGAACCGCAACGGCCGGCGGCTATACTGTTCTGACCGTTTCCCCCGGCCTTCTGACGAGCAACAGCCGACGCTGCGCTGTCGAGTCGGGCGGGCTGGTCGCGCATTGCCGAATCGGAGAGGGCGAAGCGACGGTGATCGCCGACGCCGACTTTCTCAATGTTGAGGGCGAGGGAGCGCTCGACGGTCCGACGCACCACAACCTTGACCTGTTGATGGCGGAGCTGAGTCGCGCCGAGTCCCGCTAAGCGGCGACTGGCGGAATAGTTTGCACATACTTATCCACAGGGTTTTCCGGCAAGAACAAGTGCCGAACGAAGTCTTCACTGTGGTTAAGAAAGTGACGTAAATCCGCCACTGGGCATGAAATCCCACGAGATGGCATGAAAACCCGTTGTTTCTCGGCGGTTCTTGAGTTACCAACATCGCTGCAACGCGGGGCATACCTGGTCAAGAGTCGGCATTGAGGCCGAACGAGACGGCGAGCGGGAAACCGTGATTTCGCCAACGGGGAAGCTGTGCCGCGCGAACGGAGTGGGTTCGTGGCATTAGAGCATCTGTTCCAAGGCAGTGCTTTGAACGCGGTCGACGCGAAGGGTCGCGTTTCCGTGCCCGCCTTTCTGCGTGCCGTGATCGAGCGCCGCGGCGATGCCCGCAATATCGTTCTCGCCAAGCATGACCATTTCACCGCACTGTCGGCCTACGACCCCGCTTATGCCGCGCTCAAGCATGCCAAGCTCGAGCGTTTGCTCGAAAAGCAGGAAACCGATCCTTCGGCCGAACTCGAATATGCCCGCCGCACGATGATGGCATTCGGCGCGACCGAGGAAGTGCCGTATGATTCGAGCGGCCGGGTGATCATCCCGCCGATGATGCGCCGCAAAGGCGCAATCGAGGATTTGGCCTTGTTCATCGGTGTCGGCGAGACTTTCCAATTGTGGAATCCGACGCTGTTCCTCGCCGACGCCAATATTCCCGAAGACATGAAGGACATCGCCCGTTTCCGGCTTGAGGAGCGCGGGCTGTGACGAATGCCCCGCAAGCTACTGGGCCATCGGTTGGGGAGGCCCATGTCCCGGTCCTCCTCGAGGAGGTGGTCGCCGGTCTCGCCATTACCCAGGGCGACACGATCGTCGACGCAACCTTCGGAGCAGGGGGCTATGCCCGCGCCCTGCTCGGGGCGGGGGCGGGGCGAGTGATCGGTTTCGATCGCGATCCGGATGCGATCGCGAACGGACCGTCACTCGTCCCGGACCCGCGACTGACGCTGATCGAGGAACGCTTCAGTTTGATGGAGCAGGCGCTCGCCGATCGCGATTTGATTCCGGTCGACGGGGTGACGCTCGACATCGGCGTGTCGTCGATGCAGCTCGACCAGGCGGAGCGCGGTTTCTCCTTCTCGAACGACGGTCCGCTCGACATGCGGATGAGCCAGGCGGGACAAAGCGCCGCCGAATTCCTCAACGAGGCCGAGGAAGCCGAGATTGCGCGAGTCATCCGCGACTATGGCGAGGAACCGCGCGCGCGCAGCGTTACCCGCGCGATTGTCGCCGCGCGCCCGCTGACCCGCACCGCCGAGCTGGCGGCGGTGGTGCGCAAGTCGCTCGGCCATCATGCGGGAATGAAAAGCGACCCCGCGACGCGCACCTTCCAGGCGATCCGTATCCACTTGAATGCGGAGCTCGACGAGCTTGAGCAGGGGCTTCGCGCGGCCGAGCGTTCGCTGCGTCCCGGCGGACGGCTCGCGGTGGTGACGTTTCACAGCCTCGAGGACCGCATCGTCAAGCGCTTTCTGCGCGCCCGCAGCGGCGCCACCCCGGCGGGCTCGCGCCACCGTCCGATGGCGGCCGCGGGGCCGCGCCCCAGTTTCACATCAGTTGCCAAGCCGCTGTCTCCTTCGGACGGCGAAGTGGCCCGTAACCCGCGCGCGCGCTCGGCCCGGCTCAGGACGGCAGTCCGGACCGACGCGCCCGCGTGGGACCAGGAGATAGCGGCATGAGCGCGCACGGTTTCAAGTCGGTATTCATGGTCGGCGCGATCGCCAGCGCGGCCTTGGGCTGCTATCTTGTCAGCCTGCGGGTCGCCTCCGAACGTGCCGCGCTCGAAAACGTCGAGAACAAGATCGTGCTCGCGCAGCGCGACATCCGCTTGATCAATACCGAGATCGGGACGCGCGGGCGGCTCGCGCAGCTCGAACGGTGGAACGTCAAGGTGATCCGGCTGTCCGCGCCGTCAGCGGACCAGTTCGTCGAAAGCTCATTCCAACTCGCAACGCTGGTCAAGCCCGACACAACGCCGTCGATCGAGGCGCCTTTGGTCTATGCCTCGGCTCCCGCCCCGGTGCGGCGTGACCCGGTGGTGACCAATGACGATGGCAGCGAAATCCAGCCATCGCGCGCGCCGCGCGCCCTGGGCGACATGATGCACGTCGCAAGCTACGCCAAGCCGGAACCGAAGCCGACTCGGGCGGCACGAACGGACACCGCCCGCCCGCTCGCCAGCTCCGCCAAGTCCCGTTCGCCGACTGCGGTGAAGCCGGTCAAAACCGCGACGGCCGATCCTCTCGGCCCCTTGCCCGGCGCCGGGTCGAAGGCCAAAAGCGACGGCGGCGCGGGCGACGCCCGAATCATCACCACCACCACCAAGGACCCCGGCTCCCGCCAATGAACGCTCCGACTCCCGCTCTCGTCGCACGGCCCGAGCGGCTCCGCCTGGTAGGACAAAGGCGCCAGATCCTCGCCGTGATGCACCAGCGCCTGATGATCGGGATGATCATCTACGGCGCGATCGTCGGCTTCATCGTACTGCGGCTCATCTATCTCG
>JALYRH010000094.1 GCA_030855425.1 Pseudomonadota bacterium
TGCATCCGCTGCCCCCCTTGAGCCAAGCTCAGATCGCCTCTAGGTTCGCATTTCGTTCTTTGAGGGAGGGCCGCGTGGACGCGACCACAATCGTTCTGGTCATCGCGGCGCTCGGACTTGGGGTGCTGATCGGCTGGTTGCTTGGATCACGCCGCGCGGCGGCGGGGGAGGGGGCAGCCGCTTCGCTCCGGCTCCAGCTCGACGGAGTGCGTGACGAACGCGATGCTCACGCTCGGGCAATCGAGGTGCTGCGCGGCGACCACGGCGCGGCCGCACGCGAACTCGCCGCGGTCAAGGCCGAGCAGGCCGAGCGCGACCGAACATTCGAAACCCGCCTCGCCGACCTGAAAACGAGCGAAGAGGAGAGCAAGGCGCGGCTGACGGCACAATTCGCCGAAATCGGCGGCAAGCTGCTCGGTGAAGCGCAAAATCGTTTCCTTGAGCGCGCTGACCAACGGTTCAAGGAAAGCGAGGCGACTTCGGGCAATAATTTGAAGGCCTTGCTCCAGCCGGTTCACGAGCGATTGCAGAAATATGAGGAGACGGTGAGCAAGGTTGAAAGCGAGCGCAAGGACGCGTTCGGGCTGCTCACCGGGCATATCGAGGCGATGAAATCGGGCACCGAGCGTGTTTCGGCCGAAGCCGCCAAGCTGGTCAATGCGCTGCGCAACGCGCCCAAGGCACGGGGCCGCTGGGGCGAGCAGCAATTGCGCAACGTGCTTGAAAGCTGCGGCCTGTCCGAGCATGCCGATTTCGCAACCGAGGTCAGCCATACCGACGACGAGGGCGCGCGCCAGCGTCCCGACGTGATCGTCCGGATTCCCGGTGGCCAGAGCCTGGTGATCGACGCCAAGGTCAGCCTCAACGCCTATCAGGACGCATTCGGTGCGGTCGACGAAAGCGACCGAGCCCTCCACCTCGTCGCCCACGCCACTGCGATCAAGGCGCACGTCAACACGCTCGGCGCCAAGGCCTATTGGGCACAATTCCCCGACGCGCCCGATTATGTCGTGATGTTCATCCCCGGAGAGCATTTCCTGTCAGCCGCGCTCGAACAGGATTCGGGGCTGTGGGATTATGCGTTCGACAAGCGCGTATTGCTCGCCACCCCAACCAATTTGATCGCCATCGCGCGAACTGTCGCGGCGGTGTGGCGACAGGAGAAGCTCGCCAAGGAAGCGCGCCAGATCGGAGAGCTTGGCAAGGAGTTGTACGACCGCCTCGCCAAAGCCGCGAGCGAGTTGCGAAAGGTCGGCTCAGGACTGACCAGTGCCGTCAACAATTACAACAGCTTCGTGTCGAGCTTCGAGAGCCGGTCGCTGGTCACCGCGCGCAAGTTCCGCGACCTCAACATCGAGCCGAGCGCGCGCGAAATCGAGCTTGTTTCGCCGGTCGAGGCGCTCGCGCGCTATGGTGACGACAAGGTTCTGCCGCCGCCGTCGGCCAACGAAGATGACGCCGCCGCTTGAGCAACCTAAGGCACCGTGGATCATCACGCCCGTGCGAAGTCGATCGATCTGCGGGGGATGGACAGCCGAACATCATCAGGAGCTGGTCGTCCGCGCGGCGCCGACGAACCCGACTGCCCGAAGTGACTATCGCGCGCGGCACCGAACCTTTCCGGGCGATGCGCAGTAGCGCGAGGATCATTTTTCATACCGCGTCAGCTGGCCGCAAACGCTAGCGGTTGCGCCAGCTGGCGCGGACCGCGAATGCGATCACCGCTGCTGCTACCGCGGCGTTGAGACTGTCGGCGCGGCCGAGCATCGGCAGCTTGACCAGCAGGTCGCACGCCGCCTCATATTCGGCGGGCAAGCCCCGGCTTTCATTGCCGACCATCACGAAACAGGGCTGGTCGAAGGTCGGCTCGAGATAGTCATGGGTGGTGTTGAGGCTGGACCCGACCAGCTGCCCGGGGCCGGCGCGAAGCCAGCGCAGGAACTCGTCCCACGTCGCCACCGCCACCTTCTGCGTGAATATCGCGCCCATCGAGGCACGCACCGCTTCGACCGAATACGGGTCTGCACTATCATCGAGCAGGATCAGCCCGCCGGCGCCGGTGGCGTCCCCGGTGCGCAAGATGGTGCCAATGTTGCCCGGGTCGCGCAGTGACTGGGCGACTAGCCACAACGGGGCTGCCGAGCGGTCGATCGCGCCCAGGCTGGTGTCGGGCTGGCGATAGGCGCCAAGGATCGCCTGAGGATTATCCTTGCCCGACATCTTGGACAATATGTCGGGGCTGGTGACGATCACATCGCCACCGGCAGCCTCACACGAAGTGACGATCGCGGCGGCGAGCGGTTGGAGCGGAACCTTGTCCGAATAAGCAATGATCTCGGGCAAGCGGCCGACGTCGCGTGCTTCCGCCAGGATGCGCAGCCCCTCGGCAAGGAACAGCCCATCCTCGCGCCGCGCCTTCTTGTCGCGCAACGAGCGCAGGCGCTTGACGGTGTCGTTGGAGAAGCTGGTGATTTCGCGGGGCATCGGGCCTCCTTGCGTCGTCGTTGCCCTGCTCGGCAAGCCCTTGGCTTGCCCGAGCTGGTCAATCCTCCCCGAAGCGCTCCGTCACCAGCGCACTGAGCCGATTGAGCGCGTCGGTGCAACCCTCGCCGTCGCAGTGCAGGATGATCGTGTCGCCCATTGCAGCGCCGAGCATCATGAGCCCCATGATCGAGGTGCCGCACACCCGATTGCCGTCTTTCTCGACCTCGACCTTGGCGGGAAGTTCGGCTGCCAAGGTGACGAACTTGGCACTCGCGCGGGCGTGGAGCCCGCGGCGATTGGTAATTTCGAGCGTGCGCGAACAGCTCAAGCGGCGGCCTCGCCGAGGATTTCGCTCGCGACCGAAATATATTTTCGCCCCGCTTCGCGCGCGGCGGCGACCGCGGCGCGGACGGACATTGCTTTCCGCGCGCCCTCGAGTCGGATCAGCATCGGCAGATTAACGCCGGCAATGACCTCGACATTCTCACTTTTCATCAGGCTGATCGCGAGGTTCGAGGGGGTGCCGCCGAACAGGTCAGTGAGGATGATCACGCCGTTGCCTTGGTCGCAACGCTGGATTGCATCGGCAATATCCTTGCGACGCATCTCCATATCGTCCTCGGCGTCGATGCAAATGCCCTCGATGGCATCCTGCGGACCGACGACATGCTCCATGGCGGTGATGAATTCGGTCGCGAGACGGCCGTGGGTCACCAGCACTAATCCGATCATTCACTCACTCGCTTTGTCTCACTCGCGCGCGCCTGCACTCGCAGGATGGCCCTCGATCGTATCGCTTGGAGGCGAGGCGAGGTCACGGTGCCGGACAATCGGCGAAAAACCCGCTTGATGCAACCGCTTCGCCATCTCCACCACCGCCGCCACCGATCGATGGCGGCCGCCGGTGCAGCCAAATGCGATCGTCAGATAGCTCTTGCCTGCGCCCCAGTAGCGGGGAATCAGCCCGGTCAACAGGGTCTCGACCTGGTCCATCATTGTCCCCCAGGCGGGGTCGCTCGCCACATAGGATTGGACCGGCTGATCCTCGCCGGTGAGCGGGCGAAGCTCGTCGACCCAATGCGGGTTGGCGAGGAAACGCATGTCGAACACCAGATCGGCGGTGCGCGAGATGCCGCGCGCGAAGCCAAACGAGGCGATCGAGATCACCGGCTGGTCGACATCACCGCCGTAACGCTGGCGAAGCATGTCGCGCAGGTCCGCGGGGGTGAGATCGGTGGTGTCGAGCACGATGTCGGCGATTCGCCTGAGCGGCCCGGTCGCGCCGCGCTCGCGCGCGATGCCGTCCTCGGCTGGTCGGTCGGGAGCCAGGGGATGGCGGCGCCGGGTCTCGTCATAGCGGCGAATGAGCTCGGTCCCGGCGCAATCGAGATAGAGGATTTCGGGCGTCACGCCCTCGATCGAGGCGAGCAGCGCGGGAAGCGCCTTGGGGTCGAAGCCGCGGCTGCGCACGTCCATGCCGACCGCGACCGGCATCTTCTGCCGCGCCGCGCGCTCGCCGTGGACGAAGTCATCGAGCAGTGCGCTGGGCAGATTGTCGACGCAATCCCAGCCCATGTCCTCCAAGGCGTCGAGCACGGTCGACTTGCCCGCGCCCGACATTCCGGTGACGAGCAACAAGCGCGGCAAGGGTGGCTGCCGGGCGCTCACCGTCACATCTTGATCCCCAGCCGATCGAGCGCGAGCGCCACTTTCGACGCCGCCGACGCGGTCATCGCGTCGACGCTGATCAGCGGCACCAGCACGCCGAGCACCGGGCGCTCGCGGCTGTCGTCGGGCAGGCGCCGGATTTCGCTGGTCAGTTCGACCACCAGTGCGACCGGCTGATCGTCGACCTGATCCATGGTGACGATCCCGACTCCGCGGATCTCGAGCTTGCCGCGAATCGTCGGCGGGGCCGAGGCGGTGAGCCGCGTGCCGCTCCGCTTGATGATCGTCTGGTCATCGCTGACCAGCACGAAACCGCGATCGAGCAAACGCAGCGCCAAGTCCGACTTGCCCGACCCCGACGGGCCGGTGATCAGCACCGCGCGGCCATCAAGCGCGACGCTCGAGGCATGGATGGTCTCCGAGCTGAGACGGATGCTCATGACCCGCTGGTCGCTTCGCCCGGCGCGGCCGGCAAGGTGATGGTGAAGCGCGCTCCAGAGGGCGCATCGTCACGGTCGGTCACGTCAATCTCCCCGTCATGGCCCTCGACGATCGCGCGCGCGATTGCGAGTCCGAGTCCCGAATGGCGGCCGAACGATTCGGCCAGCGGTCTTACTGAATGGAAGCGGTTAAAGATTGCTTCGCGTTGCGCCGTAGGAACGCCAGGACCCTCGTCGTCGATCCGGATCCGGATTTCGTCTCCGACCTTGGTCGCGGCGACTTCGACGAGCCCTTCGGCGGGCGAGAAGCTGATCGCATTGTCGATCAAATTGTCGATCGCGCGCGCCAGCCGCCCGGGCTCGCCAAGCACGATTGTGCTCGCACGGCGCGGGCGCGCGAAGGCGAGCGCGACCTTGCCTGTCTCGCGACGCTGCTCCCAGCTGGCGACGATTTGGCCGACGAGGATACCGAGGTCGACCGGCTCGAAGCGCGCGCGCGCCAGCTCGGCATCGGTTCGCGCCGCCTCGCCGATGTCGCCGATTAGCCGGTCGAGGCGGATCACGTCCTGGCGAATGACGTCGACCAGTTGGCGATGCACCGCGGGGTCGGACACCCGCTCCAGGCTGTCGACCGCACTACGCAATGACGCCAACGGGTTCTTGAGTTCGTGAGTGACGTCGGCGGCGAATGCTTCGATGTTGTCGATGCGGTGGCGCAGCGACTGGCTCATGTCGCTGACCGCGCGAGCGAGCGTGCCAATCTCGTCGCGGCGCGAGGGCAGGCGCGGCACGCGCACTTCGCGCGCCCGGCCGAGCCGAACGCGGTGCGCGGCAATCGCGATGCGGCGCAGGGGCCGGACGATCGTCCGCGCGAGGAACAGCGAGAGGAAGATCGACAGGATCGCGACCATGCCAAGCGCCAGTGCGAGCGAGCGGCGCTGCTTCCGCACGGTGCGGGTGAAATCGCGATCATTGTCGGTCACGAACAGGGTCGAGCCGTCGGGCAACGGTGCCGCAGCGGAAAATACCGGGGTCAGTTCGGGGGCCTGCCGAACGTCGGTGACGATCTCGCCCGATTCGCGAGCCGCGCGGACTTCCTGCCACGCCGCCCCGCGGTCGCGCGCCGGCTCGACGAATTCGTCACGGCTTTCCTCGCCGACCAGCGCGTTGAAGCCGCGATCGAGCGCGCGCGCGACATCCTTGTTCCACGCCTGTGTCGAAGGGTCGCGCAAGCGGTAGGTCGGTCCGGTGACACGCCAACTGTCGAGACTGAGGTTGCCGTCGACCGAGTAAAGGCGAAGTCGGCTCGCGCTCGAATTCGACAGTGCTGCGAGCAGCGCTTGGCGTCTCGACGCGGGCACCGCCATGATCGCAGTCGCGGCCATGCTCGCCTCCTGTGCGACCTGGCGCACGCGCTCTTTCTCGAGCCGGTTGCGATAGGCGTCAAGATAGACGATCGCGAGCGCGATCAGCACGATCGTAAGAATGTTGACCGCGAGGATGCGGTACGACAGCGTCCAGCGTCCCGACCAGTTCAGAACGAGGTCGCTCTCGTCATTCCTCGCCGTATCGATATCCGACTCCATATAGGGTCTCGATCGCGTCGAACTCGCCGTCGACGGTACGGAACTTGCGCCGGATGCGCTTGATGTGGCTGTCGATCGTGCGATCGTCGACATAGACGTCGTCGTGATAGGCCACGTCAAGCAGTTGGTTGCGCGACTTGACCACTCCGGGGCGCTGGGCGAGCGCCTCGAGGATGAGGAATTCAGTCACCGTCAGCGTGACGTCGCCGGCATCCCACCGCACCTTGTGGCGCGCGGGATCCATCACCAGCCGTCCGCGATCGAGAATGGGCGCTTCTTCGGCGTCGCTCGCGACCCCCGACAAGGCGATCCCGCGGGCGAGGTCCTGGCGCCGCAGCAGGGCGCGGATGCGCGCGATCAGCAGCCGCTGCGAGAAGGGCTTTGAGATATAGTCGTCGGCGCCCATCGCCAGCCCCAACGC
>JALYRH010000095.1 GCA_030855425.1 Pseudomonadota bacterium
CGGGCGCGGGCGAACAGCCGCGCGATCTGCTGCTCGCTCTCACCATACCATTTCGACAGCAGGTCGCTCGATTTGGTGGCAATGAAGTTCGCCTCGCTCTCACGTGCGCAGGCTTTGGCGAGCATCGTCTTGCCCGTGCCCGGCGGGCCGTAAAGCAGGAAGCCCTTGGCCGGGCGAATACCCAGCCGGCGGAACGCCCCGGGATGCTTGAGCGGGAGCTCGATGCCCTCGCGCAATTTGTCGCGCGCGACGTCGAGTCCGCCGACATCGTCCCACGTCACGTTGGGGACCTGGACCATCACCTCGCGCATCGCCGATGGCTGGACTCGCTTGAGGGCATTTTCGAAGTCCGCCGTGTCGACCGACAAGGCATCGAGGATCTCGGTCGGAATCGAAGCTTCCTCAAGATTGATCTTGGGCATGATGCGCCGCACCGCCTCGAGTGCCGCTTCGCGCGTCAGTGCGGCCAGATCGGCGCCGACGAAGCCGTAGGTGCGCCGCGCGAGATCGTCGAGGTCGACTCCTTCGGCGAGCGGCATCCCGCGCGTGTGGATGCCCAGGATTTCGCGCCGCCCGCTTTGGTCGGGAACACCGACGACGATCTCGCGATCGAACCGGCCGGGACGGCGTAGCGCCTCGTCGATCGCCTCGGGGCGGTTGGTGGCGGCGATGACGACGAGGTTCTGGCGCGGCTCGATCCCGTCCATCAGCGTCAGCAATTGTGCGACGAGCCGCTTTTCGGCCTCGCCCGTGACTTGCCCTCGCTTGGGCGCGATCGAATCGATTTCGTCGATGAAGATGATCGACGGGGCCGATTTTGCGGCCTCCTCGAACAATTCCCTGAGTTTCTTTTCGCTTTCTCCATACGCCGATCCCATCACTTCGGGTCCGGCGATGTGGAAAAATCTGGCTTCGCTCTCATTGGCCACGGCGCGCGCCAGCCGCGTCTTGCCGGTCCCCGGCGGACCGTGCAGCAGCACGCCCTTGGGCGGATCGACGCCCAGTCGCTGGAACAGTTCGGGGTGGCGCAGCGGCAGCTCGACCATTTCGCGCAGCGCGTCGATCGTGTCCTTCATGCCGCCAAGGTCGTCATAGGTCACGTCGGCACGGCGCTCGCCATCGGGCGTCTCGCGATATTCGGGCAGCAACTCGACCACCGTGTCCTGGTCGATATGGACGATCCCGCGCGGGGTCGCCGAAACCACCGTCAGCCGCACTTCCTGGAGCGCGAAGGCGGGAGCGTTGAGCAATTGGCGGATATGATCGGGCATGTCGGCATTGACCCGCTGGTGTCCCGCGGTGGCGACCGTGTCGCCTTCGGTGAACGGGCGGCCATCGAAGCTGCGCTGGAGCGCCTGGGCCGATCCCTGGAGACGAACATTGTTGGCCGCCGGGGCGAACACGACCCGGGTCGCGGGCTTCGACTCGGCCTTGCGCACTTCGACGAAATCGCCCGATCCGACCCCGGCATTGGCACGCTGGAGCCCGTCGAGGCGCAGGATGTCGAGCCCCTCATCCTCGCCGTAGGGCCGGATTGCGCGCGCCGCGGTCGAGCGCTTGCCGACGATCTCGATCACGTCCCCCTCGGCCAGCCCCATTTCGGTCATCAGCTTAACCGGCAGCCGCGCAACGCCGCGCCCGCTGTCGGCCGGCGGCAGGTTGGCGACCTGCACCCGGCGCATCGTCGTCTCGGCATCCGCCATCGAAATTCCCTCACTCGACTGATTTTCGAACAACCCCCGCGGAGCTAACGGCGGCGGAGCGATGAGGTTCAATGTGGGGGGCGGGTGGACCAAAAAAAGGGCCGGACGTTGCCGTCCGGCCCGAAGGTCGAGGATGCCAGATCGACGACCCCTAAAGCTTGATCGATCCGGTGATCTTGCGCAGCAGCCAACGCGGCAGCAGGCGGTGACCCTGCGCCCCTGCTTTGTTGACAAGCCCGGGAATCGCGATCGCGCGGCGCCGCTCCATCGCCGCGATCCCGGCGCGAGCCACATCGGCCGAGCGCGCCGAAAACTTGTCGACTATCGCATTGCCGCCCCACCCCGCGACCGCGCCAAACTCGGTCGCGGTCGGGCCGGGGCACAGCGCGGTGACGGTCACGCCGTCGGCTTTGACTTCCTCGTGAAGCGCCTCGGAGAAACTCAGCACGAATGCCTTGGTCGCGAAATAAACCGCCATTCCCGGGCCGGGCTGGAAGGCAGCGGTCGAGGCGACGTTGAGGATCGCGCCCGATCCGGCGGCGATCATTGCCGGCAAGACAGCGTGGGCCAGTTCGGTCAGCGCGCCGCAATTGAGGTCGATCATCTCGCGTTGGCGTTTTCCATCGAGCGCGGCGAAGCGCCCCGCGAGGCCGAATCCGGCGTTGTTGACCAGGCACGCGACCCGCTCGCCGTGCGCGGCAAGGTCGGCCATCAGCCGCGCCGCCGCCCCCGCCTCGGAAAGATCGATCGCGACCGCGCGTGCGTTGCCGAGTTCGGTGGCGAGCGCCTCGAGCCGGTCCTTGCGCCGCGCGACCAGCACCAGCCGATGTCCTTTAGCGGACAATTGCCGCGCGAAATCAACCCCCAGCCCAGCCGACGCGCCGGTGATCAGCGTGACTGGACGGGTCATTCCTTGCTCTCCTGCGAAGGCAGGAGTCCAGTCCGTCGCGCCAGCGGCGCCTGCTGCGCAGTCGGACTGGACCCCTGCCTTCGCAAGGGCATTAAGCCACCGTCGCCGTGACGATCTTGCCCGGCTCACGCGGCGGTTCGCCGACGGGGAGGGCGTCGACATGCTCCATCCCGCTCTCGACCTGGCCCCAATAGGTATATTGCTTGTCGAGGAAGGTCGCGTCGTCGAGGCAGATGAAGAATTGGCTGTTGGCGCTGTTGGGGCTTTGGGCGCGCGCCATCGAGCAAGCACCGCGGACATGACGCTCATCGTTGAACTCGGCCTTGAGGTCGGGCAGCTTGCTGCCGCTCATGCCGGTCCCGGTCGGATCGCCGCCCTGCGCCATGAACCCGGGGATGACGCGGTGGAACACGACCCCGTCGTAGAAGCCATCGCGCGCCAGCGTGGCGATCCGTTCGACATGCCCGGGGGCCAGGTCGGGGCGCAGTTTGATGACGACGTCGCCGCCGCTCGAGAGGGTCAGGGTCAGGGTGTTCGCGTCGGCCATTTGCTCGTCTCCGTTTCAGTTGATCGGCGCGCGATGTAGGGGCGCGGAGCGGGTTGCGCCAGTGCCACGGCGGGCATAGTAGGACGACCGGACGCGAAAGAGGGGTGCCAGTCATGAGCGCGAGCGACGACATCGCCACCCCGCTGCACAAGCTCCAGGCACCGGTCCGCGATCATATCCTCGACGAGGAGGACCGGCTCCGCCCGAGCTTCGTGCGCGAAGTGCTCGACGCGGTCGCCGACGGCGATGACGAGGCCGCGCGCGCGCTGGTCGAAACGCTCCATCCGGCCGACATCGCCGACCTGATCGAACTCGCCCCCGGCGACGAGCGCGCCGACCTCATCGCCGCGCTCGCCGGAATCGTCGACGCCGACGTCTATGCCGAAATGAACGAGCATGTCCGCGAGGACATGATCGACGAAATGGAGCCGCAGCAGGTCGCCGACCTCGCCGGGCAGCTCGACACCGACGACGCCGTCGCGCTGATCGAGGACCTCGAGGAGGACGAGCAGCGTGCCGTCCTCCGCGCGATGGAGCCCGACGATCGCGCCGCGGTCGAGGAGGCGCTAAGCTATGCCGAGGAGACCGCCGGCCGCCTGATGCAACGCGACCTGATCGCGGTGCCCGACCATTGGACCGTCGGCCAGGTAATCGATTATTTGCGCTCGGGCGACGAACTGGCGACCGATTTCTGGGAAGTCTTCGTCGTCTCGCCAACCCACCACCCGGTCGGCACGTGCAAGCTGTCGACGATCCTGCGCTCCGACCGGTCGATCCGCGTCGATGCGATCATGATCGACAAGCAGACGCTGATCCCGGTCGATCTTGACCAGGAAGAGGTCGCGCTCAAGTTTCAGAAATATGCACTCATCTCCGCTGCGGTGATCGATCCGGCGGGAAGGCTGGTCGGGATGATCACGGTCGATGACATCGTCCACATCATCCAGGAGGAGGCCGGCGAGGACGCCTTGTTCCTGTCGAACGCCGGCGACGGCGACATCAATGAACCGATCTTCGACACGTACAAGGAACGCGTGCGGTGGCTCGCGGCCAATCTGATGACTGCGCTGGTTGCCTCGACCATCATCCGCTTTTTCGAAGATTCGATCGAGCGGCTGGCGATCCTCGCGGTGCTGATGCCGATCGTCGCCGGGGTCGGCGGCAATGCCGGGACCCAGACGCTCGCCGTCACGGTGCGCGCGATCGCCACCAACCAATTGACCGGGTCGAACCGCTGGCGCGCGGTCGGGCGTGAAATCCGCGTCGCGCTGATGAACGGGCTGACCATCGCGGTGCTGATCGGGGTCGGGGTGACGCTGGTGCTCGGCTCGCCGCAATTGGGGGCGGTGATCGCCGCGGCGATGCTGACCAATATCCTCATCGCCGGTTTTGCCGGGGTGATGGTTCCGCTCACGCTCGAACGCATGGGCGCCGATCCTGCGGTCGCGTCGAGCGTGTTCGTGACGATGGTCACCGACTCGATGGGCTTCCTGGTGTTCCTTGGCCTCGCGACGTGGGCGGGCTTGGTTCCCTAGGCGCTTGAACTCGCGCCGCGGCTTGTCCACTTGGGCGTGGTGCCCCAACTTCATCTCACCAAGGTCGCGGTCGGCGTGGCGAGCGTCGAAGCGCTCGAAAATCGCATCGCCCGGCGCATCACGGCGGCGGGCGAGGTGCGCGTCGCGACTCGGATGCGGCCGAAAAGGATGCCCGAGCTGATCGGCGGCTCGCTCCACTGGATCGTCAAGCATCGCATCGTCGCGCGGCAGGTCATCCTGCGCTTCGACGACCGCAGCGACGGCCGGATCGACATCGTCTGCGCCGGCGAATTGCTTGCCGTCACCCCCAGTCCCAAGCGCGCCCACCAGGGCTGGCGCTATCTATCGGAGGATGATGCGCCGGGCGAAGGCGCCGATGAGGACGGCATGGGCAGCCTCCCCCCGCGCATCTATGCCAAATTGGCCGGTCTCGGCCTGGTCTAGCGGCAGCCCGTCACGACCGCAGAGCCGCTCAGCTTGCGCTCGCACGCCGCGCCGCCTTCGATGGCGACGGTGGCGGTTCCGGTGGCGCTCAATTTGACACTGTTGGTGACATTGGCGCGGAGCGAAGCGGGGCCGAGCGCGCTCAGCGTGGCGTCCTTGGCGGTCAGACCCGAAGCGTCGATCACCCCGGGACCGTTGATTGCGGCGTCCAATTGCTTGGTCGCTCCCGCGACCCGCGTCGAACCCGGTCCGACGGCATAGAGCCGCAACCGGTCGACCGCGACGGCGTCGATGCTCGTCGCGCCCGACCCGAATGATGACAAAGCGAACTCGAGCCCGCGCACGCGGTCGATTGCCAGGCTGCCCGGACCGCTCAGCGTGGCCTGCTCAAGGTCGTGGGTGCCGACCGCGATCGTCACCGGGCCCGAATCCTCGTCCGCCGCGCCGCCCCATGCCGACGAATCGACGCGGATGATCAGGGTTCGTCCGTCGACCCGCAACGAGACGCGGTCGAGCGCGCGCGGGCTGCCGGTGGCGCGCGCGAACGGCGCGACATTGGTTGCCAGCGTGACCGCGAACGGTCCCTCGACCTTCACTCGAGTGAAATCGGTGACCGAATAATTGCGTTGGGCGGCGGCCAGCGGACTGGCGGCGGCGGCGAACAGGAGAAAGGCGAGGATGCGCATGGCCCACCCTCGCCCGAAAATGGTTAAGAAATGATTGGGGCAAACGTCGTTGGCGAAGACCGGTCCGCACAAATTAGCTGCAGCGCACGTCACCCGAGCCATGCTTGGACACCGCGCACTTGGCGCCGCCGGTGACTTCGACATTGCCCGATCCCATCATCGATACCTTCGCGGTGCCGGTGGCGCGGGTGCGGACGTTGCCCGATCCGGCGATCGACACGCTGGCATCGGTCGCGGTCAGCGCGCTGAGGTCGACGTCGCCCGATCCGGCGATGTCGACCTCAAGCGTGTCGACCTTGCCCGCTGCGCGAATCCCGCCAGACCCGGCAATTCCGAATTCGGCGTTGGTTGCGTCGATCGTGCCTAGCGAGAGATCGCCCGATCCCGCGACCTGGCCGTTGAAGTCGCCGCCCGCTACACGGTCGATGTCGATCCCGCCCGATCCGGCGATGGTCGCGGCGCGGATCGCCGGCGCCGTCACCAATATCTTCACCTGATTGTCCTTGCCCCACGTCCAGCGGATGCCCCGCCGCGACTTGGTCCTGATCTTGAGTTCGCCATCTTCGACCACCACCTCGGTCTCGGCGAGGATCGCGTCGCCGCCCCGCGCCGACACTCCTGCCTGGCCGCCGGTTTTGACGGTCACGTCATAAGGACCCGAGACGGTGATCCGATCGAACGCCCCGACCGCGAAGGTGCGATCGACCGCCGCCCCGGCGTCGCGTGCTTCGCCGGCGCCA
>JALYRH010000096.1 GCA_030855425.1 Pseudomonadota bacterium
ATATGACTGGAAGATGGGCCGCGGCGACTGGCAGGTGTCGCTCGAGCGTGCCGACAACCGGCTTGAGCAGGTCGGCCGGCTGTTCCTGCTCGATCCCGGCGGAGATTTCGAGGAAGTCGCTTTTACCAACGGTAGCGGGACCGTCGCCGAAACGCGTTACGAAGCCCTCGTCACGCACAGCCGCCCGCTGACCTCGAAGCTCGACCTCCAACTGGTCGGCGGCGGCGAGATTTCGCGCCTCGAACGTGTCGACGGCGATTTGCCGGCGCGCAAATTCTTCCGTCCGAAGGGCAGCCTGTCGCTCGGCTGGCGCCCCGCTTTGGGGTGGGATGCGAGCTTGAAGCTGCGCCGCCGCGTCGGGCAGATCAGCTTCTACGACTTCCTCGCCCAGCCGAACCTCCAGCAGGATCGCGAGAATGCCGGCAACCCCGACCTCGTTCCGCCGCAAAGCTGGGAAGTGGAAGGCGAGGTCGGCCGCGACTTCGGGGCCTGGGGCAAAACCCGTCTGCGGGCCTACGCTCACCGAATCGACGACATCATCGACATCGTCCCGATCGGTGTGAACGGTCAGTCGATCGGCAATCTGCCGCGCGCGACCCGCGTCGGCATCGAAAACAAGAGCACGATCCAGTTCGACCCGATCGGCTGGCGCGGGGCCAAGCTCGATGCCACCGTGGGTTTCGTGGCGAGCCGCGTGCGCGACCCGCTGACCGGCGAGCGGCGGCCGATCAGCGGCTCGCAGGACCGCTACGTCAGCGTTTCGCTGCGGCACGACATTCCCGGCAGCAATCTCGCCTGGGGGGCAAGCGCCAACCACAGCCACAACAATGAGACCTACTTTCCCACCGAGGTCAGCCGCAGTTGGGAAGGCCCGTGGTTCGCCAGCGTCTATGTCGAGCATAAGGATTTGTTCGGGCTCATCGTCCGCGGCGGCGTCGGCAACGTCCTCAACGCTCGCCACCGCTTCGACCGAGTCGTTTATGCCGGCCGCCGCAATGTCAGCCCCGTCGCCTTCATCGAGGACCATAATCAGCTGATCGGACCGATCTTCAACCTGTCGGTGCGTGGCAATTTCTAGACACGAATCTCTTCCGCGCCCGGCCGGCTTACCCGAGGCTGGCGGCGGCGCGGGCGTTGGCGGCAATCACGGCTAGGTCGACCTCCCCAGCGGGAACGATCCAGCTGCCGCCAACGCATAATGTCGACGGATGCGCGAGCCACGTTGCGGCTTTTTCAGCGCGGATGCCGCCGGTCGGGCAAAAGCGGACCTGACCGAATGGCCCGGCGAGCGCCTTGATCATCGGCAGGCCGCCCGCCGCCTCGGCGGGGAAGAATTTGAACCGATCGAGCCCGAGATCAAGCCCGCGCATGATGTCGCTCGCGCTTGAAACCCCCGGCAGGAACGGCACGCCGCCGTCGATCGCGGCGCGGGCGAGCGGCTCGGTCAGTCCCGGCGATACGATGAACCGCGCGCCTGCCTCCATTGCGTCGCCGAGCATCGCTTGGTCGAGCACCGTGCCCGCGCCAACGACTGCGCCTTCGACACTCGCCATCGCGCGCATCGCGGCGAGCGCGTTCGGCGTGCGCAGCGTTACTTCGATCACCGGCAG
Organism: Pseudomonadota bacterium; assembly: GCA_030855425.1. Next base: position 1,611 of record JALYRH010000096.1, read on the forward strand.
CCCAGCTTCCACCAGCGTCTCGGCGAGCGCCACCGGGTCGAGCGTTTTGTCGATCACCAGCACCGGGATGACCGGCGCCATCCGCATGATCGCATCGATCGTCATTCGCTTTGCTCCATCGCCGCGAGCATCGCCGAGGCGCCATGCTCGGCGTTGTCGGCGCCATGGCGCATGAAGGCGAACAATTCGCGCCCCGTGCCGATCGGGTTCGCGGTCGGCATCGCCGGCGCGCGGGAGGCGAGATCGACATCGACCGCTTCGAGTAGCCCGCGCGGCCCGCACAGCCGAACCACGTCGCCGTCGCACAGATGCGCCAACGGCCCATCGTTGAGTGCTTCGGGCGAGACGTGGATCGCCGCCGGCACCTTGCCGCTGGCCCCCGACATGCGCCCGTCAGTGACCAAAGCGACTTTGAACCCTTTGTCCTGGAGCACGCCGAGCGGCGGTGTCAGCTTGTGGAGTTCGGGCATGCCGTTGGCACGCGGGCCCTGGAAACGCACCACCACCACCACGTCGCGATCGAGCTCGCCCGCCTGGAAGGCGGCAAGCACCTGATCCTGGTCCGAAAAGATGCGGCATGGTGCCTCGACCGTCCATCGTTCCGGCGCGACAGAACTGGTCTTGAACGTGGCGCGGCCAAGGTTGCCCGAGACCAGCCGCATCCCGCCATCGGCGAGGAACGGATCGCCGACCGGCCGCAGCATGTCGTGATTGATCGATTGATCGACGCTCGACCATGCGAGTGCATCGCCGTCCAGCGCAGGCGCAGTCGCATAGGCCGCGAAATCATCGGCCCCAGCGCACACTATGTCGCCATGGAGCAACCCCGCGTCGAGCAACGTGCGCGTCACAAACGCCATCCCGCCGGCATGATGAAAATCGTTCACGTCGCCCGATCCGTTGGGATAGACCCGCGCGATCAGCGGCACCGCGTCCGACAGCGCGTTCAGATCTTCCCAGTCGATGACGATCCCCGCCGCGCGAGCCATCGCCGGAATGTGGATCGCATGGTTGGTCGATCCGCCCGTCGCGAGCAGCCCGACCGCGGCGTTGACGATCGCGCGCTCGTCAAAGCAGTGCCCCAGCGGCCGCGACTTGTCCTTCGCCAGCACCGCCAGCCGATGCACCGCCGCCCGCGTCAGCGCCTGGCGCAGCGGCGTCCCCGGATTGACGAACGCGCTGCCTGGAATGTGCAGCCCCATCAGCTCCATCATCATCTGGTTCGAATTGGCCGTGCCGTAGAAGGTACAGGTGCCCGCTCCATGATAGGAAGCCGACTCTGCGGCGAGCAGTTCCTCCTTGCCGACCTTGCCCTCGGCGTAGAGCTGGCGGACGCGCTGCTTCTCCTTGTTGGCGAGCCCCGACGGCATCGGCCCGGCGGGGATCAGCAGCGCCGGCAAATGGCCGAAGCGAAGCGCGCCGATCAGCAGCCCCGGCACGATCTTGTCGCAAATGCCGAGCATCAGCGCACCCTCGAACATGCCGTGGCTCAGCGCGATTGCGGTCGACAGCGCGATCGTGTCGCGGCTGAACAGCGACAGGTCCATCCCCGGCTGGCCTTGCGTCACCCCGTCGCACATCGCCGACACGCCGCCCGCGACCTGCGCCGTGGCGCCGGCTTCGCGCGCGAAAATCTTGATCTGCTCGGGGTAGCGGCCGTAGGGTTGGTGCGCCGATAGCATATCGTTGTACGCGGTGACGATGCCGATGTTGGGCCCGGCAAACCCCTTGATCGCCGGCTTGTCCTCGCCCGAGGCGGCGAAGCCGTGGGCGAAATTGCCGCAGCTTAGCCGCGGACGCCCGATCCCGCGCTCGCCTTCGGCCGCTATCAGCTCAAGATAACGGCCGCGGCCCGGCTTCGACCGCTCGATGATCCGGTCGGTTACCTTGGATATGCGAGGATCGAGCGCGGCCATCACGGGCACCAGTGAATGTCGATCGGCTGCTCGCATTCGGCCAGCACGCGGCCGATCGGCAGGGTCGACGAATGGCCGTCCTCGATTGCCTTTTCGAGCATGTCGCGCTTTTTTTGGCCGGTAATGGTTATCAGCAAGGTCTTGGCTGCGAGGATCGAACTTCGAGTGAGCGTCACCCGCGCCACTGGTGCCTCGGGCGGCATCGGATCGGGCATCACGCCGACCGCGCGCCGCGCCTTGGGGGCATTGAGCGCATCGTCGAGGTCCGGCCCGTCGAAGATCGAGGCAGTGTGCCCGTCGTCGCCCATCCCGAGCCAGACAAGGTCGGGCGGCCACGGCAAGTCCTGCAGCCGTGCGTCGGCGCTATTACCGGCCAGCCGGTAATCGGCGATGTCGGCCGCGATCGGGAACACCCGCGCCCCGCTGCGGATGAAATGACCCGCGATCATGCGGATGTTGCTCAGCTCATTGTCCATCGCCACCAGCCGGTCGTCTGTCGGGATGATCGTCACCTTTTTCCACGGCAGCCCCGCTTCGGCCAGCTTGGCGAAGATCGGCCCCGGTGTCTTTCCGCCCGGCAAGGCGATCAGCGCATTGCCGCGCGCGTCGATCGCGCTTTCGACGATGAAGCCGATGTCCCCAGCGACCGCGTCCGCCATCTCGTCCACGCCGTCATAATCCCAAAATTCGGCTTCAATCATGCCAATGCACTCCATCTCTTTCGGTCAGCGCGATTGCGGCCGACGGGCCCCAACTTCCCGCGCCATAAGGTTTCGGGGTCATGCCGGCCTCGGTCCAGGCGGCGCGCACTCCATCGATCCACTGCCACTGGGCCTCGACCTCGTCGCGCCGCACGAACAGCGTCGGGTCGCCTTCGATCAGATCGAGCAGCAGCCGCTCATAGGCAATCCGCCGCCGCGAGTCCGCGAAGGCGTCGGTCATGTCGATATCGAGCGGGATCTCGCGCAGGCGAATCCCGTCGCGGTCGAGCCCCGGCGTCTTGGCCATCACCAGCAGCCGAATATTCTCCTCGGGCTGGATCGAGATGAGCAATTTGTTGGCCTTGGTCTTGGCCCCACGCTTGGCGAAGATCGAATGCGGCACGCAGTTGAACTGGATGAAAATCTCGGTCTTGCGCGCCGCCATGCGCTTGCCCGTGCGGAGGTAGAACGGCACGCCGGCCCAGCGCCAATTGTCGACATGCGCCTTCAGCGCGACGAACGTTTCGGTGTCCGAGGCCCTCCCAAGCTCGTCATCATAACCAGTCACTGGCGCGCCGGCGACCGCGCCCTCGCGATACTGCCCGGTGACCGCATGACCTTCATCCTCGGCGCCGATCGGCCGCAGCGAGCGCAGCACCTTGACCTTCTCGTCGCGCACCGATGTCGCGTCGAAGTCGGCCGGCGGCTCCATCGCCACTAGCGCGAGCAATTGCAGAATGTGGTTCTGGACCATGTCACGCAGCGCGCCGGTGCCGTCATAATAATCGCCGCGTCCCTCGAGTCCGACCGTCTCGGCGACGCTGATCTGGACATGGTCGATATGGGCCGAATTCCACAGCGGCTCGAACAAGGAATTGGCGAAGCGCAGCGCGAGCAGATTCTGGACGGTTTCCTTGCCGAGATAATGGTCGATGCGGAATGTCCGCTCCTCGGGGAAGGCGGCGGCGACTGCGTCGTTGATTTCGCGCGACGAGGCGAGGTCGCTGCCGAGCGGCTTTTCGAGCGCCAGCCGCACTCGCTCGCCGGTCAGACCCGCCCCCGCCAGCCCGTCGATGGTCGGCTTGAACAGCGATGGCGCGGTCGACAGGAAGATGGCGAGCCCGTCCGCCGGATCAATTTTCTCGGCGAGCTTGGTGAACCCCGCCGGCTTGGTCGCGTCGAGCGACACGTAGGACAGGCATTCGGCGAACGTCTCCGCCTTGGCACGATCGAAGAAGTCGGCCGCGACATGCTTGGCCAGCGCGTCGATCGCGGACGCGCGATACTGCGCATCGTCGAGCGTGCTCCGCGCCGTCGCGATGATCTTGAGACCGGCCGGAAGCAGCCCCTCGACATGCAGGCCGTAGAGCGACGGCAGCAACATGCGGTGCGACAGGTCCCCGGTCGCGCCGAACAGCAATAATGTCGAAACCTTGTCGGCGATCATGGCGGCTCCCTAGGCGCCGGCAGCGCATATTGCGAGCCGCGTCAAAAGTTCACCGGCGCTTGAACATAGCCATACCAGTCGACATAGGGCCGGCCCTCGGCGTCGCGAGCGGGCGTAAAGCGCACGCGGGCCTCGACCAAGCGGCAGGTGTCGGCGTCGATCGCGCGATTGCCGCTCGATCGGTTGACCTTGCAGTCGGTTGCGCGCCCGTCGACCTGAACCCGGACCGCCACGAACACGCGGCCGCCGCGCGGCCAAGCTCGCCCCGCGCCGGGGGGATAGTCGCGCAGCGTCAATTTGGTCGACTCGACGATGCTCGGCCGCGTCTCGGTCCCGCCGCTGCCACCCCCGCCGGTTCCGCTGCCCGATCCGCCGCTGCCGGTCCCTGTGCCTGTCCCGCCCGCGCCGGTGCCCGGACCGGGCACGGGGGCAGCGCCTTGCGTCGCCTCATTGCCGATATTGGGGGTCTCCGTCACCACGATCGGCACCGGGACCGGAAGCGCGATGCGCGGCTTGGGCGCGACCACCGGAGTCGCCACGCTTTTGATGTTGGGCGGCGAAGCGGCGCCCTCATCCTCCTCGGGCTGCGCCTGCTCGGGCTCGGGCGGAATCTCGACGATCGGCGGCGGCGGCGGCGTCTCGCTCAGATCGAACATCTGCAGGGCCGCCTGGTCCTCGATCGCGCGCAGCGTCCCCGACAGGTTGAGAAAGGCATAGGCAAGCGCGGCGTGAATCAGCACGACCGCGGCGATGGTCGCGACGCGGTCGCGCTTGGTGGTGACGGGACGATACATATGGGGAGTCAACGCGGCGGACCGGCGACGGTTTCGTTTCGCCTTCGTAAGCGATCCGCCGCGCCGCCCCTGCCAATCACGCCATCATGAAG
>JALYRH010000097.1:0-5778 GCA_030855425.1 Pseudomonadota bacterium
AAGCGAGTGGCCGAACAGATATAGGCGTGAATCAGGCGCGAGCTCCCGCGCCTTTGCCATCCATGCCTCGGCGTCCGTGAACAGGCCTTGCTCAGAAGGTTTGCCGGGATTGCCGCCATACCCTCGGTAAGATGCAACCAAGACGCCGTGACCCCCGGCGGTTAGAGGCTGCGCACGGCGCGCGCCAACCAGCTGGTTGAAGCCATTCCCGTGAAAGTAGACGAGAAGGGTATCGTTCCCCGGTGCGGCGGACCAATAGTAGCCTTGTAGTCGAAGCCCATCTGCGTTGGTGACCAAAACAGTCTTCGGCGCCTCTCCAACGAAGGTCACCGGAGTCTGAGCGATCGGGACAGGCTTGTAGATCCGATCGCGAATGAGTCCGGCGCATCCGGCAAGAGCGAAAGCCGCAAAGAGCAGCGGAACAGCCCTGAACGCGGCCCTTTTCTTCACGGCTTCCTTGCCTTCCAAATTTGAAAAGTTGACGCGTCCCGAGGCCATGAGTTGCAGGTAGCCTCTATACGTCCAGATTCGCAACGCTGAGCGCATTCTCCTGGATGAATTCGCGGCGGGGTTCGACGACGTCGCCCATCAGGCGGGTGAAGATTTCATCGGCGACGTCGGCTTGGTCGACCTGGACCTGGAGCAAGGAGCGGTTGGCCGGGTCGAGGGTGGTTTCCCACAATTGCTCGGCGTTCATTTCGCCGAGGCCCTTGTAGCGCTGGATGCTGAGGCCGCGGCGGCCGGCGGCGAGGACCGCGTCGAGCAGCTCGGACGGGCGGGTGACCGGGACCGACTTGCGCGCTTCCTCCGCGACCGGCTCACCGCCTTCCTCGCCGTCGCCCTCGCTTGGGACGGTCGGCTCTTGCTGGACCGGCGTAGCGGAGCCCTTCTTGAGCGTGCGGAGTACCGCCGGGGCCGAGTAAGTGCTCGCCTGCTCCGCCGCCAAAGCGTGAAGCTTTCTTGCCTCGGCCGACGCGAGGAAGGTCGGCTCGATGATGTGGGCGTCGGTGACGCCGCGCCACAGCCGCTTGAGGAGGTAGCCGCCCTCTGACGCGATTTCGCCGGTCCAGGTCGCTTCCTCATCGCCGCGTCCGAGCCAAATGGCGACCTTGGCGATCGCCGCGGCGCGCTTGTCGGTGGCGAGGTCGGGCTGAAGCGCGCCGGCCAGCGCGAGCGCCTCGAGCAAGGCGTAATTATATTTCTTGGGTGCATAGGCCATCAGCGTACGGACGCGGCGGGCGTGATCGACGAGGGTGCGCAAATCCTCGCCCGAGCGCTGCCCTTCGGCGGTGTCGAGCAGCAGGCCCTCAAGCCCGGCATCGACCAGATATTGATCGAGCGCGACATCGTCCTTGACGTAGACCTCCGACCGGCCGCGCGCGACTTTGTAGAGCGGCGGCTGGGCGATGTAGAGGTGGCCGCCGGTGATCAGGTCGGGCATCTGGCGGTAGAAGAAGGTCAGCAGCAGGGTGCGGATGTGGGCGCCGTCGACGTCGGCGTCGGTCATGATGACGATCTTGTGATAGCGCAATTTTTCGAGGTTGAATTCCTCGCGGCCGATCGACGTGCCGAGCGCCTGGATGATGGTGCCGATTTCGCGGCTGGTCAGCATCCGGTCGAAGCGCGCGCGCTCGACGTTGAGCAATTTGCCGCGGAGCGGCAGGATCGCCTGATTCTTGCGATTGCGGCCCTGCTTGGCCGAACCGCCGGCGGAATCGCCCTCGACCAGGAACAGTTCGCTGAGCGCGGGGTCGCGCTCCTGGCAGTCGGCGAGCTTGCCGGGCAGCGAGGCGATGTCCATCGCGCCCTTGCGGCGGGTCAGTTCGCGCGCCCGCTTGGCGGCCTCGCGCGCGGCGGCGGCGTCGATCGTCTTCTGGATAATGGCGCGGGCGTTGGCGGGATTTTCCTCGAGCCATTCGCTGATCTTGTCGCTCATCAGGCTTTCGAGCGGCTGGCGCACTTCGGACGAGACGAGCTTGTCCTTGGTCTGGCTGCTGAACTTGGGATCGGCGAGCTTGACCGAGACGATCGCGGTGAGACCTTCGCGCATGTCGTCGCCGGTGAGCTGCACCTTTTCCTTTTTCAGCATCCCCGATTTTTCGGCATAATTGTTGAGCGTGCGGGTCAAAGCAGCGCGGAATGCGGCCATGTGGGTGCCGCCGTCGCGCTGGGGGATGTTGTTGGTGAACGGCAGGACATTCTCATAATATGAGTCGTTCCATTCGAGCGCGACGTCGATGCCGATACCGTCGCGGACCGCCGAAATAGCGATCGGATCGGGGAACAACGGCGTCTTGGTGCGATCGAGATATTTGACGAAAGCGGCGATTCCGCCCTCATAATATAGCTCATGCTCGACCCTTTCCTCGTGGCGCGCATCGGCGAGGACCAGCCGGACGCCCGAATTGAGGAAGGCGAGCTCGCGGTAGCGGTGCTCGAGCTTTTCGAAATCGAATTCGATAATCTTGAAGGTGGCCGGGCTGGGGAGGAAGGTTACGCGAGTACCTTTCTTGCCTTCTGGCGCCGGGCCAACGACCTTGAGCGGAGCGACCGCGTCGCCGAACGCGAAGCGCATGTAATGTTCTTCGCCGTCGCGCCAGATGGTGAGGTCGAGCCATTCGCTGAGCGCGTTGACCACCGAAACGCCGACGCCGTGGAGGCCACCCGAAACCTTATAGGCATTGTCGTCCGACGTGTTTTCGAATTTGCCGCCGGCGTGGAGCTGGGTCATGATGACCTCGGCCGCCGAGACGCCTTCGCCTTCGTGGATGCCGGTCGGGATGCCGCGGCCATTGTCCTCGACCGTGACCGAGCCGTCGGGGTTGAGCTGAATCAGGATGCGGTCGCAATGACCGGCGAGCGCCTCGTCGATGGCGTTGTCCGACACTTCGAACACCATATGGTGGAGGCCCGAGCCGTCGTCGGTGTCACCGATATACATGCCGGGGCGCTTGCGCACCGCGTCGAGCCCCTTGAGCACCTTGATGCTGTCGGCGCCATATTCATTCTGATTGGGGTCGCTGGGCATGGTCTGTTGGATATTTCCGAAGGAGAAGTGGACTCGGTTGACTTAATTACGCGCGTCAACCGCAGACGGTTTCCGGCAGCGGCAATCGTGTGCCTGGCAAGGCCGAAAATCCATTGCCGCACCATGGCAGATGCACTCTTACAATCCAAGCTTTTTACGGCTTTTCACTTCGCTTCGGCACCGTCTGGAATGGACCCATCCAGTGCTCGCGGCGTTGCCGGGGAGGATCGTGGATTAATGGGGCAAGGAGTCGGTTGTCGATGACGCAGTGGCAGTGGTTCGTGCGCAGGATCTTGCGGCTGATATGGTTCCGCGCGGCACTGATTTCATTGCTGTCGATCGCGCTGGCGCTAGTCAGCGCCTGGCTGGCGCCGCTGATGCCTTACGACCTGAGCCTCAAGGTCGGGGCGCAGGCGGCCGACAATATCCTGACCATTCTCGCCTCGTCGATGCTCGCGGTCACGACCTTTTCGATGGCGGCGATGGTCAGTGCGTTCAACGGTGCGGCAGCGAATGTCAGTCCTCGCGCGGTGCAATTGCTGATCGAGGACAAGACCGCGCAGAATGCGCTGTCGACCTTCCTCGGCGGGTTCCTGTTCGGAACGGTCGGAATCGTCGCGCTGTCGACCGGTTTCTATGGCGCCGAGGGCCGCGCGATCCTGCTGTTCGGAACGATCGCGATGATTTTGGTGATCGTCGCGACGCTGCTCGGCTGGATCCAGCAACTGACCGCCTTCGGGCGGATGAGCGATGCCATCGACCGCGTCGAAGAGGCCGCGATCATGGCAATCGGCCGCTATCCGGGGCCGATCCTGCTGACCGGCAAGCCGCGGCGAGATATCCCCGCTAATGGTCACCCGGTCTGTGCCGATCGCACGGGGCACATCAATTTTTACAATTGCGCCGAGATCGACGAACTGAGCGAAGCGCAGGAGGCGCACTTCCACGCGCTTTCAGGTCCTGGCGATTTCGTCGATGCGCGGAGCGAGCTGGGCTGGACCGACCGGCCGCTGTCGAGCGATGCGCGGGCGAAGATCGCCGATGCCTTTTCGATCAGCCCGCATCGCGACTTCGCTCATGATCCGAGGTTCGGAGCGGTCGTGCTGGCGGAGATCGCATCGCGCGCTTTGTCGCCGGCAGTAAATGATCCGGGGTCGGCGATTGGCGTGCTCGGCGCCGGGCAGCGGGTGCTCGAAGCCCTGCTCGAGCATCACGAGGAGACCAGCGGAGATAAGGCCAAGGGCGCGCCGCTGTCGTTCGAGGAGATGGTCGAGGACTTGATCATGCCGATTGTGCGCGACGGCGCTGCCCTGTTCGAAGTCGGAATTCGGCTCCAATCGACGCTCGGCTCGCTGGCCGAGCGATCACCGGCGTCTCGCGCAAAGTTCGAGGCAATCGCCAAGGACGCGCTCGACCGTGCGCGCGCAACGAAAATGGCCGGCCCCGACCTCGAGAGGATCGAAGCCGGCCATCGCCGCAGTTTCACGAAGGATTAGGCCTGGGCGCGCGCCGGACGGCCCGAGCGACCGCGGTTAAATGGACGCTTGGCGCCGCCGCCATCGGGGCGATGTGCCGGATGGGCACCGGCGCGCTGCGGATGGCGCTGGGGCTGACCATCACGCGCGCGTTCGCCGGTCGGCTGGATCGCGACGCGCGGGCCCGACGGACGGCGATGCCCACCGTGGCCAGCATCGCGGCGCCCGCCGCCGCCGCGCTCGTCGCGCGCCGAGGGGGCGAGCTTGAGCGATTTCAGCGCCTGGACCGCGGCGTTGAAGCCTTCGGGCAGCGGCGCGGTCGGCAATTTCTGGCGCGTGGTCCGCTCGATATCACGCAAATTGATGCGCTCGTCGGGCGAGCAAAACGCGATGGCGATGCCGTCGGCGCCGGCGCGCGCGGTCCGCCCGATGCGGTGGACATATTGCTCGGGAACGTCGGGCAGGTCGAAATTGACGACATGGCTGACGCCCGGAATGTCGATCCCCCGCGCGGCGATGTCGGTCGCGATCAGCACCGGCATCTGCCCCGACTTGAACGCGGCGAGCGCGCGCTCGCGCTGCGGCTGCGACTTGTTGCCGTGGATCGCGCTGGCGCCGATGCCGGCGGCGACGAGCTGGCGGACAATCTTGTCGGCGCCATGCTTGGTGCGACTGAACACCAGCGCCCGCTCGATCTCATGCGTTTGCAGGAACAGCGTCAACAGCGCCGACTTCTCCGCCTGATTGACGAAGGTTATGCTCTGATCGATCCGATCGACCGTGGTCGCAGTCGGGGTGACCGACACTTCGGCCGGGTTGGTCAGATACGCGTCGGCGAGCTGCTTGATCGCCTTCGGCATGGTCGCCGAGAAGAACAGGGTCTGGCGCGTCTTGGGGACGAGCTGGACGATCCGCTTCAAGGCGTGGATGAAGCCCAGGTCGAGCATCTGATCGGCCTCGTCGAGGACGAGGATTTCGAGACGGCTCAAATCGATCGCGCGCTGGTCGACGAGGTCGAGCAAGCGGCCCGGGGTGGCGACGAGCACGTCGAGGCCGCGCGCGACGTCGCGCACGCTCTTGTTCGGCGCGGTGCCGCCGAAGATCACGCCCGTGGTGAGGTTGATGTTGCGCGCATAGGTCCGTGCGCTCGCCGCGATCTGCGAAGCGAGTTCGCGGGTCGGCGCAAGCACCAGCATCCGGGCATTGCCCGGGCGCGGCCGGTTGTTGGCCGCGGCAAGCCGCTGCAGCGAAGGCAGCATGAAGGCGGCGGTCTTG
>JALYRH010000097.1:5788-6523 GCA_030855425.1 Pseudomonadota bacterium
GCTCTCGGCGATCTGCGAGGCAAGCTCGCGGGTCGGGGCGAGCACCAGCATGCGGATGCGCTTGGCGATCGGGTGGACGCGCGGATTGGCGAGCCGGTCGAGCGACGGCAGCATGAACGCCGCCGTCTTGCCGGTGCCGGTCTGGGCGATGCCGAGCAGGTCGCGCCCGGTGAGCACGGTCGGGATCGCCTGCGCCTGGATCGGCGTCGGGATCGTGTAGTTTTTCGCCGCGAGCGCGTCGAGGAGGGGCTGCGACAGCCCGAGGTCGGTGAATTTGGTCAAGTTTTGAGTCCGATATGCAAGGCAAACGTCGGCGCCTCAAGGCACCGACCCGCCGGGGTTGGGTTGAGCACCCCGCGTGAAATGGGAAGCTTGAAAAGCTGGGTCGAGACGCGGGCCGGACTGCGCTTCGAGAAGGCAGGCTCCGATCACGCCGCTTGCTGGGCGTCTCGTGTTGCAGTGCGATATAGCGCAAAAAGCGCGAATGTCCAGTCAGGACGGGGAAACCGTTCCGCCAGCGACATGGAAGCGCGAGGCTCGACCGCCAATATCGGCGAACAGATCGGCCTCGGTGGCGGTCATCCACACCTGGCCGCGGCCTTCGAGCCGGGCGAACAAAGCGGCGCGGCGGGCGGGGTCGAGGTGGGCGGCGACTTCGTCGAGGAGCAGGATCGGCGGAGCGCCGCGGCGGGCCGCGACGAGCTCGGCGTGGGCGAGGACGATGCCCAGCAATAG
>JALYRH010000098.1 GCA_030855425.1 Pseudomonadota bacterium
ACGATCACGCGGAACGCCATGACGTCGGACAATTGTTCGAAGCTGATGTGCCGTTCGGCCATCTTCTTCCAGATCGAATAAGGATGCTTTTCGCGCCCGGTGACCTCGGCCTCGAGCGCATGGTCGGCGAGGTGCAGCTGGAGCCCCAGTCCGATCCGGCTGACAAGGTCGCCGCCCGCTTCGTTGAGCTGCTGCAGCCGCCGCGTGATCGAGGCGAAGGCGTCGGGCTCGAGTTCCCTGAACGCCAGTCCCTGCATCTCGTTCATGATCTCGTACATCCCGATCCGCTCGGCGAGCGGAGCATAGATATCCATCGTTTCCTTGGCGATGCGCCGGCGCTTGTCTTCGTTCGGGACGTGGTGGAGCGTGCGCATGTTGTGGAGGCGGTCGGCAAGCTTGACCAGCAGGACGCGGATATCGTCGGACAGCGCGAGCAGGAACTTGCGCAAATTCTCGGCGGCGCGCTCATTCTCCGATTGGGCTTCGATCTTGCTCAGCTTGGTCACGCCATCGACCAGTCGCGCGACGTTCGCACCGAACAATTTCTCGATCTGCTCGGGCGTGGCGACGGTGTCCTCGATCGTGTCGTGCAAGATCGCGGTGACGATCGTCTCGGCGTCGAGCTTCAGCTCGGTAAGGATACCCGCGACTTCGATCGGGTGGCTGAAATAGGGGTCGCCAGAGGCGCGGACCTGCGCGCCATGCGCCTTCATCGAAAATACATAAGCGCGATTGATCAGCGCTTCGTCCGCATCGGGATCGTAGGCGCGGACCTTCTCGAGAAGTTCATATTGTCTGAGCACTTGCCCAATGTCGCCTTTCGGCCATCCTTCGCAAGCGCAAAAAGGGCCGGAAGCCCCATGGCGGGAGTTGCGGCCAGTCGTCCCGCACGGGTGCGTGCCGTGCCTCCGTCAATTTGCAGTGACGATCAGTTGCGCCCGAGCGAAGGCCGGGGGCCACCGCGGGCAACGCTATTGCACTTGTCCAGATCGGCATTGGCCAAGGCCCGGCCGTTGGCGACGAAGTATTCAATAAGTCCGGCCTGCCTGGCGAGACCCTGGCACAGCACCAGCGGACGACCGTATTCGGTCGCACCCTGGCAGGTGGCGGGACCGCACGCCCAGATGATGTCGCGCACGACGATGCGCTTGGCGGCGACGGGGGTGACCGGCTTGGCCGAATAAGTCGCGGCGCCCGAGGCGCTCGCGGCGGCGGGCAGCAGGACGGCGGCAAGGCTGAGAGCGAAATGCTGGATCATGGCGCGACTCCCGAGATATGCGTTGCGTAACGAAATCTACTTTGCCTAATTCAGTTTCATTGCGCAACTGTTATTTGCAATTCTTTTGTGTCACGCTCGGCGCCATGAGCACGTCCCCGCCAGATATCGACGCGTTCAAGGCTGCGGCGCTCCGCTGTCCGTTGCCACAGGCGATCGAGCTGATTGGTGAAAAATGGGCGTTCCTGATCCTGCGCGGCGCGCTCAACGGGCTGCGCCATTTCGAACAGTTTCAGGCGGGACTCGGGATTGCGCGCAACATCCTGTCGAATCGGCTGGCGCGAATGGTCGAGGGCGGGATCCTCGCGCGCACCGCCGATCCGCTCGATGGCCGCAAGGTGGTGTATGCGTTGACCGACAAAGGCGAGGCATTATTGCCGGTCGTGCTGGCGCTGCGCCAATGGGGTGAGGATTGGGGGCATGGCACGCAGGACGTGCTGCTCGCCGATCAGCGCGACGGCAAGCCGGTCCGCCCGATCCGAGTCCTCGCGGAGGACGGTCGCGAGCTCGATCTGCACGATCTGATGTGGGTCAATCGCGTCACCGGCGCCACGCTCAAGCGCGACGCGCGCTGAACCGAACCGTCGCCGCCGGCACGCCGCCCTTCGATGAGTTCAGATTGGCAAAATGCTCGTGATGCCGCGTGATCGACATGCTCGGCCATCCCCCGGATGGCTGCGCGTGTCGATTACTCGTAATCGCCGCCTGACGGTGTTGGGCGCGGCGGCGCGGCGGCGGTGAGGCGAAGCGCCTCGGCCGACTCGCTCAGCGAGGCCAACTCATCGGTCTCGTCATCCTCGTCGACGCGGACGCGCTGGAGGTTGGAGATGATCGATTCCTCGAGCTGCTTTGGCTTGACCGTCTGTTCGGCGATCTCGCGCAGCGCGACGACCGGATTCTTGTCGCGGTCGCGATCAATGGTGAGGTCGGCCCCACCCGAAATCTGGCGCGCGCGTTGCGCGGCGGCCAGCACGAGGTCGAACCGGTTGGGAATCTTGTCGACACAATCTTCGACGGTCACGCGCGCCATTAGTCGCTCCGCTCTTCATACCGAGGCATTCGGAAAGGCCGCGAGTTAGGGGGAATTGGCCCCCAAGTCAATGAAATCGCGCCGCCTGTCCGCGCTCGCGCTGCGCATCGCTTGCCAGCCCGCCGCGCCGCCGCCACAAGTCACGCCGATGACTGCTTCCCCTCCCGCCAGTTGCGTGACGGTCGATCACAATCGGCTGACCCTCCTGACCGAAGGCCCCGAGCGGCTGACGGCTTTGCTCGGTCTGATCGACGGCGCGCGAACCTCGCTCAGATTGCTCTATTACATCTATCGGGGCGATCGCTCGGGCGACCTCGTCCGCGCCGCGCTCGACCGCGCGCTCGACCGCGGCGTCAGCGTCGCCTTGCTGTGCGACGGCTTCGGCTACGCCGCGCCCGATAATTATTTCGGCGCGCTGATTGCCAAGGGGCTGCGCTTCTGTCGCTTCCATCCGACGTTCGGGCGCCGCTATCTGATTCGCAATCACCAGAAACTGGCGCTCGCCGATGGCGATGCGGATTCGGGGCGCGTCCTGATCGGCGGGTTCAATATCGAGGACAGCTATTTCGGCACCGCGGATGACGGCGCCTGGCGCGACCTGGGGTTGCTGGTCGAGGGGGAGGCGGCGGGCCGGCTCGCCCCTTATTTCGACCAGTTGATGGCCTGGGCGACGACCAAGGGCGGCAAGATCCGCCACCTCAACCGCATTGTTCACCGTTACAGCGAGACCCATGGCTCGCTCCAGTGGACCTTCGGCGGCCCGACCCGCGGCCTCTCGCCATGGGCCAGCGCAACGTGCCGTGACCTGCTGCAGTGCCGCGACGTGGAAATGATTGCGGCCTATTTCTCGCCCACCGGGGCGATGCTGCGCCGCATTGCGCAGGTCGCGAGCAACGGCCGGGCGCGGATCATCACCGCCGCCAAGTCCGACAATGAAGCGACCATCTCGGCGGCGCGGCATACCTATCGCCGGCTGCTGCGGCGCGGGGTCGAGATTTTCGAATATGCCCCGACCAAGCTCCATTCGAAGCTCGTGATCCTCGACGATGTCGTCCACATCGGCTCGTCCAATTTCGATATCCGCAGTCTCTATCTCAACCTTGAAATGATGCTGCGCGTCGACGATCCGGCGTTTGCGGCGATGATGCGCGCCTATTTCGAACGGGAATGCGCCGCCTCGACTCCGATCACGCGCGCGGTTCACGATCGGCGCTCGACCTGGTTCAACCGCATCCGCTGGGCAGCAAGTTTCTTTCTCGTCAGCACCGCCGATTATAGCATCACGCGCCGCTTGAATCTCGGCGTCTGATCAACTCGCGGCGGCGCGCTCGCGATAGGCCCAGAACAGCGTTGCGGGCGGGACGTTGATCCATTCGAAGCCGCGTTCGATGCGTTCGAAGAACGGGGCGATATATTCACGCACCTTGGGACTGAACTGATAGACGAGAAACGCGCCGCCGTCGCGTATGACGCGTCCGGTGGCCTTGCCGATGGCATCGCCGACGCCCGGGGGCAGGGTCGAAAACGGCAGGCCCGACAGGACGTAATCGGCATGGTCGAAGCCATGCGCGGCGACGATCTTCTCGACGTCGGCGGCCGACCCGGTGACCGCGATCAGCCGCGGATCATCGATGTCCTCGCGCAGATAAGCGATAAACTCGGCATTGGTGTCGATTGCGATCAACCGCGCGTCGGGGCCCATCAGGTCGAGGATCGGGCGCGTGAAGGTGCCCACCCCGGGACCATATTCGACGAACAGGTGCGTCTTGTCCCACTCGACCGGAGCAAGCATCTTGGCGATCAATTTGTCGCTCGACGGGATAATCGACCCGACCATCACCGGATGTTTGATGAAGCCGCGCAGGAATTGCCAGCGCGGATGCGCGGCGCGGCCGGTGCGGCGGCGCTGGCCCTTCAAGGTACTGGCTCTGGTAGCGTTCAAGGGAAGCTCCGGGAAAAGGCTGGCGGCGAGCGTTCGCAAATGGCGGGCGTCTTGGCAAGGCGTCCCACCGGCTATCGCGCACGGCCCGCCATTGTTAAGGCGCGGCGATGGCTCAACCCACCCCTCGCCGCAAAGTTGCCGGCAGTGCGCTGACCACACCGCATTTCATGCTGCTGTTCGCCGCGATGCTGGTCGCGGCGGCGGGCAATACCGCGCTCCAGTCGGTCATGCCCGCGATCGGCCGCGCGATGCGGATCGATGATCTCTACGTCGCAATCGCTTATACCTCGTCGGCGGTATTGTGGGTCGCGCTTGCGCCTTATTGGGCGCGGATGAGTGATCGCCATGGGCGCAAAGCGCTGACCCTGCTCGGGGTCGGCGGGTTTATCGTTTCGATGGGGCTGTGCGGACTGGTGCTGGTGTATGGCCTTGCCGGGGCCATCTCGGGGACGCTGACGATACTCCTGTTTGCCTTGGCCCGCGCCATCTACGGCGCGCTCGGCTCGGCTACCCCCAGCGCGACGCAGGCCTATCTGGCGTCGAGGACCCGCCGATCGGCACGAGTCTCGGCGTTGTCGGCGCTGTCGTCGAGCTTCGGGCTTGGCACCATCGTCGGGCCCGCGCTCGCCCCGTTGTTCGTGTTGCCCTTGATCGGACTGCCGGGGCCGCTGTTCGCCTTCGCGTTGATCGCGCTCGCCGTGTTCGGCGCGATCCTGCTGTGGCTCCCCGATGACAGCCGGCCGCGCCAGCGCCGCGGTCATGGCGCGGCGATGAGCTATCCCTCGATCGCCTCCTCGCCGACCGGCGCCAGCGTCGTCGCCTCGACCGCGCCGCGCATTGCTCGGCTCAAGTGGCACGACCGCCGCATCCACAACTGGATCATTGCCGGGGTCGTGTCGGGCCATGCCCAGGCCGCGGTGCTCACCTGCCTCGGCTTTTTCGTCATCGACCGCCTCGGGCTCGCGCCGCGCGGCTCGGAGCAATCGATCGCGATGGTAATGATGGCCGGGGCGGCGGCGACTCTGGCGGCGCAATGGGGGCTGATTCCCAAGCTCGGGTTGAGCCCGCGCGCACTGATCCTGTGGGGCTCGGCGATCGCCGCGGTCGGGACTGTCGTGACCGCATTCGCAACCGATTTATACGGGCTCGTCCTCGGGTTCGGAGTGGCAAGCCTTGGGTTTGGCTTCACCCGCCCGGGATTCACCGGCGGGGCAAGCCTTGCCGTCCCGCTCGCTGAACAGGGCGGGGTCGCCGGGGTCATCACTGCGGCCAACGGCATTTCCTATGTCGCCGCGCCGACCGTCGGGATGCTGCTCTATGCGATCGACCCGCACTGGCCCTTTGCCTTGTCCGCCGCCTTGCTCGTCGGCCTCCTGCTGTGGGGACAGCGCGCGCTGCGCCCCGCCGCGGTTGAATAGGTAAGTCGGGAACGGCCGGCCGGTGCCGCGCCTTCCCCAATCAGCTTAGGGTTCGGACGGTCTTGGCGGCGGCGGCGCACCCTTGGTCGGGGAGTGTGGCTGGAGCATTCCGGGAGTGACGAAACCCATCCCGCCCAGCGGGCGCACCGCGTCGGACTTGAGCGTGTCCTGGATGCGTTCGTAATCGGCCAGCATGTCGTCGGTCACCGAGGCGCGGGTCTCGATCAGCGCGGCCTCGAAATCGGCCATTGTCACTTCGGCGCTGTCGAGCCCGCGGCGCAGCGCGGTGAGCCCCGCGCGACGCGTCAGGTCCTCGAGATCGGCGCCGGTGAAACGCTCGGCGCGGCGCGCGATCGACTCGATATCGACATCCTTGGCGAGCGGCATCTTGCTGGTGTGGATGGCAAGGATCCGCCGCCGCCCGGCGGTGTCGGGGACCCCGACGAAGATCAGTTCGTCGAAGCGCCCCGGGCGAAGCAGCGCCGGGTCGATCAGATTGGGGCGGTTGGTGGCCCCGATCAGCACGACGTTGTTGAGCTCTTCCAGTCCGTCCATCTCGGCCAGGATGGTGTTGACGACGCGTTCGGTAACTTGCGGCTCGCCCATCCCGCCGCCGCGCGCCGGGACCAGGCTGTCGAGTTCGTCGATGAAGATCACCGTTGGCGCGACCTGACGGGCGCGGGCGAACAGCCGCGCGATCTGCTGCTCGCTCTCACCATACCATTTCGACAGCAGGTCGCTCGATTTGGTGGCAATGAAGTTCGCCTCGCTCTCACGTGCGCAGGCTTTGGCGAGCATCG
>JALYRH010000020.1 GCA_030855425.1 Pseudomonadota bacterium
ATCTCGGTGAGCTCGTCCATCACCTGACTGACCGGATGGACCGACCCCTTCGGGGTCTCGCGCGCCGGAAGCGACAGATCGACCCGCTCGGTCGCCAGCCGTCGGTCGAGATCGTCATCCTCGAGTGCCGCCTTGCGTGCCGCGATTGCTGACGTCACGGCTTCACGAAGCGCGTTAATCCGCGGTCCCTCGCTGCTGCGCTGCTCGGGCGTCATCGCGCCCAGCGTCTTGAGCAAGGCGGTCACGCTCCCGGCCTTGCCGAGCGCGGCCACGCGATGCTGCTCAAGCTCTCCAAGGTCGCACGCCGCAGCGATCCGGCTGATAAGGTCGTCATTGCTGGTCATGGCGCACAGCCCATAAGCAAAAGGGCGCGGAAGCCAAGCTTCCGCGCCCTTGTCGCTAGTTCAAATCGAAGGTGCGTTACGCGGCTTCGGCGACGAACGCGCGGCTGCCGTCGTTCGGCAGCGCCGCCTTGGCTTGGGCGATCAGCACGCTGAACGTCTCGGCTTCGTGCATCGCAATGTCGGCCAGGACCTTGCGGTCGAGGTCGATATTCGCCAGCTTGAGCGCGTGGATGAACTGGCCATAGGTCAGTCCCTCGGCACGCACCGCGGCGTTGATGCGCTGAATCCACAAGGCGCGGAAGCTGCGCTTTTTGACCTTGCGATCGCGATAGGCATATTGCCCGGCCTTCTCGACGGCCTGGCGGGCGATGCGGATGGTGTTTTTGCGACGGCCGTAATAGCCCTTCGCTTGCTCCAGGATCCGCTTGTGCTTGGCGCGCGTGGTGACGCCGCGTTTGACTCTTGCCATGGTTCGCTAGCTCCTAGTTGAGACCGTAGGGGGCCCAGAGCTTGACGCGGGCCGTGTCGGCCTGCGCAAGCACTTCGGTGCCGCGGTTCTGGCGAATATATTTGGCATTGTGGCTCATCAGCCGGTGACGCTTGCCAGCGACGCCATGCTTGAGCAGGCCAGTTGCCGTGAGCTTGAAGCGCTTCTTGACGCCGCTCTTGGTCTTGAGCTTGGGCATTTTCGTCTCCTTGTGAAGCCCCGCGCGAAGGATGAAATCCCAAGGGGGGCGACGTTATCGAACCGCCACGGCAGCCCTGACTGGCCGGGCGATTCGTTTTTCCAATGATCTGGAAAGCGCCGCGCCTATAAGCGGGCGCTCCGCACAAGGCAAGGGAGCGAGTCGCCATGGAACGCAGCGAAGATCAAGGCCCGACCGGAGGAATCACCGCCCACCTCACCATCCGCGACCAACGCGCTGCAGAGGCGGTGCAATTCTATAAAACCGCGTTCGGCGCCGAGGAGGCAATGCCGCCGCACATGGCCGACGACGGCCAGCGCATCATGCACGCCCACCTGCTGGTCAACGGCGGGCACCTCATGCTCAACGACGATTTCCCCGAATATGGCGGCGCCGCGACACCGCCGGGCAGCGTCACGCTCCACCTCCAGGTCAGGGATGCCGACGCCGCCTGGAACCGCGCGCTCGATGCCGGCGCAACCGAGAAAATGCCGCTCGCCGATCAGTTCTGGGGTGACCGCTACGGCCAATTGACCGACCCGTTCGGCTTCACCTGGTCGATCGGAGCCTCGCTCAGCGCGCCGCGCGACTGACCGCGTGACAAGACAATTTTAACAGGGCGGCGTTAGCTTCGGTCGCGGGACAAGCGACGGGGGCGATGCCGAGTGACCACATGGCGGTCGATTCAATGCCTCCGCGCGCTCGCCGCAATCGGGGTCCTGCTGTTCCATTTCGGCGGGGTTCGCGCTGGCGAGGCCGGGGTCGACCTGTTCTTCGTCATTTCGGGTTTCATCATGGCAAGCGTCGTCCCCGGCAAGACCCCGGCGCGTTTCCTCGCCGACCGCGTGTGGCGCATCCTGCCCCCTTATTACGCGGCGGTGGTGCTCGAACTGGCGCTGGTTCATCCGCCGATCGATGCCTACCGTCTGTTGATCACGGCGACGCTGTGGCCGCTTGGACTGCCTTATCTGCATCAAAGCTGGACGCTCAGTTACGAGATGATCTTCTATGCCGGATGCGCGCTGTATCTTTCTTGGGGACGCCGATCGCTGGTCTCAATCCCACTCTTGTTGGTCACCGGAATGCTCGTCGATCATCCGCTTGCCAATTTTTTCGGAAGCACCTTGATCCTCGAATTCCTTGGCGGAATCCTGCTCGCCCGGCTCCCGCGCCGTCACGGAATGGCCGCGCTCGCGGCGGCACCGATGCTGTTCGTCCTGCTGTCGTCGGCGGGCGTGGATCGCGCCCTGGCGTTCGGTGTTCCGGCGCTTCTGCTGGTGCATGGTGCGCTGTGCTTCGAACGGCGCTTCGCCGCGCGCGTGTTCGACCCGGTGATGCTCCTCGGCGCCGCGTCATTTTCAATCTATCTGGTCCATCTTACGATTGGCCGGCTGTTTCCCGACACCATCGCGTGGACCACTCCGGCGGTAATCGCGTTGCTCGGGGGCCTGCTGTTCCACCTCGTCGTCGAGCGCCCGATGACTTCGGCGATCGGCCGTTATCGTTCATCGCGCCGCTTTCCGCAGCGGCCACTATCCCTCGCGGTTTCCGACGCAACCCAGTGACGTTGGTTCAGTCGAACAGGCTCGACACGCTGCTTTCGTCCGCGATGCGGTGGATCGCCTCGCCGAACAAGGGCGCGATGGTCAGGCGGCGGATCTTGCCGCCTTCGGTCAGGCCCTCGCGATAGATGGTGTCGGTCACCACCAGTTCGGTCAGCACGCTGGCGTTGATCCGCGCTTCGGCCGCCCCCGACAGCACGCCGTGGCTGCAATAGGCCATCACTTGCGTCGCGCCCTGGTCCTTCAGCGCCGCGGCGGCGTTGCACAATGTCCCGCCCGAATCGACGATATCGTCGATCAGGATGCAGCAATGCCCCTCGACCTCGCCGATGATGTTCATCACTTCGCTCTCGCCGGCGCGCTCGCGGCGCTTGTCGACGATCGCCAGCGGGGCATTGTCGAGCCGCTTGGCAAGGCTGCGCGCGCGCACCACCCCGCCGACGTCGGGTGACACGACCATCAATTTCTTGTTCGCGTAGCGCGCCTGGATATCCGCCGCCATGACCGGCGCGGCCCACAGATTGTCGGTCGGAATGTCGAAGAAGCCCTGGATCTGCCCGGCGTGGAGATCCATCGTCAGCACGCGGTCGGCGCCCGCCGTGGTGATGATGTTGGCGACCAATTTGGCGGAGATCGGGGTCCGCGGGCCGGGTTTGCGGTCCTGCCGGGCATAGCCGAAATAAGGGATTACCGCGGTGATGCGCTTGGCCGACGCGCGTTTCAGCGCGTCGATGCAGATCAGCAATTCCATCAGATTGTCGTTGGTCGGAAAGCTAGTGGACTGGATCACGAACACGTCCTCGCCGCGGACATTCTCGTGGACCTCGACGAACACTTCCTCGTCGGCGAAGCGGCGAACACTGACTTTCGTCAAAGGAGTGTCGAGATAGTCGGCGATTGCCCGCGCCAGCGGCAGGTTCGAATTGGCTGCGAGCAATTTCATGTTGGGAGTCCCCGTGTCGCTGTCTCCCTCGCCCTTAGCCAGGAGCGCCGCCAAAGGGCAAGGTTGCGAGGCCCAGCCCTCGCGCATAAGCGGGATGCGTGACCCAAAAACTTCGCATCGCGCCCGCGCTTCGCATCGCCTTGGCCCAGATGAACCAGCGCGTCGGCGATCTTGCCGGCAATACCGCCGCGATCCTCGCAGTGCGCGCGGCGGCGGCGGAGGAAGGCGCCGACCTCGTGCTGACCCCCGAAATGCAACTCCCCGGCTACCCGGTCGAGGATCTGGTGCTCAAGCCCGAATTTGTCCGCCGTACGATCGAGGCGACCGAGCGGCTGGTCGACGCCACCGCCGATGGCGGTCCGGCGCTGCTGTTCGGGACGCTCCATGCGGCGGGGGGCCTGGTCTATAATGCGATGGTGCTGGCCGACGGCGGGGCGATCGTCGGCCGCGTGCTCAAGCATGAATTGCCCAATTACGGCACATTTGACGAGAAGCGCATTTTCGCCGCCGGCCCGTTGCCGCAACCGATCGAGTGGCGCGGGGTCAAGCTTGGCGTCCCGATTTGCGAGGATATGTGGTTGCAGCCGGTGTGCGCTTCGCTTGCCCATGCGGGGGCGGACATGCTGCTGGTCCCCAACGGCAGCCCGTTCGAGCTCGACAAGGATGACCTTCGGCTGGCGCTGGTCCGGGCCCGCGTGACCGAGACGGGACTGCCGCTGGCCTACGTCAACCGCGTCGGCGGGCAGGACGAGATCGTGTTCGACGGGTCGAGTTTCGTGGTCAACGACGATGGCCAGGTCGCGGTCCAGATGACCGACTGGGAGGAGGCGTTGCTGGTCACCGACTGGGTCAGGGGCGCCAACGGCTGGCGCTGCGAGACGACCAGCATCGCCGCGCTCGACCACTATCCGCAGGACATCTATCACGCGATGATGGTCGGCCTGCGCGACTATGTCGCGGGCAACGGCTTCCCCGGCATCATTCTCGGCATGTCGGGCGGCATCGACAGCGCCTTGTCGGCGGCGATTGCGGTCGATGCCCTCGGGTGCGACAAGGTGTGGGGCGTGATGATGCCGTCCAAGTTCACGTCGCAGGACAGCCTCGACGATGCGCAGGCTGGCGCCGATTTGCTCGGGATTCGCCACGACATCATCACGATCGTCCCGGGGGTCGAGGCGCTGGGCCAGATGCTCCCCGGCATCGCCGGGCTTGCCGCCGAGAATATCCAGTCGCGCTTGCGGATGGTGACGCTGATGGCGCTCAGCAACCGCGACGGCCACATGCTCCTCACCACCGGCAACAAGAGCGAGATGTCGGTCGGCTATGCGACGCTCTACGGCGACATGGCGGGCGGCTATTCGGTGCTGAAGGACGCCTACAAGACGACCGTGTTCGCGCTGTCGCGGTGGCGCAATTCGCGCAAGCCAGACGACGCGCTCGGCCCCGACGGCCCGGTCATGCCGCAACGGATCATCGACAAGCCCCCGACCGCCGAGCTGCGCCACGATCAGAGGGACGACGACAGCCTGCCGCCTTATGCGGTGCTCGACCGCATCCTCGAGGCGCTGGTCGAGAAAGAGCAATCGGTCGCCGAGGCCGCGCGCACCACCGGGGCGGACGAAGCGCTGGTGGCCGACATCGAGGCTAAGCTGCTGCGCGCCGAATATAAACGGCGCCAGGCTCCCCCGGGGGTCAAGCTCGGCACCCGCAACTTCGGCCGCGACCGCCGCTATCCGATCACCAACGCCTTCAGGACGGGCAAGTGAAGCGCCCGATCCTTCTGCTTGCGCTCGTCGCCACTGGTTGCTCCCCCGCTGCTCCGCCGCCGCCCGAAGCCGATGTCGCGGCCACCGTGCGCGACGCTCCGCCAGCGTCCCGACCGGTCGAAGCCCCAGCGCTCCCGCCAGTGACCAGCCTCGTCGGGGAATGGCGCGTCGCCGCGGTCGACGGCAAGTCCTTCGACGAACCTTATGGCGTCGCGCTGAGCGCAGACGCCCAGGAAATCTGGTGGGATCCGCGCTGCGCCGGTTTCGCCCGCAGCTATCGCATCGAGGGTTCGCGCCTGTCGACCGGTCCTTACATCGGTTTCAATTCCCCCAAGGCCGGCGAGCCGACACCCCCGGTCTGCGCCATCGCCCCGCCACCCCGGATCGGCGACGTGTTTCGCGCAATCGATTCCGCTCGGACAATCGGCGTGACGCCACAAAATGGCATCGAATTGTCGGGTGGGGGCCATTCATTATTGCTGTTCTCGCAATAAGGCCGCGCTGGGGCTAAGCGTCGTCCATGACCGTCACCACCCGCTTCGCACCGTCACCGACCGGCCGGCTTCACGTCGGCAATATCCGTACCGCGCTCCACAATGCGTTGTTCGCGCAAGCCAACAGCGGCAAGTTCCTGCTGCGGATCGACGACACCGATGCCGAGCGCTCGAGCGAGGCGTTCGCCGCTGCGATCCACGCCGATTTGGCGTGGCTCGGACTGACCCCCGACGCCGTGGTCCGTCAGTCCGACCGCTTCGACCTCTACGAGCGGGACTTCGAGCGTCTCAAGGCGGCCGGACGGGTCTATGCCTGCTACGAAACTCCCGACGAACTCGACCTGCGCCGCAAGGTGCTGCTCGGGCGCGGGCTGCCGCCGGTCTATGAGCGCAAGGGCGCCGATGCACGGGTGCCCGAAGGCGTCGCGCCGCACTGGCGCTTCAAGCTCGACCACCAAGCGCCGATCGAATGGGACGACCTTGTTCGCGGCCATCAGAAATTCGAACCGTCGCTGATCAGCGACCCCGTGATCCGCCGCGCCGACGGCAGCTGGCTCTACCTCCTGCCCAGCGTGATCGACGACATCGACCTCGCCATCACGCACATCGTGCGCGGTGAGGATCATGTCTCGAACAGTGCGACTCAAATCCAGATGTTCGATGCGCTCGGCGCGGCGCCGCCGCATTTCGCCCACGAGGCGTTGCTCGTTGCTGGCGGATCCGAAGGGTCCGGCGGGAAACTCTCCAAGCGGCTCGGCTCGACCGGGGTCGACGGCCTGCGCGAAGCGGGGATCGAGCCGCTGGCCCTGCTCTCGATGCTGGCGCGGCTCGGCACATCGCAGCCGGTCGAGCCGCGCACCAGCCTCGCGGCGCTCGCCGAGGGGTTCGACTTCGCCACCTTCGGCCGCGCCCCGGCGCATTTCGACCTCGCCGAGGTCGAGCAGCTCAATGCCAAATTGCTCCATTTGACCGACCATGCCGACGTCGCCGATCGCCTCCCCGCAGGGACCAGCGCGGCCGACTGGGACGCGCTGCGGGGCAATGTCGCACACCTCGGCGAAGTCGCGCCGTGGCTGACGGTGCTCCACGGCGACATCGCCCCGCCGATAGTCGTGCCAGACGACAAGCCGCTGCTCCGGCAGGCCGCCGAGATCGCCGCCAGCCTCGACTGGGACGACGCACCATGGCGTCAGCTCACCGACACGCTCAAACAGGCCAGCGGGCGCAAGGGGCGCAGCTTGTTCCACCCCCTGCGCCTCGCGCTCACGGGCCGGGATTCGGGCCCCGAAATGGCGGCGATGCTGCCGCTCATCGGGCGCGACCGCACCATTGCCCGCTTGCATCAGGCGGCGCTCTAGGCTCGGCATCGCGCCGGCCGTCACGCTCGGCTTCGCCTTTGACCCCGATCAACGGGACTGGCGGTGCGCGCCGCTCCACCCTATCTTGGGGACATGTCGGTCCTTCCCCCCATGGTCAATCCGCGCGCCGCGATGAGCGATTTCGCCGCCGCGATCGGCGGTGACACCAAGCGCGATCGGATCATCGGCGTGACGATCGCGATCCTCATCACGACCATCATCCTGATCATTTTCTTCGTCGATGCGAAGATCAACACCGCGCCGCCGCCGCGCGTGGTCTATGTCCAAACCTATGCGCCGACCCGCACCGACGCCGACATCATTGCCTCCCAGAAACAGGATTCGGCCGAGCGCAAGGCGTATCGCGAGGAGAAGAAGCGCCAGTTCCAGGAGCTTCAGGATCGTCTCGGCATTGAATGACGCGACCTGGCTGGCCGAGGCCGCCCGGCTCGGCGAGGCGGCGCGCGGGCGAAGCGCTCCCAACCCCAATGTCGGTTGCGTCATCGCCGCCGATGATCGGCTGATCGCCACTGGCGCGACCGCGCCGGGCGGTCGCCCCCATGCCGAAGCGGTCGCGCTCGCCGCCGCCGGCGAAGCAGCGCGCGGCGCGACCTTGTTCACCACGCTCGAGCCCTGCGCCCATTTCAGCGAGCGCGGCCCGACCTGCGCACAACTCATCCCCGCGGCCGGGATCGTGCGCGTCGTGGTCGGTATCGAGGATCCCGATTCGCGCACCGCGGGCAAGGGCATTGCCCTGCTCCGTGCCGCCGGCCTCACCGTCGACATCCTCGAACATCACGCCGCACGCGACAGCATGTCGGGCTATCTCACTCGAATCGCCACCGGCCGCCCGCGCATCACGCTCAAGCTGGCCCTTTCGATCGACGGCAAGATCGCGCTTCCGTCGGGCGAATCGAAATGGATCACGGGCGAGGATGCCCGCGCCCACGTCCATCTCGAACGCGCCCACAGCGACATGATTGTCGTTGGGCGCGGCACCTATCTCGCCGACCAGCCCGGCCTCGATGTCCGCTTGCCGGGACTCGAAACCTGGTCGCCCCGCCGCGCCCTGCTGACTCGCGGCGATGCGGTCGAAGGCTGGGAAACCCTGTCGTCACCCCGCGACGTGTTCGGGCTGCATGACGTCAACGACTTGCTGGTCGAGGGCGGATCGGGCGCGGCGACCGCTTTTCTCGCCGCCGACCTCGTCGATCGCATCCTGATCTACCGCGCGCCGATCCTGATTGGCGCGGGCAAGTCGTCGTTGGGCTATATCGGCCTGGACGCGATCGCCGACGCGCATGGCCGCTGGCGCGCCGCCGACGGCGCCCACCTTGGCATCGACCGGCTCGAAGTCTACCAGCGCATCGCACCCATCAACCGCTCATCCTGAGGAGGGATTGAGCGAAGCCAAAGGTCCGTCCCGAACGATGTTCACCGGCATCATCACCGACATCGGCACGGTTCGCAGCGTTGAACAGCGCGGCGATCTGCGCCTGACGATCGGCTGCACTTACGACCTCGCGAGCATCGACCTCGGCGCGTCGATCGCTTGCTCGGGAACCTGCCTGACGGTGGTCGACAAGGGTCCCGACTGGTTCGCCGTCGACGTCAGCAGCGAAACCATTTCCCACACCGCGGCCGAACTATGGACGGTCGGGGCGCGGCTCAACCTCGAACGCGCGCTGCGACTGGGCGATGAACTTGGCGGCCACCTTGTCACCGGTCACGTCGACGGGGTTGGCACCGTCGTCGGAGCGTGCCCCGACGGCAGCTCGGTCAAGATCGGCGTTTCCGCGCCTGCCGACCTCGGCCCGTTCATCGCCGCCAAGGGTTCGATCACGCTCGACGGTGTATCGTTGACGGTCAACGACATCCGCGACGCCGACGACGGGACGACCCACTTCTCGATAAACATCATTCCCCACACGGCGCAGCATACCACGCTCGGAAGCGTAGTCCCAGGTCGCCAGATCAACCTCGAAATCGACGTTCTCGCCCGTTACCTCAAGCGAATGACCGACGCGCGAGTCTAATTCCGCATGACAGACAGTGGCAAGGCAGCAGGCGGGTTGCGCTTGCAATGTTGAGTTGCGGCCTTACCTGTCACATCACAATGTGACAGGTGCGCCAAATGTCGACAAATCTCATCGAACGGATCACATCGCTGGTAGATGCCGGTCAAGCTTCGCGCTCGGGACTCGCCCGCGCCGCGGGACTCCATCCGAACAGCTTGCGCAAGCTCGGCAACTCCGACTGGAACCCGACCGCCGACACGCTGGGCCGCCTCGAAAAACTGCTCGATGGCGGGATTCAGGATGTCCTGGTCGGGGCCGAGGCGATCATCGACGAAGCGCGCAATGGGCGGATGTATATCCTGGTCGACGACGACGACCGCGAAAATGAGGGCGACCTGATCATCCCCGGTCAGATGGCGACCCCCGACGCGATCAACTTCATGGCGCGTCACGGCCGCGGGCTGATCTGCCTCGCGCTCGGCAAGGAACGGGTCGATGCACTCGGGCTGCAGCCGATGGCGCGGATTAACCGCACGAGCATGGAAACCGCCTTCACCGTCTCGATCGAGGCGCGCGACGGCGTGACGACGGGCATTTCGGCCGCCGACCGCGCGCGAACCATCGCGGTCGCGATCGACAGTGCCAACCATTCCTCCGCGATCGTGTCGCCGGGCCACGTCTTTCCGCTCGTCGCGCGCCCTGGCGGCGTGCTCGTCCGCGCCGGCCATACCGAGGCCGCGGTCGATGTCTCGCGGCTCGCCGGACTTAACCCGTCGGGGGTGATCTGCGAAATCATGCGCGAAGACGGGACGATGGCCCGGCTCGACGACCTGATGGAGTTTGCCAAGCTTCACGGACTCAAGATCGGCACGATCCGCGATCTGATCGCCTATCGCCTCAAGAAGGATAATATGGTCGCGCGAGTTGCCGAAACGCGCTTCGTCGCACGCTCGGGGGCGGCGTGGACCGCGCAAGTGTTCCGCGACAAGGCCAGCGGCGAAGAGCAGCTCGCGCTGGTCCACGGCGCGATCGACCCGTCGTCGCCGACTTTGGTCCGAATGCACTCGATCGACTTGTTCGCCGACCTGCTGGGGGAAGCCTCGCCTCGCGCCGGGCTGCTCGACGGGGCGATGGCGATGATCGAGGCCGACGGCTCGGGCGTGGTCGTCGCGCTCCACGCCGCCGCGCCGGGTTCGCTCAGCCGCGCGACCGACTTTCGCTCGGGCAAGGGCGGCGACGCCACCCCCGCGCTGCGCGGTTATGGCATCGGCGCGCAGATCCTCGCCGCGCTCGGCATTCACGACATGATCCTGCTGTCGAACACGCGCCACGCCCCGGTCGGTCTGTCGGCCTACGGCCTCGCGATTATCGAGGAACGCTGCATCGGTGGCGCGCAAAATGCCTGTCCTACAGCATCCGAAACGGGCATGGTCCCCGCCTGACTCTTGTGTCCAGGGGAAGGCCACCAGATTGGTAGCCCACCCGGAGACTTTAGTGAATTTAGGAACGTAAGCCCTCACCCGCATGGCCAGGATTCTCATCGCCGAAGCGCGTTTTTATGCGCATTTGAACGACCAGTTGCTCGCCGGCGCCCGCACCGCGATCGAGGCGGCGGGCCACGCGCATGACACGATCACGCTGCCCGGCGCACTCGAACTCCCCGCCGCAATCAGCTTTGCCGCCGAAACCGGCGCTTACGACGCTTTCGTGGCGCTCGGCGTGGTGATTCGCGGCGAAACCTATCACTTCGAAATCGTCGCCGGCGAAAGTGCGCGCGCGATCATGGCGCTGACGCTCGACGGGCTCGCGATCGGCAATGGCATTCTGACGGTCGAGAATGAAGCCCAGGCGATCGTCCGCGCCGATCCGGCGCAAGGCGACAAGGGCGGCGACGCGGCGAACGCCGCACTTGCGCTGCTTCACCTCAAGGCGCGCTTCAGCTAAGCGCCAGCCACACCTCGTTGCGCCGCAGTGGTCCGGGGATTACCGGCGAATTGTAAAAGGCATATTCGGGCTCGGCCTCGCTCGCTTCACCGCGCCGCGCGAGCCACCCGCGCAACCGATCTTCCTGCTCGACGAGGCCGCGATCGTCTGGACGTCCCGCGAAGCTGACCACGCCGACCCGTCGTGGCGCAAGCTCGACCAGATCGACGCCCTCGGCCGGCTCGGGCAGATTGTCGGCGCTGCGCCCGGCGGGCATCACGAACCGCGTCCGCCAGCCGCCTTCCAGTTCATCATCGAACAGCGGCGGATCGCTCGCCATCGGGTCGCCCGAATCCTGCATCACCGGCACCGTCATCGGCAATTGGTCGCCGTCGCGTGTCTTGGCGAAGATATAGTCGGCGAGCGCACGAAAGCCGTCGTCGAGCGCCTGCCGGCGGCTGCCGTTGATCACCGTTTCGGCGACCGTCATCGCCGGATATTCCCGAATCTGGAAATCGCCATCGGTGGCGAGCGCACGATAATCGGGCTCGTCGGTCTGCTTCTCGCGCAGATAATAGACGAGCGCCCCGCCCAGCAGCGCCGTGCCGACCGCCGCCGCGCCAACCAAAACCTTATTGCGCATTGCTCGTCTCCCTCGCCTCAATCAGCAGTCGAACCGGTCAGGCGGCTTCCTGTTCCGCCGCCAAGCGATAGTCGGTATAGCCTTTGCTTCCCCGGCTGTAGAAGGTCGTGACGTCGGCACTGGCAAGCGGCGCTCGGCTCTGCAGCCTCGAAACCAGATCGGGGTTGGCGATGAACGGCCGTCCGAAGCTGATCGCATCGGCGATCCCCTCGGCAAGCTTGGCCTCGGCGTTTTCACCGACATAGTCGCTGTTGAGCACGATCTTGCCCGAATAGACGCCGCGCATCGCCGGGCTGACCGCGGGCTCGTCGGCCGCGCGGAAGGTCGATTGCGGTCCCGGCTCGCGCAGTTCGATCCACGGCACGCCGAGCGTCTCGAGCGCGGCTGCGGCGGCGGTGAACAAGGCGGCGTTGTCGCTATCGTCGGCGCCTTGCGACTCGCCGATTGGTGACAGGCGAATCCCGGTACGCTCGATCCCGGCTTCGGCGGACACCGCGCCGACGACTTCGCGCATGAAGCGCAGGCGATGGGCGATCGGCCCGCCATAGTCGTCGCCGCGCAAATTGGTCGAGTCGCGCAGGAACTGGTCGATCAGATAGCCATTGGCGCCGTGGATCTGGACCCCGTCGAATCCAGCCGCGACCGCATTGCGTGCGGCGGCGGCATAATCGTCGATGATGCGCGCGATGTCGTCGGGCGTCGCGGCGCGTGCCACGGGAAGGTCCTGCTTGCCGTCGTAGGTATGCGCCTTGGCCGGCGCGCGAGTCGCCGAGGCGCTGACCGGCTGCATCCCGCTGACGCTGTCATGAACCAGCCGCCCCATGTGCCACAATTGCGCAACGATCCGCCCACCGTCCTCATGCACGCCGGCAATGACCGGCTTCCAGCCTTCGACCTGATTGCCGGTCCAAAGTCCGGGCGCATAGGGCCAGCCCAGCCCTTCACGGCTGATCCCGGTCGCCTCGCTGATGATCAGCCCGGCGGTGCTGCGCTGGCGGTAATAATCGCCCATGATCGCTGTCGGCACCCCCGCCCGGGTTGCGCGGCCACGCGTCAGCGGAGCCATCAGGATGCGGTTGGGGAGCCTGATCGCTCCCATCTCGACCGGGTCGAATAGCGTCGGCATAAGCACGTCCTTGGCGATGGGGGAAAGCAGACAGATAGTGGTGGATTGCAACCCAACAAGGGCGCACCGCTGGGCGTTCGTCGCGCTGCTGGTGGGCAATGTCGCGCTCGCCGGCGGGCCGTTCCTCGTGCGCCACGCCGGCGTCGGGCCAGTCGCGGCGGGATTCTGGCGGGTGACGCTGGCGATCCCCTTCCTGTGGCTGATCGCGCGCCTGCTGAAGCAGCCGGTCCGCGTCCAGCGCCGGGCGGCGACGATCGCGATTGGCGCGGCGGCGCTGTTCTTCGCCGCCGATCTTGCCGCATGGCACGCCGGAATTCTGCTCACCAAGCTCGGCAATGCGACCTTGTTCGGCAATATTTCGAGCTTTTTCTTTGCCGCCTGGGGACTGTGGCTGGCGCGGCGCTGGCCGTCATGGCTGCAGGCGCTCGCCTTGGCCCTCGCCGCCGCGGGCTGCGCGGCCTTGATGTGGGGCAGCGCCGAGCTCTCAGCGGCGCATCTTCGCGGCGACCTGCTGTCGGCCTTCGCCGGACTGCTCTACACCGGCTATCTGATCCTCGTCGAACGCACTCGCGGCACGGTCGAGCCCGTCCCGCTGCTGCTGATCGCTAGCCTGTTCGCCTCGGCCTTTCTCCTTCCCGCCGCATTGCTCGCGGGAGAGCGAATCATCCCTTCTGACTGGGGGGCGCTGTTCGCGCTGGCCTTGTGCAGCCAGGTCGCGGGTCAAGGCCTGCTGGTCTACGCGCTCGGCCATGTCCCGCCGTTGGTCGTCGGGATCGCGATGCTAACCCAGCCCGCGCTCTCGGCGCTGCTCGGCTATCTCTATTATGGCGAAGCGTTCACTGCACTCGACTGGAGCGGGGCCGCGGCAATCGTGCTCGCGCTCATCCTGGTTCGCTTGCGCAGCGCGCCCCAAGCGACCATTTAGGCGCCATGGCCGATCCCACTCCGCTCCAGGCGCTCCGCCTTCGCCTCGCTTTGCCGGTGGGCGAAAATGCCGTGTTCGATGGCTGGACCGAGGCCGCGGTGAACAGCGCGGCGGGCCAGCTCGGGATAGACCCCGCCCAGGCGCGGCTCGCCTTCCCCAAGGACCCGCCCCATATGATCGAGGCGTGGATCGAGGGAGTCGACGCTGCGCTGGTCGCGCATTTTACCCCCGAAGTCATCGCTGCGATGAAAATTCGCGACCGAATCCGGTCGATGGTCTGGTTTCGGCTCGAAACCACCGCCCCGGCGCGCGAGGCAACGCGCAAGGCGCTTGCGATTCTCGCTTTGCCGCAGAACCTTCCGCTCGCGCTGCGCACCAACTGGCGCTCGTCCGACCTGATGTGGCGGCTCGCGGGCGACACTGCGACCGATTATAATCATTATACCAAGCGGCTGACGCTGTCGGCAGTCTATACCTCGACCCTGCTCGCCTGGCTCGACGATGACAGCGAAGCGTTCGCCGACACCGCTGCGTTTCTCGATCGCCGCCTCGCTGACGTGATGAAGTTCGAACAATGGAAGGCTCAATGGCGCGGCAATGCGCTCCGCCGGCCAAGCCTGTCACGCTTCCTCGGCCGCTTGCGCTATCCGGTTCGATAAGGACGCTGGTCAGTAAAGGCTGGCTTTCCGTTGTCGTTATTGATAATCACTCGCAATGATGTTGGCCAATTCGCTCGATGATTTGAAAATCGGCACTCGGGCGCACATTGCGTCAATCGACTGGGATTCACTTGATTCGGCCGAAGCGTGCCGTTTGCGTCATTTCGGTTTTGATACCGGGGTGTCGGTCGAAGCGCTTCATCTCGGTCCGTTCGGGCGCGATCCGCTCGCGGTTAGGGTCGGGCGCATGACCGTCGCGATTCGCCGAGTCCATGCCCGCGCGGTGCGAGTGATCCCCGAACCGGCATGAAGCACAGCCCGCTGGTGGCCGTCGTCGGCAATCCCAATGCCGGCAAGAGCGCCTTGTTCAATGCCCTGACCGGCGCCCGACAGAAGGTCGGCAACTACCCCGGGGTGACGGTCGAGCGGCACGTCGGGCGGCTGACGCTCGACGATGGCCGGCCGATCGAACTGGTCGATTTGCCTGGCGCCTATGGGCTCGACCCGACCAGTCCCGACGAAGCCGTCACGCGCGACGTATTGCTTGGCCAGCAAAAGGGCGAGCGACTGCCCGATGCGCTGCTGATCGTGGTCGATGCGTCCAACCTCGACAATCATTTGCGCTTCACGCTCCAGCTGATCGACCTCGGCCTGCCGACTGTGATCGCGTTGAACATGGTCGACCTCGCGACCCGCGGCGGGCTTGAGCTCGACGCGGCGAGGCTGGCGGCCGAATTGGGCGTCCCGGTGATCGAGACCGTCGCGGTGCGCAAGCGCGGGCTTCAGGAAATTCGTGGCCAGCTTGGCGAATTGCTGCTCGCACCGCGCTTGATCCGTGCCGGAGGCGGGCCCAGCCACGACCCGCTCACGCTCCAGCGCCGCGCGCGCGACATCGCGGTCGGAGCGATCGTCCGCGAAACGCCGGTGAGGCGTATCACTCATCGTCTCGACGCGCTGCTGCTCCACCCGTTCCTAGGGCCGCTGATTCTTGCCTCAATCCTATTCGTGATGTTTCAGGCGGTGTTCGCCTGGTCGGCGATCCCCGCCGACGCGCTCGAGGCGGGAACGATGGGGCTCGGCAATGTCGTTGGCAATGCGCTCCCCGACGGCGTCCTGAGGTCTATGATCGTCGACGGGCTGTTTGCTGGGGTTGGCGCGGTAATCGTGTTCCTGCCGCAGATACTGATCCTGTTTCTGTTCATCCTGGTGCTCGAATCGACCGGCTACATGGTCCGCGCGGCATTCCTCATGGACCGGCTGATGAGCCGTGCCGGCCTCTCCGGGCGCGCCTTCATTCCCCTGCTGTCGAGCTTCGCCTGCGCCGTCCCCGGAATCATGGCGACTCGCACCATCGATGATCCAAAGGACCGGTTGACGACCATCCTCGTCGCGCCGCTGATGACCTGTTCGGCGCGGCTGCCGGTCTACACGCTGATCATCGGCGCGTTCATCCCGTCGCGGGCCGTAATTCCCGGCGTCGGGCTCCAGGGCCTGGTCCTGTTCAGCCTCTACATCGTCGGCGTCGCCGGTGCATTGCTTGCCGCGGTTGTGATCCGTCGCACGGTCGTCAAGGGCGGCGGCGGCGCCTTCATGATGGAGTTGCCCAAATATCAGCTTCCGCGGGTGCGCGATGTGCTGATCGGCCTGTGGCAGCGCGCCGCGATCTTCCTCAAGCGCGCCGGCGGAATCATCCTCGTCACGACGCTCATCCTGTGGGCCCTGGCCAGCTTTCCTGTCGCCGGCCCCGGCCAGAAACAGTCGGACGTATCGATCGCGGGCAAGATTGGCGACGCGGTCCATGTCGTCGTCGCCCCGATTGGCTTTAACAAGGACATCAGCCTCGCCTTGCTCCCGGCGATGGCGGCGCGCGAAGTCGCGGTGGCGGCGATCGCCACCGTCTACGCGCTCGACGCCGATGACGGAGTCCAGTCGCTCAGCGATCGGATCAAGGGCCGGTGGAGCCTCGCCACTGCGCTCGCCTTCCTCGCCTGGTTCGTGTTCGCTCCGCAATGTATTTCGACCATCGCGGTGACGCGGCGCGAGACCAACGGCTGGAAGTGGCCCATTTTCATGGTGACTTATCTGTTCGTGCTGGCCTATCTCGCCGCAGGCGCAACGTACTGGATCGCAGTAGCGTTCGGACTGGGCTGAGGAGAATAAGATGGCGGGCGTGAACAAGGTGATTTTGGTCGGCAACCTCGGCGCGGACCCCGAATCGCGCTCCTTTGCCAACGGCGGCGAAGTCGTCAATTTGCGCGTCGCGACCTCCGAAACGTGGAAGGATCGCGACGGCAATCGCCAGGAAAAGACCGAATGGCATACCGTTGCCATCTTCAACGAAAATCTCGGGCGGGTTGCGAAAAGCTATCTCAAGAAAGGCTCGAAGGTCTATCTCGAAGGCCAGCTTCAGACGCGCAAGTGGCAGGACCAGTCGGGCAACGACCGTTATTCGACCGAAATCGTGCTTCAGAAATTCCGCGGTGAACTGGTTCTGCTCGACGCGCGTGAAGGCGGTGGCGGGGGCGGCAATTTCGGCGGCGGTGGAAGCGATTATGGCTCGAGTGGCGGCGGCGGCGGCGGAAGCTTCAGCGGCGGTGGTTCAAAGCCGCAGTCGCGCCCGCAACCGGCGGCGTTCGACACCGACCTCGACGACGACGTTCCTTTTTAAGGCTCAGCCGCCGCGGCGATAGGGAAGCGCCTCGCGCGCCCACTCCATCTCGCTCGCGATCGCCTCGCGTTCGCGCACCACGAAGTCGGCGACCGCGCGGCGAAAGCCTGCGTCGGGGATGTAATGGAGCGACGAGGTGACCACCGGCTCATAACCGCGCGCCAATTTATGCTCGCCCTGCGCGCCGGCCTGGACCGACTGGAGGCCGTGGGCGATGGCGAAGTCGATTGCGCGATAATAACTCAATTCGAAATGAAGGAATGGCACCTCCTCGGCCGCACCCCAATAGCGTCCATAAAGCGCGCTCTCGCCGACGAAGTTGAGCGCCCCGGCGATCGGCTGGCCATTGCGCAACGCCAGCATCAACACCACCGCATCACCCAGTGCCGCGCTCACCTGGTCGAACCATTGGTGCGTGAGATATGGGCGGCCCCATTTGCGACTGCCCGTGTCCTGATAGAAATGCCACATCGCGGTGAGATGCTCGGATAGTATCTCGGCCCCGCGCAGCGTGACGATCTCGAGGCCCTCGCATGCTGCCGCACGCTCCTTGCGGATTGCCTTGCGTTTGCGGCTCGACAGCGCGGCCACGAAATCGTCGAAGCTGGCGTAATCGCGGTTGAACCAGTGATATTGTAAACCGTCGCGCCGCAACCAGCCGCGCGCCTCGCCGGCAGCGAGATCGTCCGCGTCGCAAAACGTGATATGGGCCGACGACAATCGGTTCTGCACCGTCACCGCCTCGATCGCGGCAAGCATGGCGGTCCGATCGCCCAACAGGCGCCGGCCCGGCACCGGGGTGAACGGCACTGCAACCTGCAATTTCGGATAATAAGCCTGGCCGCTCCGCTGCCACGCCTCGGCCCAGCCTTGATCAAACACATATTCGCCCTGGCTGTGGGCCTTGAGGTAGGCGGGCGCCGCGGCGATGATCGCCCCGCCGCGCTCGACCAGAATTGGCAACGGGGTCCAGCCAGCATCGTCGCCAACGCTGCGCGAGGTTTCGAGCAAAGCAAGGAAGGCATGGCTCAGGAAAGGGTCGTCGCGCCCCGCCAGCGCGTCCCATGGCGCGGCATCGAGCGCCGCGACGCCGCGCGCCACCCGCGCGACCAGATCAGCTTCGCGGTCGGCCATCGGCTTCCCAGATCAAGGCATCGGCAAGGCGCGCGGCGATCGCGCGTTGGTCGGGGTTGCTTATCGTCCAGCACGGAATCGGCATGCCGGTTGAACGAAGCCGAGCGGCCCACGGTTGCGTGATGGCGGTCAGGCCAAGCGCCACGAACTGGGGCCGGGCAAGGGCAATCGCCGAAACTCTGCGCCACCATCGTTCATCGCCGTGGACGACCAGCCCGCGGCGAATGTGCGGCGCATGGCGCGCGAACCAATTGCTCACCGTCGGGTCGAAGCTCATTACGCCAAGCGGTCCGGTGTAACGCGCAAGCGTCGCTGCGACCGCACGGCACAGGTGATTTGTCGGCTGGTCCGGCAGGCCACTGCGCTTGAGCTCGAGCAGTAGCGGGACGCGGCCATCGACCAGTTCAAGCAAATCGCCGAGCAACGGGATATGCTCGCTGGTCCCGGCGACCGGCAAACTGCTCAATGCCGCCGCATGAAGCGATTCGGGGGCAATCTCTACCCCGCATAGCCGGCTCAAATTGCTGTCATGTACGACCATCGCAAAGCCGTCGCGCGACAGTCGAAGATCGCATTCGATCCCGACGCCGGCTTCGATCGCAGCGTGGAAGGCGGCGAGGGTGTTTTCGGGAACGGCCTTGGAATGCAGCCCGCGATGCGCGAAGCCGCCCGACCCGGCGAACAAGCGATCAGGCGCGGATCTGGACGACCGCATCGACCTCAACGGCTACGCCGAGCGGGAGCACGGGGACGCCGACCGCCGAGCGGGCGTGGCGCCCGGCCTCGCCGAACACGTCCTGCATCAGCTCGCTCGCGCCATTGGCGACCTTGGGCTGGTCGGTGAAGTCGCCGGTCGAGTTGACGAACACGCCCAGTTTGACGATTCGCTCGACTCGGTCGAGCGAGCCGAGCGCGTTGCGCAATTGCGCCAGCAGCATGATCCCGCAGCGCCGCGCCGCGGCCTGCCCCGCTGCAAGATCCAGGTCGTCGCCGAGCCGGCCCTTGATCAAGCTGCCATCCTCGGCAAACGAGATCTGCCCGGACACGTGCAACATGCCATTGGCTTCGACGAAGGGAACATAGCTCGCGACGGGCGCGGCGGCGGCGGGAAGGGTGATGCCGAGTTCGGCAAGGCGTTGATCGATGCTCATGGCGCGCGGATTGGTCCCAACTGGCCGAAGCGTCAAGTCTTGCGGGTAACGGTGAAGCCGGCCCAGCTCTGGCTGACCGGCATCAGCTCGATGGCGTTGATGTTGATATGCGGCGGCAGCGTCGCGACCCAGTGGACGGTATCGGCGATATCGTCGGCGGTCATCGGCTCCATGTCTGCGTATAGCGAATCGCTCGCCGCCTGGTCGCCGCCGTTGCGGACGATCGTGAACTCGGTCTCGACCATGCCCGGCTCAATCGAGGTGATGCGCACCCCGGTGCCGGCCAGGTCGCAGCGCAGGTCGAGGCTGAACTGGCGCACGAACGCCTTGGTCGCGGCGTAGACCGCGCCGCCGGGATACGGATAGGTGGCGGCGACCGACGACAGGCTGATCACCGCGCCCCGGCGCTCGATCAGGCGAGGCAAAAGCGCGTGGGTCAGCGCGACTAGTCCGGTGACATTGGTGTCGATGGCGTTGGTCAGCGCGCCGAGGTCGGAATCCTGGAGCGCGTCCATCGGCGGGGCGAGGCCGGCATTGTTGATCAGCAAGTCGATCGTGGCGAATTCTGGCGGAAGGCCGCGCAGCACCGCCGCAATTGCCTCCAAGTCACGCATGTCGAGCGACACGGGATGACACGCTTCGCCCAATTCTCGTACTAAATCGTCAAGCCGCTCGGCGCGGCGCCCGGTAACAACCACTCGCCAACCATCAGCGATCAGCCGTCTCGCGGTGGCGGCGCCAATCCCGGCGGTCGCGCCGGTAATGAAAGCGGTTCGGCTCATTGGTCCCTCAATCGTTCGATCAGCCACTCGGTCGCTGTCGGCCAGTCATCGATTCGCGCATGGGCGTGTTCGGCCTGGGCCACCGCCGGGGCAAGCCGTGGCTCGGCGATCATGTGCAGGCGGTGGACTTCGGGCGCATGCTTGGCGACCGAGGCGTGGTGGACTGGCAAATCGTCGACAAAGGCGGTCCGCGTCGCGCCGAACCGCTCGATGATCGCCCGCGCGGGCACACCTTTGCCGCCGCGGTTGCATACCACTTCATGCGCGATGCCGTGTCTGGCAAGCTGCTCGACCCGCCACGGATGCGCTTCGTCGGGCAAATTGGTCAGGATGACGATGTCGGCAATCTCACCGATCCGCCCAAGCGCTTCGACCGCGCCGGGGACGATCGTCTGGCAATGCATTTCGCCGCGAAAGAACTCTCCGAGCAGCGGCCAGACGCGCTCCTCGGCGATCATTTCGCCACTCGCCTTGGCGGTCATCGCGCCTCTGAAGTTCCCACTTTCAAAGGCGAAGGCGATCTGATGCGCCTCGTCGAGCCAGGCTTCGAAATGGGCGACCATGTGGAGCAGGACTTCGTCGCAATCGGTGATCAACAAGGGTCTGTTCATCGCTCAAGCACTTCGCGCGCTGCGACCAGCCGTGCCGGGCTGGAACCGATCGCCTCGGCGACCGCGATCAAATCGGGCTCGTGGCTTTCGAGGAAAGCGATGGTCGCGCCGAGCAGGCCGCGGTCGCCGGCCACAGCGCGGCCGCGGAGCTCGTCGACGTCGAGCCCGGTGAGGTCAAGGAACCGCCGCGCGCG
>JALYRH010000099.1 GCA_030855425.1 Pseudomonadota bacterium
GGCCGGTACCGACTTACTTTAATGCGCAATCCGGTTCGCAAGCGAGGATTTTGATGCTAGCGGACCGGCCATGAGCAAGCTTCACCTCGTGTTCGGGGGCCGGGTCAGCGATCCGCGCGGCCTCGACTTCGTCGATCTCGACGCCATGGACCTCGTCGGCCTCTACGACAGCTACGCCGCCGCCGAGGAGGCGTGGCGCGGCGCGGCGCAACGCACTGTCGACGATGCCGAGATGAAATATGTCGTCGTCCACCTCCACCGCCTGCTCGAGCCCGAGAGGGGGCTTGAAGTTGGCGCGCCCGATTCAGGCGCCGCGATACCGCCACAGCAATAGCGGCCGCTGGAGCAGCAGCCCGGCGATGAAGCCGCCGATATGCGCCGGCGTCGCCAACATCACCCCCTGCCCGCCGGCGAGCATCTGCGTCATCCACTGGATCACGACCCACGCCGCAAGCAGCCAGGCGGCGTGGATCGCGCGGTTGAGCGGAGGCGAACGGGTCAGCGGCTTGGGACGTGCGGCGAGCAAGGCGTAAATTCCGAACAAGGAACTGATCGCCCCGCTCGCCCCGACCATCGGGATGAAGGCTGACGGGTCGGCCAGCCATTGCGCCGCAGACGCGACGAACGCACCGATCAAATAAGCAAGGATCAGGCTGCTCGCGCCGAGCACCCGTTCGATTTGCGACCCGACCCATACCAGCATGACGAGGTTGAGAAGGAGGTGGACGTAGCCGCCATGAACCAGCGTCGCGGTCAGCGGGGTTAGCCACACCGGTGCGGCGGGCCCGAGTTCGATCAGCCCGCTCACCCGAGCCGGGATGAACCCAAGCACGGCGGCGGCGGGATCGAGCCCATTCGCGACAGTCAGCGGCAAGCTAACGAGCGCGGTTACCGCCGCAATGACGACCGTCGCACTCTTCAGCCGGACGACGCCCTCGCTCAAATGAACTCGATCTTGGCGATCTCATAATAGCGTTCGCCGGCGGGGGTAGTCACTTCGACCTCCTCGCCGACCTGACGCCCGATCAAGGCGCGGCCGAGCGGCGAATTATACGAAATCCGCCCGACATTGGCGTCGGCCTCGGTCTGCCCGACGAGCTGGTAGGTGACCTTCTTCTTATCCTCGTCGATCAGGCTGACCGTCGCACCGAACACCACCTTGTCGCCCGACAGCGTCGTCGGGTCGATCACCAGCGCGCGCGACAAGCGGTCGTCGAGGTCGGCAATCATCGCTTCGACCTGGCCCTGGCGCTCCTTGGCGGCATGATATTCGGCGTTTTCGCTAAGGTCGCCGTGGGCGCGCGCTTCCTCGATCGAATCGATGATCGCCGGACGCTCGAGCTTGAGCCGCTTGACCTCGTCGGTCATCGTCCGGTGGCCCTCGGCCAGCATCGGCACCTTGTCGCTCGCCATTTCAGTCCCCTTCTTGCCAAAACCGTCCCGGCGCTCGCCGATGGGCAGAGCGGACACAAAGACGGCCTGGTGGAAAATCAGCTTCTAAGAAGCCGAATAATAGGATTGTAACGAGCGAACTTCAAGCGCGTGGCCGCGCAGCGCCCCGATCGCGTCGGCAGTGGCAAGACTGGCGGCGGCCGTGGTGAAGTATGGCACCTTCGATTTGATCGCCGCCTCGCGGATCGCCTGGCTGTCCTTGAGCGACTGCCAGCCCTCGGTGGTGTTGAAGATCAATTGGACCCCACCGTCGACGATCCGGTCGACGATGTGCGGCCGCCCTTGCGCAACCTTGTGGACCCGCTCGACCGGTAGCCCCTCCGCCTCAAGATGCGCGGCGGTGCCGCCGGTGGCGACCAGCGTGAAGCTCAGCTCGACCATCGCCCGCGCTGCGGGCAGGATCTGCGCCTTGTCACTGTCCTTGACCGAGATGAACACGGTGCCAGTCTCGGGCAGCAGGACCCCCGCGCCGAGCAGCGCCTTGGCGAAGGCGATTTGGAAATTGTCGGAAATTCCCATGACTTCGCCGGTCGACTTCATTTCGGGTGACAACACCGGGTCGGTGCCGGGGAAGCGCGCAAAGGGGAACACCGGCTCCTTGACCGCGATGTGGCCGATCTCGCGGTCGATCGGGTCGAACGCGGACAGCGGCTCGCCGGCCATGACGCGGGCGGCAATCTTGGCAATCGGCCGCCCGATCGCCTTGGCGACGAAGGGCACGGTGCGGCTGGCGCGCGGATTGACCTCGATCAGGTAGACCGCCTCATCCTTGATCGCGAACTGGACATTCATCAGCCCCTTGACCCGCAATGCCAGCGCCAGCGCGGTGGTCTGGCGCTCGATTTCGGCAATGATCGCCGGGCTCAGGCTGTAGGGCGGGATCGAGCAGGCGCTATCGCCCGAATGGACCCCGGCTTCCTCGATATGCTGGAGGATACCGGCGACCGCGACCGCCTTGCCGTCGCAGATCGCATCGACGTCGACCTCGATCGCATCGCGCAAATAGCGGTCGATCAGCACCGGCGAGCGGCCCGACACGTCGACCGCGGTGGCGATATAATGGTCGAGCTGCTCGGGGCCATCGACCACCTCCATCGCCCGCCCGCCAAGCACATAGGAGGGACGCAGCAGCACCGGGTAACCGATGTGCGCCGCGACCGCGATCGCCTCGTCGCGGCTGCGAGCGAGGCCATTCTGCGGTTGCTTGAGACCGAGCTTGTCGACCAGTTTGGCGAAGCGCTCGCGGTCCTCGGCGAGGTCGATGCTATCGGGCGAGGTGCCGAGGATCTTGTAGCCCGCCGCCTGAATCTCCTCGGCAAGCTTCAACGGCGTCTGCCCGCCGAGCTGGACGATGACGCCGAGTAATTCGCCCTTCTCGGCCTCGCGGTGAAGCACTTCGAGCACATCCTCGCCCGTCAGCGGCTCGAAATAGAGCCGATCGCTGGTATCGGGGTCGGTCGACACCGTCTCCGGGTTGCAGTTGACCATGATCGTCTCAAAGCCCGCTTCCTTGAGCGCGAAGGCGGCGTGGCAGCAGCAATAATCGAACTCGATCCCTTGGCCGATGCGGTTGGGCCCGCCGCCGAGGATGACGATCTTGCGCTTGTCCGAAATGTCGGCCTCGTCCTCGGCGTCGCCGAAAAGGGGCGCCTCATAGGTCGAGTAAAGATAGGGTGTCGCCGCGTCGAATTCGGCGGCGCAGCTGTCGATCCGCTTATACACTGGCCGCACGCCAAGCTTGAGCCGCGCTTTCTGCACCTCGGCGGCGGTGACGCCCCCGGTCAGGCCGCGTAGCGCGTCATGGACGATCCCCGAGCCGTAGGCCGCAGCCTCGCTCGCCTCGCGCTCGACATGTGCCGAGCGCAGCGCCAGCTGGGCGAGCCGGCTGTCGGAAAAGCCCATCGCTTTCAGCCGCCGCATCCCCGCCGCGTCATGCGGAATGCCCTCGTCGCGGACCTGCTCCTCGGCGGCAACGATCTCGGCCAGCCGCTCGAGGAACCACGGGTCGAACCCGGCAATCTCGTGGATACGC
The DNA here is from genome assembly GCA_030855425.1 of Pseudomonadota bacterium. The sequence continues at coordinate 3,485 of JALYRH010000099.1, forward strand.
TCGACGGTGAAGCCGTGGCGAAGCGCCTCGGCGGCGATCAGCAGCCGGTCCGGCGTGGCGCGGGCGAGCGCATTCTCGAGCTCCTGCGGGCTCGCATGCTCATATTGGCGAAGGCGGTCGAGCCCGCACAGCCCGGTCTCGAGCCCGCGCATCGCCTTTTGCAGGGCCTCGGCAAACGACCGCCCGATCGCCATCACTTCGCCGACCGATTTCATCGCGGTCGACAGCGTGTCGGGCGCGCCCTTGAACTTTTCGAACGCAAAGCGCGGGATCTTGACCACGACATAGTCGATCGTCGGCTCGAAGCTCGCCGGGGTCGCGCCGCCGGTGATGTCGTTGGCGATCTCGTCCAATGTGTAGCCGACCGCGAGCTTGGCCGCGACCTTGGCGATCGGGAAACCCGTGGCTTTCGATGCGAGCGCGGAACTGCGCGAAACCCTGGGGTTCATCTCGATCACGATCATCCGGCCGGTCTTCGGATCGACCGCGAACTGGACGTTGGAACCGCCGGTCTCGACCCCGATTTCGCGCAGCACCGCGATCGATGCCGAGCGCATCCGCTGATATTCCTTGTCGGTCAGCGTCAGCGCCGGGGCGACGGTGATCGAATCGCCGGTGTGGACCCCCATCGGGTCGACATTCTCGATCGAGCAGATGATGATGGCGTTGTCGGCGCGGTCGCGCACGACTTCCATCTCAAACTCCTTCCACCCGATCAGCGATTCTTCGATCAGCACTTCGCTGGTCGGCGAGGCGTCGAGCCCGCCGCGGACGATCGCCTCGAATTCCTCGCGGTTATAGGCCACACCTCCGCCGGTCCCGCCGAGCGTGAAACTGGGCCGAATGATCGACGGAAGCCCTGTTGTTTCAAGCACTTTCAAGGCGTCGTCGAGATTATGCGCGATGCCGGACTTGGCGCTTTCGAGCCCGATGCGGTCCATCGCCGCTTTGAACTTCTCGCGATCCTCGGCCTTGTCGATCGCCTCGGCCTGCGCCCCGATCAGCTGGACGCCATATTTGGCCAGCGTGCCGTCCTTGTTGAGCGTCAGCGCGGTATTGAGCGCGGTCTGCCCGCCCATCGTCGGCAGAAGCGCGTCGGGCCGCTCCTTCTCGATGATCTTGGCGAGCACCGCCGGCGTGATCGGCTCGATATAGGTCGCGTCGGCAAGGTCGGGATCGGTCATGATCGTCGCCGGGTTCGAATTGACGACGATGACCCGGTAGCCCTCCTCCTTGAGCGCCTTGACCGCCTGCGATCCGGAATAATCGAACTCGGCCGCCTGGCCGATGACGATCGGCCCGGCGCCGATGATCAGGATCGAGGAGATGTCGGTGCGCTTGGGCATTAGCGGACTGCGCCCTTTTGGGGCTTAACGTGTATGATCATCGATTCAAGCCGATAGTCCTTAAGCGCTTCCGCCAGGCATTCGGACGTTTGTGACGCTTGCGGTCCGGGCGCTTCGGTCTCGAAAAAGCTGATGCTCGGCGCTCTGCCGTCAAACCGCTCAATGAACTTGGCTTCCTGCGCACCGCACTTTCTGACGGCCTCCACGAAAGCTGCTTTTGTCAGCAACGGCTTGGTCTCGGCTTTGGCGTTGCATCCGGCCACCAGCGCGATCGCCATCCCGGCGGCGACTGTGTTCGTGATTGTCTTTGTCAATTCTGATCCCCCATCATCCCCACGAACTTCTCGAACAGATAGAAACTGTCCATCGGCCCCGGGCTCGCCTCGGGGTGGTATTGGACCGAGAAGGCCGGTCTGTCGGTCAGTTCGAGCCCGCAATTACTGCCATCAAACAGGCTGACATGGGTTTCGCGGACATTGTCCGGCAACCCCTCGCGCTCGACGGCGAAGCCGTGGTTCATGCTGGTGATCTCGACCGCGCCATCGGAGCAGCGCTTGACCGGGTGGTTGGCGCCGCGGTGGCCCTGGAACATTTTTGCCGTCTTCCCCCCGACCGCGAGCGCGAGCAATTGGTGGCCGAGGCAGATTCCGAACAGCGGCTTGCCGGTGTCGAGCATCGCCCGGATTAGCGGCACCGCATATTCGCCGGTCGCGGCGGGGTCGCCGGGGCCGTTGGAGAGGAAGAAGCCGTCGGGCTCATGCGCCATCACCTCGGCGAAGCTGGCCCCGGCGGGGACGATCGTCACCCGCGCGCCGGCCTCGACGAGGTTGCGAAAGATGTTGTGTTTCGAGCCGTAATCGATGGCGATGACGTGGGGGGCCACCTTCGCCCCTCCCGCCAGAGCGGGAGGGGAAGAGGAGCGAAGCGACGAAGGGGAGGGCCTGTTCTCTCTCGAACGACGACAGGCCCTTCCCCGCTCGCCTGCGGCGAGTCGACCCCTCCCGCTTTGGAGGGAGGGGTTACAGCTTGACGAGCATTTTGCCGGTGTTGGCGCCAGTGAAGAGGCCGAGGAAGGCTTCGGGGGTCTTTTCGAGCCCTTCGACCACGGTGTCGCGTGACTTTAGCTGGCCGCTCGCAATGAGGCCGCCCATGTCGCGGTAGAAGTCGCCGAGCTGTGCAAGATAATCGGTGTAGATGAAGCCCTGGACGCGGATCCGCATCGCGATGACGCGCATGATGTAACGGAAGCTTGCCGGTTCGCCGCCGTTGTAACCCTCGATCATCCCGCAAATGGCAAAACGCGCATTTTGCCGTGCAACCGCGAAGGCGGCGTCGAGATGATCACCGCCGACATTGTCGAAGTAGACGTCAATGCCTTTCGGTGCGGCAGCGGACAGCTGCTTGAGCAGCGATCCCGCTTTATAGTCGATTACCGCGTCGGCGCCGAGCGAGGTCACGAAGGCGCATTTGTCGGCGCCGCCGGCCGACCCAATCACGGTCATGCCCTTGGCCTTGGCGATTTGGACCACCGCCGATCCAACCGCGCCGGCCGCGGCCGAGACGAACAC
>JALYRH010000021.1:0-5397 GCA_030855425.1 Pseudomonadota bacterium
GGCAACCGGAACGCCGAAGGAGCAACCGCCCCCGGAATCTCTCAGGCACCAGGGACCGCGCGCGCCTGACAGTCTGGAAAGTGTTTCCGCCTTCGGGTGGGGGCCGCCGAAGGGGTAAGCCGGCGCGAACCATCGCTCCGGTCAAAGCTCTCAGGTCACAAGCGACAGACGGGGGTTCGCGAACATGGCGCCATCGGGCATCGTGGGGCGGACTCGATGGAGCGCTTGATATGACCGAAACCTCGTCCCCGACCCAGAGTCTACCGCTCGATGCATGGCACCGCGCCAGAGGCGCGCGGATGGTGCCGTTCGCGGGCTATGACATGCCCGTCCAATATGATGGCATCATGGCCGAGCATTTGTGGACGCGAAGCCACGCCGGTCTGTTCGACGTCAGCCACATGGGGCAATTGCTGTTCCATGGGCTGGGGCTCGACAGGGCGCTTGAGACGTTGCTTCCGGGCGACTTGCAGTCGCTCAAGGACGGGCGGCTGCGTTACTCGATGCTGCTCGGCGAGGATGGCGGGATCATCGACGATCTGATGGCGACGCGCCGCGGCGAGCATTTCTATCTGGTCGTCAATGGCGCGACCAAGGCCGGCGATATCGACCAGTTCGAACGCCGCCTGCCGCGCGAAATTGCCTTCGACCACATGAAGGAGCAGGCCCTGCTCGCGCTCCAGGGTCCCGAAGCGGCGGCGGTGCTCGACACGCTCGTGCCCGGGGTCGAAGAGCTAAGCTTCATGCAAGCGGACCTGTTTCGCTGGAACGGCCTGCCGCTGTGGATCAGCCGATCGGGCTACACCGGCGAGGACGGCTATGAGATTTCCGTCGCATCGCGCGATGTCGCGGCGCTGGCCGATGCCCTGGTTGCCGATGAGCGGGTCAAGCCGATCGGGCTGGGCGCGCGCGATTCGCTGCGGCTGGAGGCGGGGTTGCCGCTTTATGGCCATGACCTCGACCATCGCACCACGCCGGTCATGGCCGATCTATTGTTCGCGATCGGCAAGCGGCGCCGCGCCGATGGTGGCTTCGCGGGTGCCGCGCGGATCATTGGCGAAATCGATAATGGCCCTGTGCAGAAGCGCGTCGGCCTGCTCGTCGACGGCAAGCAGCCGGTCCGCGAGGGTGCTTTGATCCTCGACCGCGAAGGCAATGAGATCGGACGGATCACCAGCGGTGGGCACAGCCCGAGCCTCGGACGCCCGATCGCAATGGGCTATGTCGCGACCGCGCTGGCCGATCCCGGCACCTTCCTCAAGCTCGAACAGCGCGGCAAACTGTTCCAGGCGCAGGTCACGCCAATGCCATTCGTCCCCCACAACTATCACCGCAAACCGCAGGGAGCCTGACATGAGCCTCTATTTTACCGGCGAACATGAATGGATCAGGGTCGAGGGCGACACCGCCACGATCGGGATTTCGGACCATGCCCAGCAAGCACTCGGCGACATCGTGTTCGCCGAAGTCCCCGAGCAGGGCCGCGCGCTCAACAAGGGCGACGAGGCGGCGGTGGTCGAATCGGTCAAGGCCGCAAGCGACGTCTATGCCCCGATCGCGGGCGAAGTGATCGAAGGCAATCCGGCGCTCGCCGACGACCCGTCGCTGATCAACCGCGATCCCGAAGGCGAAGGCTGGTTCTTCAAGATGACCCTCGCCGACAAGAGCGAGCTCGACGGGCTGATGGACGAAGCGGCCTACCGCGAATGGGTCGCCACGCTTTGAGGCACAATCAGTCCATTCAACTCCGTTCGTCCCGAACGAAGTCGAGGGACGCTGGCGCGGCGTATCTCGACTTCGCTCGATACGAACGCGGAAGGGATGTGCTCTTTGACTGAGGTTCTCGCCTCGACCAGCCAGTGGGATGCGGCCGATTATGCCCGCGTTGGCGGGTTCGTGCCGGCGCTGGGCGCGGCGGCGCTCGACTTGCTCGATCCGCAGCCGGGCGAGGCGATCCTCGATGTCGGGTGCGGCGACGGGACGCTGACCGCGAAGATTTTCGAGCGCGGGGCGAGCGTGGTCGGGATCGACAACAGCCTCAGCATGATCGGCGCGGCGCGCGCGCGCGGACTCGACGCGCGGCTGATGGATGCCGCGCAATTGAAGTTTGGCGAGGCGTTCGACGCGGTATTCTCCAACGCCACGCTGCATTGGGTGCTCGACAAGGAACGCGCCGCGCGCGCGATCTGGTTTGCGCTCAAGGCCGGTGGACGGTTCGCTGGCGAGATGGGCGGCGAGGGCAATTTGACCCGGCTTCGCCGCGCGCTCGACGACGAACTGGTGGCGCGCGGCTATGGCCCGCCGACCTATGCCGCCAACTGGTACCCGAGCGTCGAGCAGTTCGTCGCGCTCTATGAGGCCGCTGGCTTCAAGGACGTCGACGCGCGGCTGGTCGAACGCCCGACGATGCTTGAGCACGGGGTTGCCGCCTGGGTTCTCACCTTTCGCGTCGGCTGGCTCGACCGCGCCGGGGTGCCCGAGGCCGAGCGCGCCACCATCGCCGACGCGGTCGCCGCGCGGGTCGGCACCAACATCGCCGACTATATCCGTCTCCGCTTCATCATGAGGAAGCCCAACTGATGCGTTATCTGCCGCTGAGCGATGCCGATCGCTCTGCCATGCTCAAGGTGATCGGGGCTGCTTCGGTCGACGATCTGTTCAGCGACGTGCCCGAGGAAGCGCGGCTCGACGGACCGATTCACGGACTGCCGATGCATGCCAGCGAAATGGCCGTCGAGCGCCAGCTGGGCGCGATGGCGAAACAGAATATGGTCGCCGGCGAAGTGCCGTTCTTCCTTGGTTGCGGCGCCTACAAGCACCACATTCCCGCCTCGGTCGACCACCTCATCCAGCGCGGCGAATTCCTCACCGCTTACACGCCCTATCAGCCGGAGATCGCGCAAGGCACGCTGCAGGTGCTGTTCGAATTCCAGAGCCAGGTGGCGCGGCTGCTTGGCTGCGAAGTCGCCAATGCGTCGATGTACGACGGCTCGACCGCCTGCTGGGAAGCGATCGGCATGGCGCGGCGCATCACACGGCGCAAGAAGGCGATTGTCTCTTCGGGATTGCATCCGCATTATGTCGCGGTGTGCAAGACGATGGCCAAGTTCACCGGCGACACGCTCGACTTGGCGACCCCCGAACTCACCGCCGAAACCGACATTGATCGCCTGATTGCTGCCATTGACGGTGAAACCAGCGCAATTGTCGTGCAATATCCCGACATTTTGGGTCGCATAACCGACCTCACCCCGATCGCCGAAGCCGCCCATGCCAAGGGCGCGCTGCTGATCGCGGTCGTGACCGAACCGGTCGCGCTCGGGCTGATCAAGTCGCCCGGCGAGATGGGCGCTGACATCGTCGTCGGCGAAGGCCAGTCGATCGGGGTCGGGCTGCAGTTCGGGGGCCCCTACGTCGGGCTGTTCGCGTGCCGCGAAAAGCATGTCCGGCAAATGCCCGGACGGCTCGCTGGAGAAACCGTCGATGCCGAGGGCAAGCGCGGCTTCGTGCTGACCCTGTCGACCCGCGAGCAGCATATCCGGCGCGAAAAAGCGACGTCGAATATCTGTACCAATTCAGGGCTTTGCGCGCTGGCCTTCAGCATTCATATGACCGTGCTTGGGGAGAAGGGGCTGCGCCAACTGGCTGTGCTCAATCACGCCCGAGCAGTCGAAGTCGCCGCGCGGCTTGGCACGATTCCTGGCGTTCTCGTCATAACCGACTCCTTCTTCAATGAGTTCACCCTGAAACTGCCGGTCGAGGCGCGTCCTGCGGTGCATGCGATGGTTGCCCAGGGCGTGCTCGGCGGGGTGTCGCTCGGGCGGCTCTATCCCGGCGCGGCGGGGCTTGCCAACGGGCTGGTGGTCGCGGTCACCGAAGTGGTCAGCGACGAGGATGTCGACGCGCTCGAAGCCGCGCTCAGGGAGGTGTGCCGATGACCATCAACCAGGGTGGGTGGAAGCCCTCAGCGCCGGCCGCCGCGATCGGCGATGGGTCCACGACCACCGGCAATCGTGCGTTGATGCTTGAGGAGCCGCTGATCTTCGAGATTGGCGACCCTGAATCGACCGGTGTCGATTTCGCACCGGTTAGTGGCGGAACGTCACGGCTCGGCGGACTTGCGCGTAATAGCGAAATTGGCCTGCCCGGGCTCAGCGAGCCAGAGACAGTTCGCCATTACACGCGCCTCAGCCGACAGAATTACGCCATCGACCTCGGCCTGTTCCCTCTGGGTTCGTGCACGATGAAGCATAATCCGCGGCTCAACGAGAAACTTGCTCGGTTGCCGGGGTTCGCCGATGTTCACCCGCTCAGCCCCCAAGAAAGCATTCAGGGTGCGCTCGAACTAATCGACCGCCTCGCACATTGGTTGATCACGCTGACCGGAATGTCGGCGGTGGCGATGTCGCCAAAGGCCGGTGCGCATGGCGAATTGTGCGGCATTCTCGCAATTCGCGCCGCTTTGGAAGCGCGCGGCGATACCCGCTCGGTGGTGCTCGTCCCCGAGAGCGCGCATGGCACCAATCCGGCGACGGCGGCCTTCGCCGGATACAAGGTCGAGGACATTCCCGCGACCAGTGCGGGCCGGGTCGATCTCGCGGCACTGAAGGCGCGGCTTGGACCCGATGTCGCGGCAGTGATGATCACCAATCCCAACACCTGCGGGTTGTTCGAGCCTGAGATGAAGGCGATCAGCGACGCGGTCCATGACGCGGGCGGGCTGGTCTATTGCGACGGCGCCAACTTCAACGCCATCGTCGGACGCGTCAGGCCGGGCGACCTTGGCATCGACGCGATGCACATCAATTTGCACAAGACCTTTTCGACCCCCCACGGCGGCGGCGGGCCGGGATCGGGGCCGGTCGTCCTGTCGGAGGCTCTCGCCCCGTTCGCGCCACTCCCTTATGTGGTGAAGACCGAACGCGGCTACCGTCTGGTCGAGGAAGAAACCGCGCTTGCCGAGGGCTCGGATAGCTTCGGGCGAATGGTCGCGTTTCACGGGCAGATGGGAATGTTCACCCGCGCGTTGAGCTATATCCTCAGCCATGGCGCCGACGGGCTCCGCCAGGTCGCCGAGGATAGCGTGCTCAACGCCAATTACCTGCTGCGCAGCCTTGAGGACGTGCTCGACGCGCCGTTTGCGCAGTCAGGACCATGCATGCACGAGGCGATCTTCAGCGACCGGGGATTCGCCGACGGTTTCTCAACGATCGACGTCGCGAAAGCACTGATCGACGAGGGATTTCACCCAATGACGATGTATTTCCCGCTGGTGGTGCATGGCGCGATGCTGATCGAACCGACCGAGACCGAATCGAAGGAAAGCCTCGACCAGTTCATCGTCGCGCTGCGCTCGATTGCGGAACGCGCGCGGGCCGGGGACGAGGCGCTCAAGGC
>JALYRH010000021.1:5407-20765 GCA_030855425.1 Pseudomonadota bacterium
GCTGAAGGCTGCGCCGATCCATGCGCCGCGGCGCCGCCTCGACGAGACACTGGCGGCGCGCAAGCCAATCCTGACCTATCGAAACCCGGTTCCCGACGGCGCCGAATCGGGGGCAGGGGTCGAGCTTGGCGGGCGCTGATCAATGAACTGGGCATTCCTGTTCGGCTTCACCAATGTCGTGGCGCTGGCCGGGTGGCTGATGCTGGCGGTGCTGCCGCGCGGGCCCAGGGCGATGGCGCTGATCCTCTATGCCTGCGTCGCAATCCTGTGCCTGGTCTATGCCGTGCTGTTCGTGTTGCTGTTCGCCAAATTGGTCGATCCGGGCACGGTCGAGGGGGCCGGCGGGCAGGGCAGTTTCTCGTCGATCGCCGGGATTCGCGGGCTCTTCGCGAGCGATGGCGGGATTGTCATCGGCTGGACGCATTATCTCGCTTTCGACCTGTTCGTCGGGCTGTGGATCGCCAAGGACGCCGACCACAAGGGCTTTTCACGGCTGTTTCAGTTGCCATTTCTGTTGGCGACCCTGACGGCCGGGCCGATCGGGCTATTGCTGTGGCTGATCACGCGCGAGGCGCGAGCGCGCCGCGCGGCGCTGAAGACATGACCGAGCGCCGCTTCTACGAGCAGACCACCAGCGACGAACGCCGCAGCGCGCCCGCGGCATTGCGCAACGTCGACCACATCATCGCGGTGCTTGAGCAATGGTTGCCGCGGCACGGAACGGTGCTCGAGGTGGCAAGCGGGACGGGCGAGCATGGCATCGCGTTCGCGCGCCACTTCCCGCATTTGCAATGGCAGCCAAGCGACGCGAACCCCGACGCGCTGCGCTCGATTGCGGCGTGGCGCGCGGCCGAGGGCAGTGCCAACCTTGCCGCTCCGCTCCCCATCGACGTGCGCGACCGCGAGTGGCCGATCGCGCGCGCCGACGCCGTGTTGTCGGTCAACATGGTGCATATCAGCCCATGGGCGGCGGTGCCCGGCCTGCTCGAGGGGGCCGCGCGCTTGATTGGGGCGGGGGCGCCCCTCATCCTATACGGGCCATGGATCGAGCACGGCGTCGCGCCCGCCGCGTCGAACCTGGCGTTCGATGCCGATTTGCGCCGCCGCGATCCCGAATGGGGATTGCGCGAAGTGGAGGCGTTCGCCGCCGCCGCCATGACGCGCGGGTTCGACTTGATCGAGCGGCGCGCGATGCCGGCCAACAACCTGATGCTGTTACTGCGCCGCCGCTGATCGCCGCGACTCGGCGATCGTCCAGCCGATGATCGCGATCGCGGCGCCGAGCGACCAGCCGCCAATCACGTCGCTTGGCCAGTGCACGCCGAGGTACGAGCGCGTAATCCCGATCAGCAAGGTGGCAACCAGGGCGGCGATCACCGCCCGGACACGGTTGGCGCGCGGCACGGCGATTAACGCGATCGCCAAGAATACCGCCATGCTGTTTCCGGCATGGCCGCTTGGAAAGCTCGAGCTGTGCGTTACGACCGGATGGAGGTCGAACGACGGGCGCGCGCGATCCATCAGCAATTTCAGCCCGTCGACCACCAGCCGTTCGCCGAGCACGGTCGCGCCAAGCACCGTCGCAAGCCAGCGTTGCCCGCGCCATGCAAGCCACCCTGCAACGCCAAGCCCGCCGACGAGGGTGCCGAAAACACTGCCCGCGTGAGTGACAAGAATGGCGAGCGTCGTAAGCCCGGGAGATGAAGCGCGGACTGCTTCAAGCGAATGGATCATCGCAACGTCCGGCACAAATTGCGCGCCGCCGACGATTCCCGCAATCAGGCACAGCAGGAGCAGCGCGGCAACAACCGTGGCGCGCACGAAAAGTTTTTTTGGCATGCGGCGTTAAACGAAGTTTTACCGGTTTATGCTAGTCCCGTGAAATGGATCAAAGCGGAATCACCCAGAACCGGGGCTCACGGCGCTCGCATTTGCTGATGACGGCGACGCTCGAATTGTCGGGCCGAGCCGTCAAGGTCAAACTGCGCAACTTGTCAGCCGACGGCGCCCAGGTCGAGGGCGACGATTTGCCGGTTGAAGGCACCGCACTGCTGCTGCGCAAGGGCGACCTCGCGGTGGCGGGAAGCGTCATCTGGACCAAGGGCAAGCAGGCCGGGATCCGCTTCGAGCAAAAGCTTGAGCCTGACACCGTGCTCAACCATATTTCCGTTCCGCGCCCGCGGATGAAGCCCGACTTCCGCCGGCCCGGCCTGTCGAGCAGGGCGCTGACCGAACAGGAGCGTGCGCTGGCCGAACGCTGGATTGCCGCCAGCCCGGTCCCCACCGTCAACGACTGAAACGGCATCCCTGCGTCGCCGGTGGCTTAGATCGAGTCTGGCCCCGAGTCGCGCTGCCATCGAAGCCATTCGACGAGCACCGGCAAGGCGAGCATGCAGTTGAATGTGATCCCGACGTGATCGCCGTGCGTCCACCGCACGACGCCTGGCTGCGGTTCGATCCCGGCGAGCGTGACGACCACATCGTTGCCCGCCGCGAAGTCCGCCTCACATCTCATCTTCAATCCGCCCTGGCTGATGTCACACAGTCGCAACCGGTAGGTCGATGCACCTTCCCGCAGCGTGACCATGGCGGCGACCTCGATACGCGGCATTCGTGGCTGCGGGCCGTCCATCGACGTACTCAAGAGATCGATCACATCGATTGGATGGTCGAACCTGATCCCGAGGTGGACGTCGCGCGACCAGCTGACCACGCCGGCAATCGGTTGGCCGCACTTGAGTATGACCGACACGGGCGTGCCTTCGGCAATCGCGCAATAAGCGCGCACCATCATGCCGCCCGCGCTGATATTCTTTATCAGGCATAATTCGCGGCGCTCGGCGATCGACAGCGACCCAACTCGATAAAGCGTCGTGAGGCGGTCGCCACCCTCACGGCGGTCTTCGGTCGGGACGCGCGGCGGCGAGTCGGAAAAGGAATAAATCGTCGTTTCGACCGGCTGCATTGCCATCAAGCGCGCCCCTCCGACACCCACAGGGAAAGCGCTGGCCGTGCCGCTTCACCTTCGTTGGCCGTGTATAAGATCAGGGTTGTTACCAGAATCTTTTCAGTCGATCCGGAGCAGCGCTTATCGTCGACGAAAGGACCAAAACAGCGGCAATCGGCGCCGCTGCGACACGGTCCCGCGCGGACTGCTGCTGCAAGAAATGGTGAGCCCTGCTGGGTTCGAACCAGCGACCTACTGATTAAAAGTCAGTTGCTCTACCGACTGAGCTAAGGGCCCTTGCAGGCGCTCCCCTAACCGCGCGGACGCCGCTTGCCAAGGCGTGCCGCGAGGTGACGCGCGGTGAGCGCGCCGATCAACCGCCAGTCCGGGGCGATCGCGCAGAGCGGGCCGAGCACGAAGTCGCGGCTGGCGAGGCGCGGATGCGGGATGATGAGGCGACGCGAGCAGAATCTTCCGCCGCTCCATGCGACCAGATCGAGGTCGAGCACGCGGCTTGACCAGCGCTTGCCAGGGCGACGCCCGAAAGCGCGTTCGATCGCCTTGACCGCCGCCAGCATCGGCTCGGGCGCGAGCCGGGTCTCGACCAGCGCTATGGCGTTGGCGAACTCGCGACCGGCGACGCCGACCGCGGGGTTGAGCATGAACGGCGAGGCCGCGAACACTTCGAACGCGGCATCAAGCTCGGCGATTGCCGCGGTGACCACCCCGGCCGGACTGCCGTGGCGGACGTGGCGCCGGTTCGATCCGATCGCGATCGCATAAAGGTGAGATGGCTGGGTCAGAAATGGATCGTCCTGAGCGTGTCGTTGGACCGCTCTTGCTCCACCCGCGCTAAGTGAAGGACAGGGCTTCGACAAGCTCCGCCCGAACAGTATGAGTCGGCGATGCTCAGCCCCGCCGACCTTTCCCCGATCCCGTCAGCCGAAGCGCCGCGTGATTGCCCGTTGTGCCCACGACTGGTCCGCTTCCGGGGCGAGTGCCGCGCCGAGCATCCCGACTGGTGGAATGCGCCCGTGCCCGCTTTCGGTGATCCCAATGCATGGCTGGCGATCGTCGGGCTTGCCCCGGGCAAGCATGGCGCCAACCGCACCGGGCGCCCGTTCACGGGCGATTATGCGGGGGATCTGCTTTACGCGACGCTCGCGAGATATGGGTTGAGCGACGGCACTTATGCGGCGGACCGGGGAGACGGTCTTGCGCTCAACGGCGCGATCATCCTCAACGCGGTCAAATGCCTTCCGCCAGCGAACAAGCCCGAGCCCGCCGAAATTGCCACCTGCCGCGCGTTCCTCGAGAAATCGCTGGCGCAACTGCCAAGCGTCCGCGTTATCGTCGCCCTCGGCCAGATTGCCCACAACGCCGCCGCGCGCGCGCTCGGCCTCAAGCCCAGCGCGACCAAATTCGCCCATGGCGCCGAGCATGTCGCCGCCGACGGCCGCATCATGTTCTCAAGCTATCATTGCAGCCGCTACAACCAGAATACGCGACGTCTCGACGCGGCGATGTTCGCGGCAGTGTTCGAACGCGCACTCGAGACGCGTGGCGGATGACGACGAGTGCCACCGCTGCTCGCCGTTGAGTGGTCTTCGACCGATTCGGAGCAATCGGAAAGGGGACGACGCGGGTTTGCAAACGAAGCTAAACGTCCTGCGTGAGCCGCCCGTAAAGCTCGGGCCGGCGGTCGCGGAAGAAGCCGAAGGCGGCGCGGTGTTTCCTGGCGGCGGCGAGATCGAGTTCGGCGACGAGCACGCCGGTCTGCTCGGCGCCGAACTCGGCCACAATGTCCCCGCGCTCGTCGCAGATAAAGCTGTGGCCGTAGAATCGCTGGCCGCCTTCGGTGCCGATGCGGTTGGCGGCGACAATTGGGACGACGTTGCTCACCGCATGGCCGATCATCGCGCGGCGCCACAGCCGCGAGGTATCGAGCTCGGGATCGTGCGGCTCGGTCCCAATCGCGGTCGGATAGAACAGGATCTGTGCGCCCATCAGCATCATCGAGCGCGCGACTTCGGGATACCATTGGTCCCAGCAGATCCCGACGCCAAGCGTGGTGTCGGCATTTCCGCTCGGCCCGGGCCACACCTTGAACCCGGTGTTGCCAGGGCGAAAATAGAATTTTTCCTCGTAGCCTGGGCCGTCGGGAATGTGGCTCTTGCGATAGACCCCCGCGACCTGACCGTCAGGATCGATCATTGCCAGGCTGTTGTAATGGTGCTGGCCGTCAAGCTCGAAATAGCTCGTCGGGATCCATATCCTGAGTTGGGCGGCGAGCTTCTGCATTGCCGCCACTGACGGGTGCTCGGCCGTCGCGCGGGCGGTCGCGAATTCATTCTCATCCTCGACGCGGCAGAAATAGGGACCTTCGAACAGCTCTGGCGGAAGCACGACCTGCGCCCCCTTGCCCGCGGCCTCGCGGACGAGATCGGACACGTTGGCGATATTCTGCGCGCGATCCGCGGTAAAGGCGAGCTGGAGCGCGGCGACTTTGATGTTGGTCATGCGGTGCATTTAGGCACAACTGTTCGTCATTGCGAGCGCGGGGAGACCATCCAGCGTACCGACGCCGGTTCGCTTCAATACAGCGCAATGCCGATCAGGCTGGCACCTGTTGGCTGATGCAGTGAAAGCTACCGCCCCCGGTCAGCACGTGGTCGGCGCGGAGCCCAACTACCTTACGATCAGGGAAAATGTCGGTGATCGCATCGAGCGCAGCGACGTCGTTGGGCGCGCCATATTGAGGCACGACGACCACCGCATTGCCGATGTAGAAGTTCATGTAGCTCGCCGGGATCGCCTGACCGTCTTCCTCGACCAGTCCGGGCGAGGGGATGGCGACGACCTCGAGGTCGGCGTCGAGCAACGCCTCGGCGGCGTCGGCGTAGGCGGCGGCGTTGGGATCGTCTGCAACCGCTTCGGGGATGGCGACCCGCCCTGGGGCGACGAATCTTGCAAGATTGTCGACATGCCCGTCGGTATGATCGTTGAGCAGTCCGTCGCCGAGCCATACCACCTGGGTCGCGCCGAGATCGCGTGTCAGTCGAGTTTCGATTTCTTCCTTGTCGAAGCCGGGGTTGCGATTGGGGTTGAGCAAGCATTGTTCGGTGGTGAGGAAGATGCCGGTGCCATCACCGTCGATCGCCCCTCCTTCAAGCACCCAATCGGCCTTGGCGAAAGCGATGCCGGCCGCAGCAGCGAGCCGCTCACCGATGCTGTCATCGCCTTGAAGGTCGTATTTGTCGCCCCAGCCGTTGAAGCGGAAGCCCTGCGCGCGGCGCGTGGCGCCATTTCCGATGAGGATCGCGCCGGTGTCTCGCAGCCAGATGTCGCCGAACTGCTCGACGATGACGCGCGCAAAAGGTGCCAGCTGACGCGCCTTGGCAGCTACCGCGTCATTCGCCGCGACCAGCCACACGGCCTCCCCCGCGCCGTCGGCATGAATCGCTTTGGCGAAACCGACGACTTCGAACTGGGCCGGGATCAAATCGTCCTCCCACAACTCCGCGTCGGAGGGAAAGCCGATCCACACGGCTTCGTGCGGGGCCCATTCGGGAGGAGGTGGGGTGGTCATGACGTGCCTCTAGCGAGCATCAACAAGAAGGGCGACCCCGATGGGCCCCCCTTTTGCATTCGAACGATTATGGCAGATCAGCGCGAATAGAATTCGACCACCAGGTTCGGCTCCATCTTGACCGGATAAGGCACTTCGTCGAGCGTCGGGACGCGCGTGAAGGTCGCTTTGGCGGTGCCGTCGGGGACGACATAATCGGGGATGTCGCGCTCGGCGAGGCTCTGCGCTTCCATCACCAGCGCCATTTCCTGCGCCTTCTTGCCCAGTGTGATTTCACTGCCGACGTCGCAGCGGCGCGACGCGATGTTGCACTTTACGCCGTTGACGAAGATGTGGCCGTGGCTGACCATCTGGCGCGCGGCCCAGATCGTCGGCGCGAACTTGGCGCGATAGACGATCATGTCGAGGCGGCGCTCGAGCAGGCCGATGAGGTTCTGGGACGCGTCGCCCTTCATCCGGCTCGCGGTCTGAAAGGTCTGCTTGAACTGCTTTTCGGTGACGTCGCCGTAATAGCCCTTGAGCTTCTGCTTGGCGCGCAACTGGATGCCGAAGTCCGACACCTTCGACTTGCGACGCTGGCCGTGCTGGCCGGGGCCATATTCGCGCTTGTTGACTGGGCTCTTGGGGCGTCCGAAGACGTTTTCGCCCATGCGGCGGTCCAGCTTATACTTCGCGCTGCTACGCTTGCTCATAATCATAGTCCAATCTGCTGGTTCAACAATTCCCGGACCGCGCCACCGACCATAGATCGGCAGGACCATCACTTCACCGGGGTGTGAGGTCGATTGCGAAGCGGTGCGCGTAGGTGAGGGGCCGCGAAAGGTCAAGCTTGGCAAGCAGCGGCGTGGTGTCGCATAGGGGCGGCATGAACGACCTATTCGACCCCGCCGACTGCGCCGACATGACCCAGGTTCGCGACGGGGTCGATGACGTCGACCGCCAAGTCGTCGCGCTGCTCGCACGACGCTTCGCTTACATGGACGCCGCGGCGCGGATCAAGCCAGCGCGCGAGGCGGTTCGGGACGAATGGCGCAAGGCCGACGTCAAGGCGAAGGTCGATGCCGCGGCTGCAAAGGCCGGAATCAACCGCGAGCTGGCGGCCCGCCTTTACGAAGATTTGATCGAAACCTCGATTGCGCACGAACTGGTACGCTGGGACCTCATTCGGGGAGGATGAATTCCGGGGCGGTGAGCGATCCGCGCGGGCGCGGGCGGCCTAGCGTCCGGATCATCCCGCGAACCGCCTTGACCTCGCGACTCGACCACCGCGCCTTGGACATGATCGAGCGGATCATGTGGCGCGTGACCTGCGTCCGTTCGGGGGGGTGGAAATAGCCTGCGGCGTGGAGATCGGCATCGAGATGCGCGATCAGGCCTTCGAGCTCGACCTGGGGCGCGGGAGGCTCAAGGTCTTTAACCGTCGGTTGCGCCAGCGCCGAGCCGCGCGACCATTCATAGGCCAGCAGGATTACCGCTTGGGCAAGGTTCAAGCTGCCGAACTCCGGATTGATCGGCACCGTGACAATCGTTGTCGCGAGCGCGACATCGTCGCTTTCGAGTCCCGATCGCTCGGGCCCGAACAGGATCGCGGAGCGACCGCCTGAGTCCCGCATGTCGCGCGCCATCTCCTCGGGGCCGACCGCTGGCTTGACGAGGTCGCGACGCCGCACGGTCGAAGCGTAGACGATCGCGCAATCGGCAATGGCTTCTTCGACCGTGCCAAAGACTTGCGCATTTGCGAGCACGGGGTCGGCCCCGGCCGCAGCCGGCCCGGCATCGGGATTGGGCCAACCATCACGCGGGGCAACGAGGCGAAGCTCGTTCAGCCCGAAATTGAGCATGGCGCGTGCCGCCTTGCCGATATTCTGGCCAAGCTGCGGGCGGACGAGGATGATGACGGGTCGATTCACAGCAATTTGTCGCGCGGCTGGGCCGGGGGCGCCATATCTTCGCCAACCGCTTCGGCGATCTCGGCAAAATCGCCGGCTTCGGAGAAGTCCTTGTAGACGCTCGCGAAGCGAATGTAGGCGACGGGATCGAGCCCCTTCAATCCATCCATCACCGCCTGGCCAATGTCGCCGGTCGAAACTTCGTCGCCGCGGGTCTCGAGCTGCCGCTGGATGCCCGACACGAGGCGGTCGATGCGCGCGGCGTCGATGTCCCGTTTACGGCAGGCGTGGCCGATTGCGCGCTCGAGCTTGGCGCGGTCGAACGGTTCGCGCTTATTGTCCTTCTTGAGCACGGTGAGGTCGCGCAACTGGACGCGCTCGAAGGTGGTGAAGCGCGCGCCGCAGCCCTCGCATTGCCGCCGCCGCCGGATCGCCGCACCATCTTCCGACGGGCGGCTGTCCTTCACCTGGCTGTCCTCATGCGCGCAAAACGGGCACCGCATCAGTTGTTATCCGAGGGCGGCGCCAGCGGGAAGGGACAGACGTTCGCTCCGGACGGCATTAGCGCTTGATGCGCTGCCACAGCGCAATCCCGGCGCCGCCGACCAACCCGACCCCGATCGACAGCACGGGCAGCAGCAGTCCCGCCGCTGCGCCAATCGCGGCGCCCGCCAGCACGGTCTTGGTCGAGGGATGCGACAAGCCGTCCTTGCCCATCGCTTTCACTTCGTCGGTGGCGCGGCCCAGATAATTGGGTTTTTCTTCTTGTGGGTCGATCATGAGACTATTGGTCCTGATAAATGGGGAAACGGGCGCATAAGGCGCGGACGCGGGCATTAACGGCGCGCTCGATCGCGGTGTCGCCCTTGGCCACGCCAGCAAGCACGTCGGCGACCATGTCGCCGATGTCGGCGAACTCGGCCTCGCCAAAACCGCGGGTGGTCCCGGCGGGGGAGCCGACGCGGATGCCGCTGGTCTGCATCGGCGGGAGCGGATCGAACGGGACGCCATTCTTGTTGCAGGTGATCCCGGCGCGTTCCAGCGCTTCGTCGGCGTCCTTGCCGGTGATCCCGATCGGGCGCAGGTCGACCAAGGCGAGGTGTGTGTCGGTGCCGCCGGCGACGAGGTCGGCGCCGCGCTCCTTCAGCCGCCCGGCGAGCGTCTGTGCGTTCTTGATTACGGCCTTCGCATAGGTCTTGAAGCCGGGTTCGAGCGCTTCGCCGAACGCAACGGCCTTGGCCGCGATGACGTGCATCAGCGGCCCACCCTGGAGGCCCGGGAAGACAGCCGAATTGATCTTCTTCGCGATGGCCTCGTCATTGGTCAGCACCATCCCGCCGCGCGGCCCGCGAAGGGTCTTGTGGGTAGTCGTGGTCACCACGTGGGCGTGGCCGAACGGGGTCGGATGCTCGCCCGCGGCGACGAGGCCGGCAAAATGCGCCATATCCACCATGAACGTCGCGCCGACTTCATCGGCAATTGCGCGGAACTTGCCGAAATCGATATGGCGCGGATAGGCCGAGCCGCCGGCGATGATCAGGGTTGGCCGATGCTCCTTGGCAAGCGCCTCGACCTGATCGAAATCGATCAGATCATCGTCCCGGCGGACTCCATATTGAACAGCATTGAACCATTTCCCCGACATTGCGGGGCGGGCGCCATGTGTAAGGTGACCGCCGGCATCAAGGCTCATGCCAAGGATAGTGTCGCCCGGCTTGGTCAGCGCGAGCATGACCGCGCCATTGGCCTGAGCGCCTGAATGCGGCTGAACATTCGCAAAGCCGCAGTCGAAGAGTTGCTTGGCACGATCGATCGCCAGCGTCTCGACCGCGTCCGAAGGTTCGCAGCCCTGGTAATAGCGCCGCCCGGGATAGCCCTCGGCATATTTGTTGGTCAGCACCGAGCCTTGCGCTTCGAGCACCGCGCGCGAAACGATGTTCTCCGAAGCGATGAGCTCGATCTGGGTCTGCTCACGATGGAGCTCGGCAGCGACGGCCTTGGCGACTGCAGGATCGGCGTCCGCAAGAACGCGGGTGAAGAAGCCGGTTGGCTGGACATCCGTAAGGTTGGGGGCAGTGGCCATTTAGAAGTCCTTGGCTGTATTTAACATGTCGACGCGGCGCTGGTGGCGGCCGCCTTCGAAGTCGGTAGCGAGAAAAGCGGCAACGCAGGCCTTGGCCATCTCCGGCCCGATCAGCCGTGATCCCAGCGCAATGGCGTTGGCGTCATTATGAGTGCGCGCGAGGTTCGCTGAAAGCGGCTCGCTGACCAGGGCACAGCGGCATCCCGGGTTGCGATTGGCGGCGATGGCGATGCCAATCCCCGAGCCACACACCGCGATCCCGCGATCAGCCTCGCCGCTCGCCACGACGCGGCCGAGACGCGCGCCATAATCGGGATAATCGACGCTCTCGGTGCCGTTCGTCCCTAGGTCGACGACTTCGTGCCCGCTGTCGCGCAGCCAGCAGGCAAGAAGGTCCTTGAGTTCATAACCGGCGTGATCGGCGGAGAGGGCGATGCGCATCGCCAGCCTCTAGGCCAAGTCCGCCAGATTCGCCACCCTTCAGGCGGCCTTGCTGAGCTCGAGCCGATCCCAGATTTCGACCAGCGCGCCAGTCAATTCGTCCATCATCGCCGCATCATGGTTGGGTCCGGGGGTGAAGCGCAGCCGCTCCGAGCCGCGCGGGACGGTCGGGAAGTTGATCGGCTGGACGTAAAGGCCATATTCGGCGAGCAAGATGTCGCTGATCCGTTTCGCCTCGATCGGACAGCCGACGAGCAACGGAACGATGTGGGTGACCGAATCCATCACCGGCAGTCCCGCATCGCGGAATTTGGCCTTGAGCAGCGCCGCGCCCGCCCGCTGGCTCGCGCGTTCCTCGCCCGACGCCTTCAGGTGCCGTACGGAGGCGAGCGCGCCCGCGACCAGCACCGGCGACAGCGAAGTGGTGAAGATGAAGCCCGGGGCATAGCTGCGGATGCAGTCGATGATGTCGGTGTCGGCGGCAATATAGCCGCCCATCACGCCATATGCCTTGCCCAGCGTGCCTTCGATGATCGTGATGCGACCCGCCAGTCCGTCGCGCTCGGAAATCCCGCCGCCGCGCGGCCCGTACATGCCGACGGCGTGGACTTCGTCGAGGTAGGTCAGCGCGCCGTAGCGGTCGGCAAGGTCGCAGATGGCACCGATCGGGGCGATGTCGCCGTCCATCGAATAGACGCTCTCGAACGCGATCAGCTTGGGCGTTTCGGGGTCTTCGTCGCGCAGCAATTGTTCGAGATGGTCGAGGTCATTGTGGCGGAACACGCGCTTGTCGCAACCCGACGTGCGAATTCCCGCAATCATCGAGGCGTGGTTGAGTTCGTCCGAGAAGATCACGCAGCCAGGCAAAAGCTTGCCGAGCGTCGAAAGCGCTGCTTCGTTCGAGACATAGCCCGAGGTGAACAGCAAGGCGCCCTGCTTGCCATGAAGGTCGGCGAGCTCGGCCTCCAGATCGACGTGATAATGGGTGTTGCCGCCGATGTTGCGCGTGCCGCCCGATCCGGCGCCGACATCGTGAAGCGCTTGCTCCATCGCCGCGATGACCGCGGGGTGCTGGCCCATGCTCAGATAATCATTAGAGCACCACACCGTGATCGGCTTGGGGCCGTTATGCCCGGCAAAGCAGCGCGCGTTGGGATAGGCGCCCTTGGTGCGCAAGATATCGATGAAGACGCGGTAACGTCCTTCATCATGGAGGCGATCGATCGCCGCCTTGAAGATGCCTTGGTAATCCACGCAGCGGCCAATATCGCCGCGCGGCGCCGAATGCCATTGCGAACGACTCGCAATCAAAGCGTGATGACCTTGGTCAGCCCGAACGCGGCGAGCGCGGCGGCGAGCGCCGGCGGGGGCGGGGAGGTAAATATCGCGATGCCCGGGATCGCCCGATCGGGCCATCGCTGGCCAGCCGTGAGATGGGCGATGCGACGCGCGATCCCCGCGCCGCCGTCAACCAGAGCGACGCCCGGCCAGGCCGCCGCAAGTTCGCCGGAAAGCAAGGGAAAATGAGTACAAGCGAGTACGATGACGTCGACCTGATCGCCGCCTTCCGCCGTGCGGATCGGGGCGACCGCAGCCTCGATCGCGGCGGGCTCGGTCACCGCGCCGGCAAACTTGGCCTCGGCCAAATCGACCAATTCCTTGCTGCCGTGGCGAATCACCCGGCAATCCGCGGCGAACCGCGCGGCAAGATCGTCGACGTAGGGCTGGCGCACGGTCGCCTCGGTGCCGAGTACTGCGATGACGCGCGTGGTGCTCAGCACGGCGGCAGGCTTGATCGCGGGGACCGTGCCGACCACGGGAATATCGAGCAGGGCGCGAACCTCGTCGAGAGCAATGGTCGAGGCGGTGTTGCACGCGATCACCGCAAGCCTCGGGCGGTAGCACTCGACCAGCCGGCCGAGCAGCGCCGGGACTCGCGCCGCCAACTCCGCTTCGCTCCTGGTGCCATAAGGGAAGCCGGCGTTGTCGGCCACGTAGACGATCGGTGCAGCCGGGAGCAATGCGCGCAGCGGTCCAAGCACCGACAACCCCCCAATTCCCGAATCGAACAACAAGATGGGCGCGGCAGGGTTCATCGCCGCGTGATGACGGGGCGGGTCTTACGCTGCAACCGGTGATTGAGGGCCAACTGAAGTCGCTACCTCCGCGGAATTGCTGCATTGCGCCCAAGGCGGGGCAAAGGAGGTTGTTGCGAGCACGTCGGCTTGTGCTACCAATTTGCGCGATGAACAGCGTCATCCTTCTCGTTCTTGCCGTGTCTTATCTACTGGGCTCGATTCCGTTCGGGCTGCTGCTCACCCGCGCCTTCGGGAAGGGAGATATTCGCGCGATCGGGTCGGGTAATATCGGCGCCACCAACGTGCTTCGGACGGGGTCGAAGGGGCTCGCGGCGTCGACCTTGCTGCTCGATGCCGCAAAAGGCGCATTGGCGGTGTGGCTGGCGCACCATTTCTGGACCGGGTTCGAGCTCCACGCCGCCGCCGGCGTGCTGATCGGGCATCTCTATCCTGTGTGGCTTCGCTTCAGGGGCGGAAAGGGCGTCGCGACCTTGCTCGGCGTTCTCGTAATGCTGCTGCCGATCGCCGCGCTGGTCTATGCCATGGTATGGCTGGTCCTGCTGCTGGTGGTGCGCATGTCGTCGGTCGCCGGGATGGCCGCGGCGGCGAGCGCTCCGATCACCGCCGGGGTGGTTGGTGACCGAACTCATTTCCCTCTGCTGCTCGGCCTCGCCCTGCTCGTGCTGTGGAAGCACCGCGACAACATTCGTCGGCTGGTGGCCGGCGAGGAGCCCCGCGTCGGTCGCTCGAGGACGTGAGCGACCTGCTCGATCGGCTGCGGTTGATTCGCACTCCCGGGATCGGGCCGATCGCGTTCCGCCAATTGCTGCGGCGCTTCGGCAGCGCGAGCGACGCGCTTGCCGCGATTCCCGATCTCGCGCGGCGCGGCGGGGGCAGGGCGCCCGCGCTCCATCCGATCACGGCTGCACAGCGCGAGATCGTCGCGGTCGAAGCGCTCGGCGCGCGCTATCTGTCGATCGGGCAGGGGCTCTATCCGCGCGCGCTCGCCGAGCTTGAGAACGCTCCGCCGCTAATCACCGTCAAAGGGCGGCTCGAACTGCTCGAACGGCCGATGGTGGGAATCGTCGGCGCGCGTAACGCCAGCGCCGCGGCGTGCCGCTTCGCGCGCGGGCTGGCGCATGAGCTTGGCCGCGAACAGGTCGTGGTGGTGTCTGGATTGGCCCGGGGCATCGACAGCGCGGCGCATGACGGTGCGCTCGACAGCGGGACGGTCGCGGTCATCGCGGGCGGAATCGACGTCGCTTATCCGCCCGAGAATGCGGCGCGACAGGCAGGCATTGCGGCGCGGGGCCTGCTGATTGCCGAGATGCCGCCGGGAATCGAGCTGCGGGCGCGTCACTTCCCGTATCGCAACCGGATCATCGCCGGGCTTGGCGCGGGGACGGTGGTGGTCGAAGCGGCGCCACGCTCGGGCTCGCTGATCACCGCGCGATTGGCGGCCGAAGCGGGACGCGAAGTGATGGCGGTCCCGGGATCACCGCTCGACCCGCGTGCGCAAGGCTGCAATCTGCTGATCCGCGACGGCGCGACGCTGATCCAATCCGCCGCCGACGTGATCGAGGCGATCCGGCCCATGTTGAGCGAGGTCGCCAGCCCCCATGCGCCATTCGAACACGCGCGCGAATATGACGCGGATGAGGCCGAGCCCGACTTGCGCGCGGCAATTATAAGTCTGCTTGGCCCGTCGGCCGTCCCCGTCGACGAACTGGTGCGCCAGTCCGGCGCGGCCGCAGGAGCGGTGCAGCTGATCCTACTCGAACTCGATCTCGCCGGCCGCCTCGACCGCCACGCGGGAGGGAAGGTCAGCCTTTCCTGACCTGACCTAGGCGATGCGCGGCCACTGCGCGATGTGCCGCAGATGATGCAGCGGGCCGCGCCTGATCGCCCGGCGCTTCCGCCGCTGGCTTGGGCAAGGACCTGCTTGACGACGCTTCACGCCCCGCTTCACCATACGCGTACGTGTGAGGGAGCGTTGAATTTTGAAACTCGTCGTCGTTGAATCGCCTGCCAAGGCCAAGACCATCGAAAAATATCTGGGGCCGGGGCACCGCGTGCTGGCGAGCTATGGCCATGTTCGCGATCTGCCGCCCAAGGACGGCTCGGTCGATCCCGACGACGGCTTCGCCATGCTGTGGGAAAATTACCCCGACAAGGCCAAGCAGTTGAAGGCGATCGGCGACGAAGCGAAAAAGGCCGACACGCTGATCCTCGCCACCGATCCCGATCGCGAAGGCGAGGCGATCAGCTGGCACGTGCAGGAAGTGTTGCGCAAGAAAAAGCTTTTGCCGCAGCATGTTGAGCGGGTTACCT
>JALYRH010000100.1 GCA_030855425.1 Pseudomonadota bacterium
GTATACGAGCGCTTCCCTGTCGCCACGCTTAACACGTTGCGATTCGGAACCAGGTTTTCAGCGTTTCCGCTTCGGTTCGGCGTATGTGAAAGCGCTTTCGGCGACAGGGACATTATAGCGCTGCCCGTCGAGGCGAACCTTGGTCGTCTTGTTCTGGGCGTCGATCGCGGTCCAGCCTTCGAGTTCGAGCCCCGCTGGACCCGCAGGGTTGCGCGTGAAGGCGAGCACCAGCGTGCCAAATTCGGGGCGGCGGGCATCGCGCGCGCGGACGACGACGACGCGCGGGTCGTTCGATGGCATGATGCGCGCGATCCGGCCGAGATCGGGGTTGGCGGAGAGCAATACCGCGAGCGGCGACTTGGCGACCGGCCAACTCGATTTCTGACCAACATCATAATCGATGAAGTTCAACGTCGTGCCATTGGCAACGAGCAGCATGTTGGCGCCGCGGCCATATTCAAAGCGGATCCGGCCCGGGCGCTTGAGCGACAGCGTGCCCGTCAGCTGGCGGCCCTTGCCGTCGGTCTGGGTGAATTGCGATACGAGGCTCTGGGTGCCGGCAAGGTGGCTTTCGACCGCGCGCAGATCGGTTGCCGGCGAGGCAAGGCTCGGCGCGGCAAGCGCGGTCACGGCAACCGCCGACACCAGCGCGCGCGACAATGGGGAAGCGACAAACATGCAAATCTCCTGGATGGCTTTGGCCAAGTGAATAGCCTCGTCGCATTGAATGCCCCCTGAACCCCCAAGTTCCCCGCCGTTCAGGCGGCAAGCGCCACTGCATCTCAGATTGCATGGCCCTCGGTGTCGATCAGCACTTCGCGCCGGCCGACGTGGTCGGGGATGCCGACGAGGCCGTCTTTCTCCATCCGCTCGATCAGCCGCGCGGCGCTATTATAACCGACGCGGAGCTGGCGCTGGAGGTAGCTGACCGAGGCTTTCTGGCTTTCGGCGACGACTTGCACCGCTTTTCGATAAAGCTGGGTCTCGGCATCGTCCTCGCCGACCGGCTGGCCGTCGAACAGATAGCCGCCGTCCTCGGGTTCCTCGGTCACCGCCTGGATATAGTCGGGTACGCCCTGCTTGCGCCAATGATCGGCGACGCTGCGGACTTCATCGTCGCTGACGAACGGGCCGTGGACGCGCAATATCTGCTTGCCGCCGGGCATGTACAGCATGTCGCCCTTGCCCAGCAGTTGCTCGGCGCCCTGCTCGCCAAGGATCGTGCGGCTGTCGATTTTCGACGTTACCTGGAAACTGATGCGGGTCGGCAGGTTGGCCTTGATCACGCCGGTGATGACGTCGACCGAGGGACGCTGGGTGGCCATGATCAGATGGATCCCCGCTGCGCGCGCCTTTTGCGCGAGGCGCTGGATGAGGAATTCGACTTCCTTGCCCGCGGTCATCATCAAGTCGGCAAGCTCGTCGACGATTACCACGATCTGCGGCAAAACATCATAGTCGAGTTCTTCGGTTTCGTAGATCGGCTGCCCGCTGTCGGCGTTATAGCCGGTCTGGACCTTGCGCCCGAGTTGCGCGCCCTTGGCCTTGGCGTCGCGCACCTTCTGATTGAAGCTGGCAAGTTGACGCACCCCGAGGCTCGCCATCATGCGATAGCGTTCCTCCATCTGCTCGACGGTCCATTTGAGCGCGCGGATCGCCTTGCCCGGCTC
The DNA here is from genome assembly GCA_030855425.1 of Pseudomonadota bacterium. Next base: position 1,671 of record JALYRH010000100.1, read on the forward strand.
GGTCACCACCGGCGCGAGCAGATGCGGAATATCCTCATACATGCTCAGTTCGAGCATCTTGGGATCGATCATGATCATTTTGCACTCGTCGGGGCTGAGCCGGTAGAGCAAGGACAGGATCATGCAGTTCAAGCCGACCGACTTGCCCGAGCCGGTGGTCCCCGCGACGAGCAGATGCGGCATCGGCGCGAGATCGGCAATGACCGGATCGCCAGAGATATTCTTGCCCAGGATCAGCGGCAGCGACATGTTCTGATCTTCGAACGCCTGGCTGCCGATCAACTCGCTGAGCACCACCGATTCGCGCTTGGCGTTGGGGAGTTCGATCCCGATCACGCTTCGCCCGGGGATGGTCGCGACGCGCGCCGACAGCGCCGACATGTTGCGCGCGATATCATCGGCGAGCTGGATCACGCGGCTCGCCTTGATCCCCGACGCGGGTTCGAGTTCATACATCGTTACCACCGGCCCGGGTCGGACCTCGACGATGTCGCCACGGACGTGGAAGTCCTCGAGCACGCTTTCGAGCAGGCGCGCATTTCGCTCGAGCCCGGCGCGATCGATCGGGGTCTTGCTCCCCGCCGGCGCGGCGCCGAGCAAGGCCAGCGGGGGAAGCGCGTAATTGTCGCCGAGGGCGAGGCTCGTCTGGCCTACGCCGCCCTTGCCCTTGCGCTGATCCTTGCGCAGCGCGGCGGCGGCGGCGATCGGTTGTGAGGGGTCGGTGACCGCGACCGCGGGGCGCGAGCGCGGTGGGGCGGCGGCGCCCTCCTCATCGAGCATCGCATCGCGCTGGCGACTGCGGCGCGGCGGCTTGGCAGCGATCGCGTTGGGGGCGCGACGCAATTTGGTTCCGGCCCAGCCGCGTTCCTCCGGGCGCAGACCAAGCGCGAAATAGCCGAGCGCAAGCCCGGCCATGGCAAGCAGTGCCATCAGCGACAGCCGCAGCGGACCTTCGACCCCGGGATTGCCGATCAAGCCGACCAGCGCATCGACGCCATGCGCGCCGGCGAGCCCGATCACCCCGCCCCAGCCACCGGGAAGACCGCTTACCGCGGTCCCGGCAAACAGCGCCGCGGCGAGACCCAGCAGGAGGACTCCGCACAACGCGACGAGCAATGCGCGACCGAGCCGACCGCCATCGACCTCGCGCAACAAGCGCACCCCGGTCAGTGCGAGCAAGGGCAGGAGCAGTGCCGCGGCGGGGCCAAACAGCAATAGCAGGAGATCGCTCGAATAAGCACCCGCCGCGCCGAGCCAGTTGGTCGGAGGGCCGCCGGCAGCGGTGGTCAGGCTGGGGTCGACACTCGAATAGGTGATTAGTGCGAACGCCAGACCGATCCCGGTAGCGACCAGGATCGCTCCCATGCTGCGGCGCGCGAACCGGCGCATCGATTCGGTCAATTTATCGCGCCAGTGCGGCTCGAGGTCGCGTCTGGGTAGCCGCTGGGCCGCACTCGCCATAATGTCCCCCGGTGAATGACTGACGCCACAATGCCTTGCAGCGGACTCGGCGGTCAAGCGCGTTGAGGCTCGCCATCCAGCGCCGCACCGCCTACATCGGGCAAATGGAACGAACCGACGTGATTATCCTGGGCGGCGGGCTGGTCGGATTGGCGCTTGCTGCCGCGCTCGACGCGAGCGGGATGAGCAGCGCGACCGTCGATCCTGCCGACCCCGACACGCGCATCGGCGCGGCGTTCGACGGGCGCGCCACCGCTTTGTCTTCGTCGTCGCAGCGGATGTTCGACGCGGTCGGGATCAGCGATCACTTCCCCGAGCCCGGATCGCCGATCCGGCGGATCGAGGTCGCCGATGGGCTGGCACCGGGCGGGCTCGCGTTCGACCCTGGCGCCAACGATGAGCCGCTCGGCTGGATGTACGAGAACCGCCACTTGCGGAGCGCGCTGAGGGCACGCGCCGAGGCGGGGAAGAATGTCGCGCTTTACTGGAACAGCAGCGCGTTGACGGTCGAGCGCGGCGAGTTCGGCGTCACGATGTCGCTCGACGATGGCCGCGAACTCCGCGCGCCCTTGCTGATCGCCGCCGAAGGACGCAACTCCCCGACGCGCGAGGCGGCGGGGATCCGTGTCGCGCGGTGGAAATACAACCATGCCGCGATCGTCTCGACGCTGCGCCACGAATTGCCCCACGAACAGGTTGCGCACGAAATCTTCTACCCGGCGGGGCCGTTCGCATTGCTGCCGATGAACGACGATGAGAACGGGCATCGATCGGCAATCGTGTGGTCGGTGAGCGCAGCCGACGCGCCGGGCTTGCTGTCACTGAGCGACGCCGATTTTGCGGCCGAGGCCCAGGCCGCAATGGGTGGCTTCCTGGGCACGATCGCGATGATCGCGCCGCGCTCCTCCTATCCGCTCGGCTTCCACCATGCCGCGCAGATCACTGCCGACCGCCTCGCGCTGGTTGGCGACGCCGCGCACGGTGTTCATCCGATCGCCGGGCAAGGCGTCAACCTGGGCTATCGCGACGCTGCCGCGCTGGCCCAGGTGCTGGTCGAAGGCGCGCGTCTGGGGCTTGATCTTGGCGACCGACAATTGCTCGACCGTTATCAGCAGTGGAGGGGGCTCGACACCTTCATGGTGGCCGCCGCCACCGACACGCTGACCCGAATCTATGGCGTCAAGGGCAAGACGGCGAGCCGGGTGCGGCGCTTCGGAATGGGGTTGATCGACCGGATCGGTCCGGTCAAGCAGAGGCTGATGGCCGAAGCGCGCGGGACCAGCGGCGACCTGCCGTTGCTGCTGCGCGGGCTGCCGATCTAGACGGCAAACCTCAAGACCCAACGGCATTTGAGTATTTCGTTTCCTATTGCATCGTCTGGCCGGTGTCGGCGCCGCCCGGGGCAAGGCGCTGGAACTCCATCAGCTGGATAACAAGCTCGGCGCGACCGGCGAGAAGCGGTTCCTCGAGCAAAGCCTGCTTAGCGCCCGAATCAAACGGTGCGACCTGAGCGATGGCGTTGACCAGCATTTCGTCGTCGAGCCGACCGACCGCATCCCAATCGACCGCGAGCCCGAGCGCATCGCCGAAGCGCCGTGCCTCGCGCTCGACCGCGCTGCGCAGGATCAGGGGCAACGGATCGGGCTCGCTGTCGTCGAACGCCGCCAAGTCGATGTCGGCCTGGCGATAGGGCGTGCCGATGTCGGCCTCGGCGATCAGGCGGAAGCGATGCGACCCTTGAAGGACGATGTTGAAGCGCCCGTCCTCGAGTTCCTCGACCCCCACGATCTCGCCGAGGCAGCCGGCGCGGAATAGCGGCGGATGATCCCCTTCGCCCCCTCCGACTTCGGTCAGGGCGGATTTCGGCTGGATCATCGCGATCCGGCCCGGTCCGGCCAGCGCGTCGCGCACCATCTCGCGATAACGTTCCTCGAAAATATGCAGCGGCAACTGCGCGCGCGGGAACAGCAACGCCCCCGCCAGCGGGAAAATCGGCACGCGCGCGGGCTTGGCCCCCATCATGTAAATAACAGGGCCGACAGTCGGCGACGCTGGGCGCGGCCCCATGGGTCCTCGAACCCGGCCGCTTCGAGCATTTGCAGGAAGCGGGTCCGTGCCGCGCCATCGTTCCACTCGCGGTCGCGCTCGACGATCTCGAGCAGCGCGTCGGCCGCGCGATCACGATCGCCCGACGCCATGGCCGCCTGCGCAAGCGCGAACCGCGCCGCATGATCGTCGGGATCGGCCTCGAGCCGCGCCTGCTCGGCCGAAATGTCCACCACCGGGGCCGCGGCGACCTCGAGCGCGGCGCGAGCGCGGGTAATCGCCGCATGCCCGGTCTGCTTCTCATCGAGCGAATCGAGCAAAACGCGCGCTTGATCGTCCTTTCCCGCAGCGATCATCGCTCGCGCCAGCGCGCCAAGCACCACCGGGTTGGCCGGGTCCAGATCGCGGACTTGTTCGAACACCGCTTCGGCCCGGACCGCGTCGCCGTCGGCAAGTGCCTCCTCGCCCAACGCCAACGCCGGTTCGATCTGCGCCGCAAGGTCCTGCGCCGGACCCTTGACCGGCAATTGCCCGAGCAACTGGTCGATTGCTCGCTTGAATTGCGCCTCGGTGCGATATTGGGTCAGGTCGGCGACCGGTTGGCCCTGGAAGAAAGCGTAGACCGTGGGGATCGACTTGACCTGGAATTGCGCGGCAAGAAATTTGTCGGCCTCGACGTCGATCTTGGCAAGGATCACGCCCACGTCGGCATAGTCGGCTGCGATCTTGTCGAGCACTGGCCCCAATTGCTTGCAAGGGGCGCACCATTCGGCCCAGAAATCGAGAATCACGAGGCTGGTCATCGACGGTTCGACGACCTCGCGCTGGAATCGCTCGACCGCGATCTTGTCGTCCTCGCTCAGCCCGAGAGTCGCCACGCCTTGCTCCTTCATCCTGTGGCCTGCGCATATGGCGATGGTGCGCGCGGGCGGCAAGCCGCGCGGGGGGAAACCACAAGGCACTTGCGGACCCGCTGGACCGATGCTAGCTGCCCGCTCCACCCGACCGGAGGATATTTCCGGTCCGCCAATCGAGCGGGCGTAGCTCAGGGGTAGAGCACAACCTTGCCAAGGTTGGGGTCGAGGGTTCGAATCCCTTCGCCCGCTCCATTTTTCAGCCAATTATGATGTTACCTCCAAAAGGGCAGGTAACGCATAGGTAACAAGGCTGGCTTTCCTTCGAGTGCGT
>JALYRH010000101.1 GCA_030855425.1 Pseudomonadota bacterium
GCAGTATAGCGCGTGTTGGCGATCCGCCCCGCTTCGGCCGGAGTGATGACCCGGACCGGCAAGCCGGGCGCGCCGGGCTGGACGATGCTGACGGGTTGTGCCGACGCCGGAGCGGCAAGGAGCAGGCAGGCCGCAATGGCTGTCCCGGCGTGGAGCATCGGCGCGCGCTTGGTCATAAAGTCCCCATCAATGATGTTTCGGCGGAGCCTAGCTGCGCCACCGGATATGAAAAGAGCAAAGTGCGCGCCTCACCCCGCAAACGGGTCACGCACCAGGATCGTATCGTCACGCTCGGGGCTTGTGCTCACCAGCGCCACCGGACAGCGAATGAGTTCCTCGATGCGGCGGACGTATTTGATCGCCTGGGCGGGCAAATCATTCCACGACCGCGCGCCAGCCGTGGTCCCGCCCCAGCCCTCGAACTCCTCGTAGACCGGTTCAACCCCGGCCTGGTCGGCGGCGTGCGCGGGAAGATAGTCGAACGTCTTGTCGCCGATGCGATAGCCGGTGCAGATCTTGACGCTGCCGAAGCCGTCGAGGACGTCGATCTTGGTCAGCGCAATGCCGGTGATGCCGCTGACCGCCGCCGACTGGCGCACCAGCACCGCGTCGAACCAGCCGCAGCGGCGCTTGCGCCCGGTGACGGTGCCGAACTCATGCCCGCGCTCGCCGAGCCGTTGTCCGGTGGCGTCATCGAGCTCGGTTGGGAACGGCCCCGAGCCGACCCGCGTCGTATAGGCCTTGACGATGCCGAGCACGAACCCCGCCGCCGACGGCCCCATCCCGCTCCCCGGCCCGGTGGTTCCCGCGACCGTGTTCGACGAGGTGACGAACGGATAGGTGCCGTGGTCGACGTCGAGCAGCACGCCTTGCGCGCCTTCGAACAGGATGCGGCGGCCGGCGCGGGAGGCTTCGTCGAGGTCGCGCCACACCGGACGCGCGAACTGGAGCACGAAGTCGGCGATTTCGGCGAGGTCGGCGCGGAGTTTATCGCGGTCAGTGGCGGGCTCGCCGAAGCCGGCACGAAGCGCGTCATGGTGCGCGCACAAGCGGTCGAGCAACGGGTCGAGTTCATCCAGATGAGCAAGGTCGCACACGCGGATCGCGCGGCGCCCGACCTTGTCCTCATAGGCCGGGCCAATCCCGCGCCGGGTGGTGCCGATCTTGCCCGCGCCCGAGGCATCCTCGCGCAGGGCATCAAGGTCGCGGTGGATCGGCAGGATCAGCGGGCAGGTTTCGGCGATCATCAGCACGTCCGGGGTGATGACCACGCCCTGCGCGCTCAACTTCTCGATCTCGGCCTGCAATGCCCATGGGTCGAGCACCACGCCATTGCCGATCACCGACGGCGTCCCGCGCACGATCCCCGACGGCAGCAGCGACAATTTATAAACCTGGTTGCCGACCACCAGCGTGTGCCCGGCATTATGCCCGCCCTGAAACCGGACCACCATGTCGGCCCGGCTGGCGAGCCAGTCGACGATCTTGCCCTTACCCTCGTCGCCCCATTGCGCGCCGATGACCGTGACGTTTCCCAAGTCGATATTCCTTGATTGCGCGGTGACCCGCAGTCCAGCGCGCCGTCTATTGACTAAGCAAGCGAGCGTCCAGCCGCGCACCTCTTGCGCAATCGCGCGCTTCGCGCCACTGGTCGTTGATGCTCAACATCATCTCGATCATCATCGGCTTCGTCGCGCTGATTCTTGCCGCGGTCGCCTTCCTGCCGTTGCTCGGGTGGGCCAATTGGCTGATCATCCCGCTGGCCGTGATCGGCGCCGGGATCGGCGCGGCGGGCGACGGCAACGCCGGGCGCAATCTGAACCTCGCGGTGATCGTCATCGGCATCCTCCGTTTGATGCTCGGCGGCGGGATCCTCTAGCGCGTCCGGACGTAGCGTCCCGGCGCGTCTTCGATCGCCTTAAGTTTTCCTGCCCCCGGCACCCGCGCACCGGTCGCCTTGACCGTCTTGGGTGCCTCTGCCTTCAGCCATTCGATCCAGTCGGGCCACCAGCTGCCCTTATGCTCGATCGCGCCGGCGATGAAGTCGTCCAGGCTGGCAGGCGCGGGGTCGGCGTCATTGGCCCAATATTGATATTTCCCCGCGGACGGGTGGTTGACTACCCCGGCAATATGTCCGGACCCCGCAAGCACGAAGCGCTTCGGCCCGTTTAATATCCGCATCAATTTCCACACGCTCGCGCTTGGCGCGATATGGTCCTCGCGTCCCGCCTGGACATAAGCCGGGGTACTGATCGTCGAGAGGTCGATCGGCACGCCCATCACGCTGACCGCACCCGGCTCGACGAGTTTGTTCTCGCGGTACAATGACTGGAGATAATCGCGGTGCCAGCCGCCGGGCAGGTTGGTGACATCCCCATTCCAGTGAAGCAAGTCGAACGGCGGCGGGTCGTTGCCCATCAGATAATTGTTGACGACATAATTCCAAATCAGGTCGCGCCCGCGCAGCAGGTTGAACGTCGCCGCCATGACCCGCCCGTCAAGCACCCCGGTCTCGGCGGTCAGTTGGCCAAGCGTCTTCATCGTGTCGTCGCCCAAGAACAGCTTGAGCTCCCCGGCGTCCTCGAAATCGACCTGCGCGGTGAAAAAAGTCGCCGACGCGACCTGCTTGGCCTCGCCCGTGGCCGCGAGGTAGGCGAGCGCCGCGGCGAGCGTCGTCCCCGCGACGCAGTAACCGATCGCGTGAACGCCTTGGACGCCCAGCACGTCGCAAATCACTGCGATCGCGTCGAGCTGCGCCGCGATATAGTCGTCCTGGGTCACGTCGGCGATGCTCGCGTCGGCCGATTTCCAGCTTACCATGAACAGCGTCACGCCCTGCTCGACGGTCCATTTGACGAAGCTTTTTTCGGGCGTGAGGTCGAGGATGTAGAAGCGGTTGATCCACGGCGGGAAGATGACCAGCGGGGTGTGCAGCACCTGCTCGGTCGCGGGCGCATATTGGATCAACTGGTAGAGCCGGGTTTCGTGGATCACCTTGCCCGGAGTGACCGCGAGGTTGCGGCCGAGCTCAAATGCGCCTGCGGGGCTCTGGCTGACCTGCCCGCGCTGGATGTCGCCCAGCATGTTCCTGAGCCCGGCGAGGAGGTTCTCGCCCTTGGTATCGATCGTTCGCTTCATCACCTGCGGATTGAGCGCGAGATAATTGGCCGGGCTCATCGCGTCGACGAAGCCCTTGGTGGCAAAGCGCAGGCGGCTCCGCGCGGCTTCGTCGAGCCCTTCGATTTCCTCGACCGTGCCCAGCAATTTGTCCGAGATTGCGAGATAGCTCTGGCGCATCGTGTCGAAGATCGGGTTGTCGCTCCATTCGGGCGCGCCGAACCGGCGGTCCTTGACGTCGCCCGCCTTGGTCGCCTGCCCGATCATTTCGCTCCATGCTTCCAAGCCCTTCGACCACGCCTCGGCGCCGGCGCTCATCCACGCCATCGGATCGGCGTTCGCGGGCGGCGTCTTGAGCCCGAACCCCGGCATCGCGCTGCCCTTGGCAAGATTGTCGGCCCACGCCTCCATCAGCATCTGCTGCGCCCGCCCCATCACCAGCGTCCAATGCTGCACGTCTTCCGGGCCGGGGAGAGGCGCGGTGTCGGTGGTATCGGCGGTGTCGGTCGGTTGGTCGGTCATTTGGCTTCCATACCCGTCATTGCAAACGAAGCGAAGCAAAGCAGAAAAGGTTCAGGCGACGGCGCGAAGATCATCGAACGCTTCGCGTCCTGGTGTGAGTCTGTGGATTGCGTCATCACCGCGTTGCTCGCAATGACGGGCCGATGACCCCGCCTCTCCTCCCCGCCTTGCCCGACGCGCTGATCCTGCTCGATTATGTCGGGATCGCGGTGTTTGCGGTGTCGGGGGCTTTGCTCGCGGCGGAAAAGAAGCAGACGCTGGTCACCTTCATCTTCTTTGCCGTCGTCACCGGGGTCGGCGGCGGCACGCTGCGCGACCTGCTGATCGGGGCCCCGGTATTCTGGGTCCACACCAACGCAACTTTGCTGATCTGCATCGTCGCCGCGCTCTCCGTGTGGATGTTTTCGCGCGATTCGTTCGCGGGAAAGGCGATGCTGTGGTTCGACGCGATCGGGCTGGCGGCTTATGCAACCTACGGTGCGGCGAAGGCGCTGACCTTTGGGGTCGCACCGGTACCGGCCTTCGCGATGGGCGTGCTGACCGCCTGCCTCGGCGGGATCATCCGCGACGTACTGGCGGGCGAGCCGTCGATCCTGATGCGCCCCGAACTTTACGTCACCGCCGCCGCGCTCGCCTCGGGGCTGTTCGTCGTCCTCACCCTGTCCAGCGCACCGCCAGGGCTCGCAGCGCTGGTCGCCGGCCTCGCCGGGTTCGGGCTGCGCGGCGCCGCGATTGCTCGCGGCCTCAGCCTTCCTGCCTACGATCGCTGATCGTGCGCATAGTGGACCAGCCCCGCCTCTGCTAACATGCGATCATGACGGACTCGACTCAATCTTCATATTCGCCGCGCCCGGGACTGCTATCCGCCGCAGGTGTCGCCATCATCGTGCTTGGCGCGGGCGCCGCTGCGCTGCCGTTCCTCGATCGCAACAGCGCCAACCAATTGATTGGCATCCTGCTGGTCGCGGCCGGGCTGATCGAGATGCTCGCGGCGCTGCTGCGCGACCAGACGCGCTTCCTCGCGCTCGTCGCGGGCGCGGTGACGACGCTCGCCGGTGTGCTGTTCCTGCTCGATACCGGCGCTCGTTTCCTGCCGATCATCACCATCGTCACCGCATGGCTGCTGATCCGCGGGCTGATCCTGGCGGTGACCACCGCGCTCGCTCACGGTTCGGTCAGGCGGTGGATCGCGATTTCGGCGGCGACCGATGTTGCCTTGGGGCTGCTGCTGTTCGTCGGCCTGTCGATCTCGACGCTGATCGTCACGCTGTTCGGACCCACGCCGGAAATGGTCGCGAGCTTCGCCTGGGTCCTTGCCGTGAGTTTCGTCGTGACCGGGATGCTATTGCTCGAAATCGCCAGTTGCGAGCGCGATGCGGCAAGCGACGGATGATTGCCCCTTCGATCCTGCCCCCCGCGCCCGAACTCACTCACCTCGCCCAGATCATCCAGCTCGCGGTCGCGCCGGTGTTCCTGCTCGCCGGAATCGGAGCGTTCCTCAACGTCTGCGCCGGCCGGCTGGCGCGGATCGTCGACCGGGCGCGCGCGCTCGAACCGCGCATCTTTGCCAGTCGCGGCACCGAGCATGACCGATTGATCAAGGAAGTCCGGCTGCTCGATCGCCGCATTCGCATCGTCAATCGCGCCATATTCACGACCGTGCTCGCGGCGCTGATCATCTCGGCGGTCGTGGTATTGCTGTTCGTCGCCTTCCTGACCGGCTACCCGATTGGCACTGCGGTCGCCTTGCTGTTCATCGCGGCGATGATCTTTACCGCCCTGAGCTTCGCCATCTTCCTCCAGGAAACCCGTCTCGGCACGCGCAGCGTCCGCGTCCGCGACCACATCCTCGATCATCGGGCGGACGACGAATGATTGAAAACACAGAGCCGATGCTTGTCGAAGCGCGCTCCATTACCTAGTGCCGTCGACAGACACTGTGGGGGCTTAGACAGGCCCGGTCCAACCGGGCCGGGGGCCTCCCATCCAGGAGCTTTTATGGTCACTGCCTCTTCGGTTCTCGATCGCGTCCTCGTCCTCGAAATGGTCCGCGTGACCGAAGCGGCGGCGATTGCGGCTTCCTATCTGGTCGGGCGCGGCGACGAGAAAGCCGCCGATGCCGCCGCGGTCGAGGCCATGCGCGCCGCATTGAACGAGTTGCCGATGGACGGCACGGTGGTGATCGGCGAGGGCGAGCGCGACGAAGCCCCGATGCTCTATATCGGCGAAAAGGTTGGCTCCGCTCCCAATGGCGGTCCGCGCATCGACATTGCGCTCGACCCGCTCGAAGGCACGACGATCACCGCCAAGGCCGGCGCCAATGCACTCGCCGTGCTGGCGATTGCCGAGCAGGGCGGGCTGCTCAATGCGCCCGACGTCTACATGGACAAGATCGCGGTCGGCCCGGGCTATGACGACGGAGTGGTCAGCCTCGAGCGGTCGGTAACCGACAATGTGACGCGCCTCGCCGCGGCCAAGGGGGTTGCGCCGCATGAGATCGTCGCCTGCGTCCTCGACCGCCCGCGCCATGCCGCGATCATCGCCGAGTTGCGCGCGCTCGGCTGTGGCATCATGCTGATCCCCGACGGCGACGTCGCCGGGGTCATCGCCACCACCAACCCGGACACCGGAATCGACCTTTACCTCGGGTCGGGGGGTGCGCCCGAAGGCGTGCT
>JALYRH010000102.1 GCA_030855425.1 Pseudomonadota bacterium
CATATCCCCCTTTCCGAAGTGTCGGGGGTGTTGTCGGCAGCACTGATCGAGGCACGCGGCCGTGCCGCGCTGCGTGGGCTTCAGCGCAGTTTCGGGATCGCCGAGCCGCGGCTTGCGGTCGCTGGACTCAACCCCCACGCGGGCGAAGGAGGCGCGCTCGGGCGTGAGGAAATCGACCACATCATCCCCGCCATCGAAGCGCTGCGAAGCGAAGGCTGGCACGTCACCGGTCCACATCCGGCGGATACGATGTTCCACTCCGCGGCGCGCGCTCGCTATGACGCGGCTTTGTGCATGTATCATGATCAGGCGCTGATCCCTTTGAAGGCGCTTCATTTCGAAGAGGGCGTGAATATTACTTTGGGACTGCCGATCGTCCGCACAGCGCCCGATCATGGCACCGCGTTCGACATTGCCGGGACCGACCGTGCGGATCCACGCGCGATGGCCGCCGCCATCCGCCAGGCGCAGGCAAGCGCCGTTCACCGCGCCGCCTGCCGGTGACCGAACCCCTGCGGGACATTATCGCCCGCCACGGGCTGTCCGCGTCCAAAGCGCTTGGCCAGAATTTCATTCTCGACCGCCACCTGCTCGCGCGCATCGCCGCGATCGCCCAGGTTGGCGAAGGCGACGCGGTTTATGAGGTAGGCCCGGGTCCGGGCGGACTAACCCGAGCCTTGCTCGAGACCGGCGCATCGGTCGTCGCCGTCGAGCGCGACCGCCGCTGCATCCCTGCGCTTGACGAGCTGGGCGGCGACTTCCCTGGCAAGTTGCGGCTCGTCGAAGGCGATGCGATGGAGATCGACGAGCGCAGCCTCGTCGGCGAGGGCGCGCATATCGTCGCCAATTTGCCGTACAATGTCGGCACTGCCTTGCTGCTCCGCTGGCTGGCGGGTTCGTGGCCGCCGTGGTGGCGATCGCTCACCCTGATGTTCCAGCGCGAAGTCGCCGAACGGATCGTGGCGAGCGCCGGCAGCGACCATTATGGCCGCCTTGCGATTGCCGCGCAGTGGCGATGCTCGGCGCGGATTGCGCTTTCGGTACACCGCAGCGCCTTCACGCCGCCACCGAAAGTTGCCTCGGCGATCGTCCATTTGCGGCCTATCGCAGAGCCCGAAGGCATCAATCCGCACGTTCTCGAGCGCCTCACCGGCGCGGCGTTCGGGCAGCGCCGCAAGATGCTTCGTCAAAGCGTCAAAGGCATGCCGGGCGCGCTGGATGCGCTCGCCGAACTGGGGATTGACCCCGCGCGCCGCGCCGAAACGGTTTCGGTCGCGGACTTCGTCGCGCTCGCTCGCATCCTGTCTAAGGCTTAATTGACCTTCTTGGTCACCGGTGGCTTGGCCTCTGCCAGCGCCGGGCCACGGGCAATTGCCGCGCTCAACGCCGCCGCCTGGGGGCACGGACCCGCGCACAATTTCTGAAGCTTGACGAGATTGTCGCGAGCGCGCGGAACGGCCCCGGCCTCGACCATCGCTTCGCCCTGGATCGCCACTGCGTCGCGGTCGGTCGGTTCAAGGCTAAGCGCCTTGTTGGTCAGGCGAATCGCCTGTCCGAACAATTTCTGCTTGATCGCGACTTTCGCCATGGTCGTGAACGCACGGCGGTTGCGCGGATCGAGCACCAGCGCGCTTTCGAGCGCATCGTCGGCGGCAAGGTAGTTTCCCGCCGCAAGGGCCGCCTCGCCACGCTTCAGATATTCGATCGAGCGAGGCGCGATCTGATCGTCGGGGCGTTGTCCCGCCGCCGGAATGGCCAAGGTCGAAGCCGCAAGGCCAAGCATCAAGACAAGGGGACTGAACCGCATCATTCTCTCCAACCGTTGCGCTGGCTTTAGCACGGCGCCAACAGCCGCGCGACGAAAAAGCCGTCGGTGCCGTCGTGCGCCGGGGTCAGCAAGCGACCTGGCCCTTCCGCGCGTCCACCATCGAAGCCCACCTCTTGCGCGCTCCAACCTGAATGGCGTCCTAAGAACGCCGCCGCCTGCCCCGCACCCTCGCGCGACAGGACCGAACAAGTGGCGTAGACCAGAGCACCGCCGGGTTTGACGAGGGGTGCGGCGAGATCGAGCAATTTTGACTGAAGCGCGACCACCCGGTCGAGCCGTTCGGGGGTAAGTCGCCAGCGCCCTTCGGGACTGCGCCGCCACGTCCCCGATCCGCTGCACGGCGCATCGACCAGCACGACATCGGCCTTACCGCGCAAGTCGGCGAGCATCTCGACCTCGCACCCCGCGTCGAGCAAGCGCACCGCGACCTCGGCCCCGGCGCGCGCCGCGCGCGGGGCAAGGTGCGACAGGCGCTGGCGATTGGTGTCGCTGGCGATAATCCGTACGCTTGGAGCCGCCGCGGCGATCGCCAGCGCCTTGCCCCCCGCGCCCGCGCAAAGGTCGATCACGTCGAGACCTGCCGAAGGCTGGCAGGCGAGCGCGATCAGCTGGCTCCCTTCGTCTTGAACTTCGACAAGGCCAGCGAAATATTCGGGTCGATCGTCTACGCGAGTATCAGCGGGCAAGCGCACTCCCCACGGGCTGAGCCTGGTCGGCTCGCCGCCGAACGCCGCCGCCATGACGTCACGCGCGGCTTTGGCGACATTGACGCGCAGGTCGAGCGGCGCGCGATCAAGCAAGGCGGGCCATTCGCTTTGCGCCACATGGGGCGACAGTTCGGCTTCGATCCACGCCGGAATATATGCGGAAGCCGCGGCCAGTTCATTGGGTCCGCGCGGTGCCGCGCCGTGGCCAGCGGCATCGAACGCGATGTCGCGGTCATCCTCGGCCAACCCGTGGATCGCCGTGCGTCCGCTTAACGGTCGCTCCCCGGCGCGGCGGATCGCGCGATAGACCAGTTCGCGCACCGCGCGGCGGTCCTTGGACCCCGCATAGCGCCGGGTCGAGAAGTAACGCTGGACGATGGCGTCGGCGGGCGGCCCATCGTCCCGCGCTGATGCAATGACCAGGTCAAGGATCTCAATCGCCGCCTGCGTACGCGCCGGAGGGGTCATGATGCGCAGCGGGTCATGAGCTCACCGCGTGGGATAATTGGGAGCTTCGCGGGTGATCGTGACATCGTGGACATGGCTTTCGCTCAGCCCTGCGTTGGTGATGCGCACGAACCTGGCGCGCTGCTGGAGCTCGGCGATCGTCTGCGATCCGGTATAGCCCATCGCGGCTTTGACCCCGCCAACCAGCTGGTGGACGATATCGCGCACCGGACCCTTGAACGCGACCTGTCCCTCAATCCCTTCAGGGACAAGCTTGAGCTGATCCTTGATGTCCTGCTGGAAATAGCGGTCGGCCGAGCCGCGCGCCATCGCCCCGACGCTGCCCATCCCGCGATACGCCTTGTAAGCGCGTCCCTGGTAGAGGAAGGTTTCGCCGGGCGCTTCCTGCGTCCCCGCGAGCAGCGATCCGATCATCACCGTCGATGCCCCCGCTGCGAGCGCTTTCGCGACATCACCGGAGGTGCGAATCCCGCCATCGGCTATCACTGGTATGCCCGCGTCGGCCGCAGCTTTCGACGCCGCGAGGATGGCGCTCAGTTGCGGCACTCCGACCCCGGCGACGATCCGCGTCGTACAGATCGACCCCGGGCCGATCCCGACCTTGATCGCGTCGGCCCCCGCCCCGGCGAGCGCCTTGGCGGCTTCGGCGGTGGCGACATTGCCCGCCACGATCTGGACGCTGTTCGACACTTTCTTGACCCGTTCTACGGCGCGCGCAACTTCGACATTATGGCCGTGCGCGGTGTCAATGATGATGCAATCGACCCCGGCATCAATCAGCGCCTCGCAGCGCGCGAACCCCGCATCCCCGACGGTCGACGCGGCGGCAACGCGCAGCCGCCCTTCGCCGTCCTTGGTCGCATGCGGGCTGGCGACGGCTTTCTCGATGTCCTTGACCGTGATCAGCCCGACGCAATGGTCGCTATCGTCGACGACCAGCAATTTTTCGATCCGGCGTTGATGAAGCAGCCGCCGCGCTTCCTCCTGGCTGGTGCCGAGCGGGACGGTGGCGAGATTGTCGGCGGTCATCAGCTCGCGCACCGGCTGGCGCGGATTTTCGGCGAAGCGGACATCGCGGTTGGTCAATATGCCGGCGAGCTTGCCCGACGCTTCGACAATTGGAATGCCCGAAATGCGGTGCTGCTTCATCAGCTCAAACGCTTCGGCAAGCGTCTGGTCGGGAGTCATGGTGATCGGATTGACCACCATCCCGCTTTCGAAGCGCTTGACGCGGCGCACCGCATCGGCCTGCTCGTCGACATTGAGGTTGCGGTGAAGCACTCCGATGCCCCCCAACTGGGCAAGCGCGATCGCCATGTCCGCCTCGGTCACGGTATCCATCGCCGCGGACACCAGCGGAATATGCAGCGGGATGTCGCGCGTCAGGAAGCTGCTGGTATCGGCGCCGCTCGGCAAGACGCTCGATTCGAGCGGGACAAGCAGCACGTCGTCGAAGGTCAGCCCAAGCGGGATGTCGTCATGGAGATAGTCGGCCATGCGCGCCCATGCCAGCCGCGGCGCGATAAGCCAAGAGGTCTAGCGCACCCGGTTTAGCAATCTCCGCGCCGCCTCGACGTGCATCGCCTCGATCATTGCGCCCTCGAAGCGCTCGGCGCCGCCGGTCGCGGCGGCGATCAGCCGCTCGGCGCGTTCGATCTCGTCTCGCCCCGGCGCAAAGGCAGCGTGGCAGGCGGCGATCTGGTCGGGGTGAATCAGGCTCTTGCCGTCGAAGCCGAGCATTCGGCTTTCGGCGCATTCGGAGGCGAGCCCGGGCGCGTCATCGAGCTTGTTGAACACTCCGTCGAAGGCGGCGATCCGCGAAGCGCGTGCGGCGATCAATATATGTTGCAGCGCGGCCTGCAATGGCGCGCGCCCCGCGCCCGGCGGCAACCGCAAGTCGGCCGACAGATCGTTTGTCCCAGCGATCAGCGCGGCGGCGACCGTGGCGATCGCTGGTGCGGCAAGGACGCCAGCGGCGGTTTCGATCATCGCCGCGACGGGGCGCCCCGCCGCCGCCGCTACGGCTTCAACCTCGCTTGCGGCACCGACCAAAGGAACGACGACGAAATCAGCGCGCGAACCAGCCACCGCTGCCAGGTCGGCGTCATGCCACTCGCTGCCCGTACCATTGATGCGGATCGCGACTGGCATCGGCCACGCTTCGCCAACCGCCGCCACCGCAGCGTCCCGAGCGCTCGCCTTATCCTCAGGCTTCACCGCATCCTCGAGGTCGAGAACCACGAGATCCGCGTCGCTGGCGCGGGCCTTGGCGATGGCGCGCGGGTTGCTCGCGGGCAGAAACAGCAAGGCCCGCCTGTCGAACAGGTTCAGTCCCATGCCGATTTCCCTTCCCGCGCGCCCCACCACGGGGCATTATGAAACGCACATAAGGGGAAAATCATGCTGACCACATTCCTGATTGCCATTGTTGTGCTCGTGCTGCTGTTCGTGATGATGAGCGTCAAGATCGTTCACCAGGGCCATCGCTACACGATCGAGCATTTCGGGCGCTTCGTCCGCGTTGCCCAGCCGGGCTTCAATTTCGTCCCGCCGTTCTTCTACCGGGTTGGGCACAAGATCAACATGATGGAGCAGGTGCTCGACATCCCGGGCCAGGAAATCATCACCAAGGACAATGCCATGGTGGCGGTCGATGGAGTGGTGTTCTTCCAGGTGCTCGACGCCGCCAAGGCCGCCTATGAAGTGAGCGACGTCTATATGGCGATCATGGCGCTCTCGACCACCAATTTGCGCACCGTGATGGGCTCGATGGACCTCGACGAGACCTTGTCCAAGCGCGACGAGATCAATGCGCGGCTAATGAGTGTGGTCGATCACGCGACCGACAGCTGGGGAGTCAAAATTACGCGCGTGGAACTCAAGGACATCCGCCCGCCCGCCGATATCGTCAATGCGATGACGCGGCAGATGAAGGCCGAGCGCGAGAAACGCGCCTCGATCCTCGAAGCCGAAGGCAGCCGCGCCTCGGCGATCCTCCGCGCCGAAGGTGAGAAGCAGGCCAAGATCCTGTCCGCCGAAGGCCGGAAGGAAGCCGCTTTTCGCGAAGCCGAAGCACGCGAGCGGTCCGCCGAGGCCGAGGCCAACGCCACCAAGTCGGTGTCGGACGCGATCGAAGGCGGCTCGGTCCAGGCGATCAATTACTTCATCGCGCAAAAATATGTCGAGGCGATCGGCATGTTCGCGACTTCGCCGAACGCCAAGAC
>JALYRH010000103.1 GCA_030855425.1 Pseudomonadota bacterium
AGAGCTTCTGCTCGATTGCGGCAGTCGGCTTTGGGCTCAACGCTTATGCGATCGGCGCGACCCGCGGGTGGGTCACCCGGGCCGCGGCGCGTGACCGGACGCTTACGACCTTGCGCTTCTTCGCCAAGGCACCCCAGGGACCCGCGGCGAGCGGCGTGACCGGGCATCGCGGTTTCTTCTACCACTTCATCGACATGCAGACGGGGCACCGCTTCGGGACCACGGAATTGTCGTCGATCGATACGGTGCTATTGCTCGGCGGGATCCTGTTTGCCGCGCAATTTTATGATCGCGCAGACTCCGCCGAGACTGAGATCCGCCGCCTCGCCACGCTGATCAACAATCGTGTCGACTGGCAGTGGATGCTTGGCAAGGGCCCCTATGTTTCGATGGGGTGGGGGCCCGAGAAAGGTTTCATCCCGGCCCAGTGGGACCGTTACAATGAAGCGACCCTGCTTTACCTGCTCGCGCTGGGCAGCCCGACGTTTCCGATTTCGCCGGAATTATGGACGCGATGGACCGCCAATTCGGAAGTCAGCTGGGGCGAGCATTACGGCGAGCGTCACCTCAAATTCGCGCCCTTGTTCGGGCACCAGTACAGCCACGTCTGGGTCGATTTTCGCGGCATCCGCGATCCGTGGCTGCGCGCTCATGATCTCGATCTGTTTGAAAACAGCCGCCGCGCGACGCGGGCGCAACGCAATTATGCGATTCTCAATCCGAAACGCTGGACGGGGTATAGCAAGGATATCTGGGGGCTCACCGCGTGCGACGGGCCGGGCGATTTCAAGGCTGTCGTCAACGGCCTCGAGCGCGAGTTTTTCAGTTACTCGGCGCGCGGCCCAGGCGAGCGCGACGACGGCACGCTCGCGCCAACCGCGCTGGGTGGGTCGATCGCCTTTGAACCGCGACTCGTAACCGAAGCACTCGCCGCGATGCACCGCCGTTATGGCGCCGCGATCTACGGCCAATATGGTTTTCTAGACGCCTTCAATCCGACGCTGGTTGCGCCCGTTCCCGGCAAGGCCTTGCTTCACGGGCGCATTATTCCTGGGCTGTGCTGGGTCGACAAGGATTATCTCGGGATCGATCAGGGACCGATAGTGTCCATGATCGCCAATCACCGCGACGACTTCATCTGGAAGCGGATGCGACGTAGCGCGCCGGTGGTCGACGGACTTCGCCGCGCAGGCTTTACCGGCGGCTGGCTCGACCGCGCCTGATGCTGACGCGGCGCGCCTTGGTTGCTAGCATGGCGGCATTGCCGCTGCTCGCTGGCGGGTGCACGCGCCGCGCGACGGGCGGGCTCGACATGTGGGCGATGGGGGCCGAGGCCGAGAATCTGCCCGCCTTGCTCGCGGCGCTGCCGGGCGGGGCGCCACGCGACCTTCGCATTCAGCCGCTGCCATGGAGCGCGGCGCACGAAAAATTGCTCACCGGTTTCGCCGGTGGTTCGCTCCCCGACCTCGGGCAAGTCGGCAATAGCTGGATATCCGAACTCACCGCGATCGGCGCGATCCAGCCCGTGCCTCCAACGATGCAGTCGCTCGTCGACGGCCAATTCGCTGGCGTGGTCGATACCAACCGCATTGACGGGCGGCTGATGGCGCTGCCGTGGTACGTCGACACGCGGCTCCAATTCTATCGCAAGGACCTGTTCGCAGCGGCGGGTTATGCCGCGCCGCCGCCCATGTGGGACGAATGGAAGCGCGCGCTCCATGCGGTCAAGCGGCGGCCAGGCGGCGAGGGCTATGCGATCCTGTTGCCGCTCAACGAATATGAGCATCTGACCCAGATGGCGTTGTCGGCGGGGGCGACCTTCCTTAATCCGCAGGGCACGCGCGGGGCGTTTCGCGATCCGAAGTTTCGCCAGGCGCTTGGGTTCTACAAGTCGCTCTATGACGAAGAACTCGCGCCGCTGGCAGGCGCGGCGCAGATTTCGAACGTGTGGAATGAATTCGCACGCGGCTACTTCGCGGTCTATCCATCGGGGCCATGGACAATCGGCGACATGAAGTCGCGGCTTCCGGCGAATCTCCAGTCGAGCTGGGCGACCGCGCCATTCCCAGGCCCGACCGGACCCGGGCGATCGACCCCGGGGGGATCGAGCCTGGTCGTCTATTCGAGCGCGCGTGACCCAGCCGCGGCGTGGAGGCTGGTCGCGCGCCTGGTAACGCCCGCAGCGCAGGCCAAGCTGCAGGAGCTGACCGGCGACTTGCCGCCGAGCCGCGCGGTGTGGGACCAGGCGGGGCTGACCGCCGACCCGATCACCGCCGCCTTCGCCAGCCAGCTCGATCGCACCGCGGCGCTGCCCAAGGTCCCCGAATGGGAGCGGATCGCAAGTGAGATGCAGACCGTCGCCGAATTGTTCGTGCGCGGCGAGATGAACCTCGATGCGGCAGTCAGCGACATGGACCGCCGTGCCGACCGCTTGCTCGAAAAGCGCCGCTGGATGATCGCCCGATGAGCGCGTCGCATATCCGCGCCGAGGCGCGCGCCGGCTGGGCGATGACCGCCCCCGCGCTGACCGCGATCGGGCTGTTCTTTCTTCTTCCAGCGCTTGCCGCGTTGGTCTTGAGCTTTACCGACTTCGATATTTACGCGCTCGCCAACCTCAACAATTTGCGCTTCATCGGGCTCGACAATTATCAGCGGCTGGTGACCAACCCCTTGTTCTGGCAGGCGATGGGCAACACGATGTGGTTCGTCGTGTTCGGGGTGCCACTGGTGGTGATTGCCTCGCTCGCCGCAGCGATGCTGGTCAATGCGAAAACGCTCAAATGGCGCGGCGTATGGCGCGTCGCCTTGTTCGCGCCGTTCGTGACCACCCTGGTGGCGACCGCGGTGGTGTGGAATTATCTGCTCCACACCCGTTACGGACTGATCAATTATGCGCTTGGCGGGATGGGCATCGCACCTGTCGACTGGCTCGGCAACCCCGCCACCGCGCTGCCCGCAATCCTGCTGTTCGTCGCGTGGAAGAGCTTCGGCTACAACATGATCATCTTCCTCGCCGCGCTCCAGGCAGTGTCGCGCGACCTTGAGGATGCCGCTCGGGTCGATGGCGCGGGGGCGTGGATGCGGTTTCGCCATGTCACCCTGCCGGCGATCGCGCCGACGGTGCTGCTGGTCGCGATCCTGACCGTTGCCGGCATGTTCCAACTGTTCGCCGAACCCTATGTCATGACCCAGGGTGGCCCGGCGCGATCGACCGTCACGGTGCTCTATTTCATGTTCGAGGAGGGGTTCAAATGGTGGAACCTCGGGTCGGGATCTGCGGTCGCTTTCATCCTGTTCCTGTGCATCCTCGCCGTTACCTTCGTCCAGCTGAAGGTCGCGCGAAGGGCGGGCGCGATATGATCCGTCGCTACGCGCTGACCGGCTTCACCGCGCTGGTCGTCCTGCTCGTACTGATGCCTCTCCTATGGATGGTGTCGGTCAGCTTCATGGCGCCGGGCGAGGCCGCGGCCTTTCCCCCGCCCTTGTTTCCCAAGGAACCCACGCTCGAGAATTACCGCACCTTGTTCGGTACCTATGGCATCGGCCGCTACCTCGCGAATAGCATCTTCGTGTCTACGCTGGCGACGATCCTTGCCTTGCTGTTCGTCGTCCCCGCCGGATACGCCTTCGCCAAATTGCGCTTCACAGGGCGCGAGGCGGTGTTCCAGGCGCTGGTCGCGGCGATGGTGGTGCCGGGGCAGATCGGGATGCTACCGTTGTTTCTCGAGTTGAAGGCGATGGGGCTGGTCAACAGCTATGCCGGCGCACTGGTACCCTGGCTGGCGGGGATTTTCGGGATTTTCCTGGTCCGCCAATTCTGCCTGTCGATCCCGACCGAATTGCTCGAGGCGGCACGGATCGATGGTGCCAGCGAGGGCCTGATCCTTCGCAAGATCGTGCTGCCCGCGCTCAAGCCGGTGCTGATCACGCTCGCCTTGTTTATTTTCCTCGGCAGCTGGAACGACTTCATGTGGCCGCTGATCGTGCTCGCCGACCAGGATTTGTACACCCTTCCCGTCGCACTTGCCGCGCTCAGCCGCGAACATGTCCAGGACAATGAGCTGATGATGGCGGGTTCGGTCGTCACCGTGATCCCGGTGCTGATCCTATTTTTGGCTCTGCAGCGCCATTATCTGAGCGGGCTGCTGGCGGGGAGCGTCAAGGGATGAGGCTTTTCGTCATCTTCGCCGCCCTCTTCCTTCTCGGCGCTGCACCCCCCTTGTTGAGCGACCCGATGGACCAAGCCGCACTGTGGCCCGCCGAGGGCTCGGACGGGGTCAAGGCGTCAAGCCGAAGCGTCGGCGGGACGGCACTCGAGATGGCGTATGACTTCGGCGGGGTGTCGGGTTATGCTTTCGTCCGGCGCAAGGCCGACGTCACGCTGCCGCGCAATTACGAAATCCGCTTCCGCATGCGCGGTTCCGGCGGGCGCAACGACCTCCAGATGAAACTTACCAACGGCGACAATGTGTGGTGGAAAGTGTGGCGCAACGCTCGACCGCCAGCCGAGTGGCAGGACGTCGTCGTCCCCGCAGGCGAAATCCTCTTTGCGTGGGGTCCGGCCACCGACAAGACATTGCGCCGTGCTGCGGGGATCGAGTTCGTCGTCGCGCGCAATCGCGATGGCGGGGCGGGGACGCTGGTGATCGACGATCTGCGCATTGTCCCGCTCCCTGGGACGCTGACGATCCCGCCGCCCGTCGAGAACCGCCGCAATGATGCGCTTGCCGCGCTGGCCAAGTTGAGCCCGCGCGGCGCTTTCCCCCGCGCTTTCATCGGCGAGCAACCCTATTGGACGCTCGCGGGATCGGATGGCGGGAAGGTCGGCGCGCTGATCGACGAGGATGCCGCGATCGAGCCAGCCAAGGGCAGCTATTCGATCTCCCCGGTGGTGGTCGACGCCGGCCAGCGCTTCGACTGGGGCAATGTTGCCGCACAGCAGATGCTCGTCGATCGAAAGCTGCCCGTGCCGATTGTGCTTTGGGCCACGCCGAACGTGACGCTCGAAACGCGCTTGCTCGCCGATCATGCCGGGCGCGGGGCCTATGCCGCTTACACGCTCACCAATCGCACGCGCGCACGGCGAACCGTCGAGCTGCGGCTCGGGATTCGGCCGTGGCAGGTCAATCCGCCGGCACAATTCCTGTCGCAGCAGGGCGGCGCGAGCCCGATCGCGCGGATCGACCAGGCACCGGGGCTGCTCCGCATCGTCCAGCCGCAGGAGGAGGGCGATCCGCTAGTGGTGCGGACGTTGCGCTTCGCCGGTCGACCGAGGGTTCAGGTCGCCACGCTTCCCGCCGCGCTAGGAAGCGACATGGTCGGCGCCGACCTTGTCTATCAGCTCAATCTCGCACCCGGCGAGACGCGCCGGATTGTTGTCGCGATGAGCGATGGCGACACCGCGCCGCCGCCCTTCGCGCGCGCCGAGGCCGAGACACTGGCGCATTGGCGCGGCGTTCTCGGCCGCGTCGCGATCACCGTCCCGCCCGCCAAGCAAGCCTTTGCCGACACCGTCGCCTCGACTTTTAGCCAGGTTCTCACCAGCCGCGATGGGCCGATGCTCAAGCCTGGCACGCGCAGCTACAATCGCGCCTGGATACGCGATGGCGCGATGATGTCCGAAGCGTTGCTGCGGATGGGGCGAGCCGACGTCGCGCGCGATTTCGCGACTTTCTATCGTGGCCATCTGTTCGCCAATGGCAAAGTGCCGTGCTGCGTCGACTTTCGCGGCGCCGATCCGGTGCCCGAGAATGACAGCCAGGGCGAATACGTCTTTCTCGTCAACCAGCTCTATCGTTTCACCGGCGACCGCGCCGCGCTGGCGCGCGATTGGCCATCGGTGCTCGCCGCCACGCGCTACATGGACAAGCTTCGCCGGTCGGAACGCACCGCCGCCAACCGCGCACCGGGCCAGCGCATGCTTTATGGACTGATGCCGCCGTCGATCAGCCACGAAGGCTATTCGGCCAAGCCGCAATACAGCCTGTGGGACGATTTCTGGGCGATGCGCGGTTATGACGACGCCGTCGAGATCGCTGCATTGCTCGGCAGGCCCGAGGCAAGCGAGATCAAGCGCTCGCGCGACGAATTTTCAACCGATCTCCACGCCGCGATCCTCGCGGCGCGTGATCATTGGAGAATCGCTTTCATCCCCGGCGCGACCAGCCTCGGCGATTTCGATGCGACGTCGACCACAATTGCGCTTGACCCGGGCA